>CAIWVP010000015.1 GCA_903916195.1 uncultured Verrucomicrobiota bacterium | reverse complement strand
CGCGACCCCGGTGATCATGACCGTCATCGCCACGCTGCTTGCCGGCTTGGCGTCCAGCGAGATGACCCGCGCGCAATACGACCGGGCCTACGGCGCGCAGCTCCAATCGAAGGCCGGCGACCAGTGGGCCTATTTCCAGGCGAAGAAGATCCGGAGCGCGATGCAGCGGAATTCGTTCGAGGTGCTCGACGCGACCACGGAGATCCGTCCGATCGACGATCCCGGGTTGGCCAAGGTTCCGCTCCCCGCGCCCCCGATCCACGACCCGGCGGTCGCCGCGGCGCTGCAGGCCATCGAGGCACAACAACCCGAGACCGAGATCGCGGCGCTCTTGGTTTCCGTCGGCGTCCCCGCTCTGGTCACCACGCTGCAGGCCGCCAAGGACGCGGCGCTGGCGTTCGACACCGCCACGGCACCTGCCGCGCAAGCCTTCGAACGCCTGGAGAAAGCGCTGCCGCCCGGGGACAGGGCCGCTGCGCGGGACCTCACCGCCGCCAAGATGCGCCACAACTCCGTCCGCTACGACAGCGAGGCCCGGTTGAACCAGACCGTCGCCAACCTCTACGAGCTCCAGGTGCGCAAGGCGAACGTCTCGGCCGAGCGCCACCACCGCCGGAGCGGCAAGTTCTTCTTCGGGATGCTGGCCGCGCAGGCCGCGGTCATCGTCTCCACCTTCGCGGTCGCGGCCCGGAAGCGGAACTTCCTCTGGTCCCTCGCAGCGGTCGCGGGCGGCGCGGCCATCGTCTTCGCCGTGTACGTCTACGTACGCGTCTGACCGCGCGTCCGACGCCTCTACGACCTCTCGACGGTCGTTTCTGCGGTTGACACGCAAAAACGGGCGTCCCTACGGTTGCATTTGACAGCCCGCACAAAATGGACACCGCGCACCGGCGTCTTCTCAACCATCATTTTATGAGCAAACCAGAATCCAACCGGACGGGTCAGCGCCCCCAGGCCTTCACGCTGATCGAGCTTCTCGTGGTCATCGCGATCATCGCGATCTTGGCCGGCATGTTGTTGCCCGCGCTGAGCAAGGCCAAAGACAGGGCCCAGCTCACCCTCGACCTGGCCAACGTGAAGCAGATCCTGCTCGCGAACCACATGTACGCGTCGGACAACAACGACTACAACGCCCACCCGGGTTGGGGCGGCGACCTGACCGGCCCCGATTGCTGGGCCTACGCCACGCAGAACAAGAACCGCATCCCCGGCGGGCCTGCCACTCCCGGTTCGGCGGCCGGCGGGGATGAGAACTCCAAGCAGTTCAGCAACCAGGTCGCCTTCTTCAAGGTCGGCCAGCTCGGACCAGCTCTCTCCACCTACAAGGTCTGCTGGTGCCCGAAGGACGTGGCGCTCCGCTACTCCAGCGCTGCGCAGAAGAAGGCTTGGTTGGGTCGCCCGGTGAAGGTCACGTCCTACTGCTGGACGGGCAACATCGGCGGCTACACCGGGTCGTTGGGTACCCAGCCCGCGGACGGCAAGACCTACAAGATCACCGACTTCTTGCCCACCGATTGGCAGATGTGGGAGCAGAACGAGTCCGATCCGTTCTTTTTCAACGACGCCGGTAACAATCCGGAATCCATCGGCGAGACCCTCTCGATGCGCCACTCCGGCGTGCCCAACAGCATCGGTCTGCCTTTCGCCAGCGCCAAGAACCTTCCCGGCGGCGCGGTCGTCGGCCGTTTCGGCGGCAGCGCGGATTACGTGAAATGGAACAAGTGCTACAGCTTGGTGAACAAGAAGGAGCCGGCGCCGAACGAACTCCTCAACGGCCCTCGCTATCGCCGGTGATCCTTTCCATGCGAACGATGTCATCCAAAATCTCAAGCGTCTTCGTGGCGGGGTTGGTCCTTGCGGCCTCCGTCGGTGGAGTCGGCTGCAAGAAGCCGCCCGCGGTGGATCCGGCGGCGATCAAGGCCGCCGAATCGTTGCCCGGTGCCGCAGAAGTGCGGGCCGCCGTCGAGAAGAAGGATTTCGAGGGCGTGTTGACCGCGATCTCGAAGGTCCGCGAACAGGTGACCAACGACGAGCAGAACATCCAGTTCCTGCTCCTCGCCCGCCAGACCCGGGACCGGATCACTGAACTGGCACCGGAGGATCCGAAAGCGATGGAGATCGTCGCGACGCTCCGCGCCCTGAGCACTGGCGGTCGCTGAAGACCCTCGCCCCACAACATCGGGGAAGGCATCCCCAAGACAAAAACGTCCGCCCTTCCGGCGGACGTTTTCTTTTGTGGACCTGTCGTCGTCGCTGCCGTTTCCACAGCTCGGCCCCAGAAGCTCATCGTCAAGAGCCTGCCCGACAGCATCGGCCAGATCCGCGACACCTTGGTTGACCGAGCTTGGAACCTGCCCTGCGAACCCGAGTTTCGCGATCCAGCCTTCTGGGCCGAGGGCAGTCCGTCAGAACTGCCTATCCGTCACCGCGCCTTCGCTGGCGCTGCTGACCAGCGCGGCGTACTTCGCGAGCACGCCGCGGCGGTAGTTGGGCTTCGGCTGCTTCCATTTGCGCAGGCGGGCGTCGAGCTCTTTGGCGCCGATGTCGAGCGTGATGGCGCGTTTCTCGGCGTCGATGACGATGGGGTCGCCGTTCTTGATCACCGCGATCGGGCCCCCGTCGAAGGCTTCCGGCGTCACGTGGCCGATGACGAACCCGTGCGAGCCGCCGCTGAAGCGTCCGTCGGTGATGAGCGCGACCTCCTTGCCCAGGCCCTTGCCCATGATGGCGCTGGTGGGCGAGAGCATCTCGCGCATGCCGGGGCCGCCCTTCGGTCCTTCGCCGCGGATGATGATGACGTGGCCGGCCTTCACCTTGCCGTTGAGGATGCCCTGCAACGCGTGTTCCTCGTCCTCGAACACGATGGCCTTGCCGCTGAACTGGAGGCCTTCCTTGCCGGAGATCTTGCCGACCGCGCCGCCGGGGCAGAGGTTGCCGCGGAAGACGACGAGGTGGCTGCTGGATTTGATCGGGTTGTCGATGCTGCGGATGATGTCATGGCCCTTCGGGTACTTCGGCGCGTTCTTCAGGTTCTCGCGCATGGTCTTGCCGGTGACGGTCATCGCGTCGCCGTGCAGGAGCCCCTCGTCGAGCAGCATCTTCATCAGCGGCACGGTGCCGCCGATCTCGACGAGGCGGGCCATGACGTACTTGCCCGACGGCTTGAGGTCGGCGAGCACGGGCACGCGTTTGCCGACGCGGGTCCAGTCGTCGATGGTGAGCTTCACGCCGGCGCTGTGGGCCATGCCGATGAGGTGGAGGACGGCGTTGGTGGAGCCGCCGAGGGCGATGACGAGCGTCATGGCGTTCTCGAAGGCCTCCTTGGTCATGATGTCGCGGGGCTTGATGCCGCGGCGGATGAGGTTGAGCACCGCGGCTCCGGCCTGCTCGCAGTCGAGCGTCTTCTCTTTGGAGACCGCGGCCTGGGCGGAGGAGTTCGGGAGGCTCATGCCGAGCGCCTCGATGGCGCTGGCCATGGTGTTGGCGGTGTACATGCCGCCGCAGGAGCCAGCACCCGGGATGGCGACCTCGGCGACGCGCTCGACGTCCTCGGCGCTGCATTTGCCGGCGGCGTTCTTGCCGACGGCCTCGAAGATGTTCACGAGATCGACGTCCTTGCCGTCGAGCTCGCCGGGCAGGATCGTGCCGCCGTAGACGAACAGCGACGGCCGGTTCAGGCGGCCCATGGCCATGATGCAGCCGGGCATGTTCTTGTCGCAGCCGCCGACGGCCACGAAACCGTCGAAGCCCTGGCAGCCGACCACTGTCTCGATCGAGTCGGCGATGACCTCGCGGGACACGAGCGAGTACTTCATGCCCTCGGTGCCCATCGAGATGCCGTCGGAGATGGTGATGGTGTTGAAGACGACGGCCTTGCCGCCGGCCTCGTTGATGCCCTGCGCGACGCTCACGGCGAGCTGGTCGATGTGCATGTTGCACGGCGTGACCATGCTCCAGGTCGAGGCGACGCCGACTTGCGACCGGCTGAAGTCCTCTTTCTTGAAGCCCGTGGCGTAGAGCATGCCGCGGCTGGGCGCGCGTTCGATGCCGTCCACGACGATGGACGAGAAAGCGCGTTCGGCGGCGGGTGCGATCTTGGTCTTGGCGGCAGTCTTGGCGGATTTGCTCATGGTGCGGGCCGGAGTGTGCGCAAGGCGCGGCCGTGGCAAAGGCGAAAGTGCGAGGACGTTGGGGACAAGCGTCCTTGGCGGTGACCGTATCCTGCATCACCGCGCCGCCGGTCCGCTCGTCGGCCGGTCAATCCGCCTTCACGACCGGCGCGGGGATGATCCGCCAGATCTTGCCGCGGCCCGGGGTGAGGGTGGTCGAGCCGTTGGTCAGCACATAGATCTCGCCGTCGTCGTCCTCGCCGAACGCGGTCACGCAGCCGAAGAGCTTGCCCGGGCCGTCCACGCGCAAGGGCTCGACGGTCCAGCGGCCCTTGCCGTCGGACGGCCGCCGCGCGACGAAGAGGCGTCCTTGGGGTGTGCCCTGCGCGCCGGACCAATCACCGTAGATGTAGTGGCCGGCCAATTCCGGCAGCGCCTTGCCGCGGTAGACGAAGCCGCCGGTCACGCTGTTGCCCAGCACCTCGGGATCGCCCTTGAAGCCGCCCACGTTCTTGTAGGCCGCGATCGGATCGATCAACGGCTCGCCACGCAGGCCTTTCTCCGCCTTCGGAGCGGTCGGCGCCAGCTCGGGATGCTCGCGGTCGAAGCCGTCGAACCCTTCGCGCAGAGGCCAGCCGTAGTTGCCGCCCTTCACGATCACGTCGACCTCTTCCCAGCGCATCTGGCCGACGTCGGCGACGTAGAGTTGGCGCGAACCGCCGCGGTCGAAGGTCATCGCCCACGGGTTGCGCACGCCGTACGCGTAGATCTCGGGCAGGCCGTCCTTGCCGTCGGCGAAGGGGTTGTCCTTCGGGATGCGGTAGGCGGTGCCGCGCGCCTCGTCGCGGGCGTCCACGTCGATGCGGAGGATCTTGGCGAGAGGGGTGCGGAGGTTCTGGCCGTTGCCTTCCGGGGCGTGGCCGTTGCCGATGTCGCAGCCCTTCGGTCCGCCGCCGTCGCCGACCGAGATGTACAGCATGCCGTCGGGACCGAAGGCGATCCGGCCGCCGTTGTGGTTGAAGTACGGTTTGTCCACCTCGAACACGACCCGCTCGGAGGCGGGATCGATCCGCATCGGCTCGCCGGCGGGCAAGGTGAACTCGCTGACGCGCAGGGTGCAGTCGAAGTCGGCCGGGGCGGAGGTGCGGCGCGGCGCGGTGTAGGTGGCGAAGACGCGCCGGTCCGCCTTGAAGCCCGGATGCAGCGCGAGGCAGAGCAGGCCGCGTTCGTCGAAGGCGCCGTGGTTGATCTTCGAGAGCTTGGCGGCCAGGTCGAGGACGGGCGTCTCCGCGAGTTTGCCGTCGCCTTGCCACAGCCGGATCAGGCCCACCTGGTCGGCGACGAGCGCGCCGCCGCCGGGCAGGGGGTTGAAGCTCAACGGCTCGACCACGCCGTCGGCGACGAGCTTGAGCCCGACGCGGGTCGCGGCGGCGGAAGCGTGCGGGATCGAGGTCAACGAAGCGGCGACGGCAAGGAGGAGTACGGCAGTCTTCATGTGGTCGGGCGCGACCGTAGGACGCTTTCGTCGGAAGTGAAGCGAGGAGTTGGAAGCGCCCGGCCGACGTGCGAAAGGTGATGTGCGGGCGGGCGGTGGCCGTCCGGGGCGAGGAACGTCCATGCCCGATGGAACAGCACGTGGGACCATCCTCCACCGTGATCCAATCGGTGGGTCTGCCGCCGAGCTCCGGACATGAAGCAGCTTGAAGCTGCCGGTCAGGAACGACCGGAGACCCCCGCTTTGGATCGGCCTTGGCCGTGCGATCCCGCGAAGAGCCTTCCGGATCACACCGGGGTTAGGTCCACCCCTTTCTCCACGGGGCGGATCCCCAAAGGGCATCCAGATCTCGTCCGGATCCCATTCCGTCGCCCCGTTGTCGTCGGTACCGGCACGCACATGGAGTGCCGCTATCCGGCACGTTGCAGGGAAGGTTCCGCCGGCTTGGCTCGTTGTCGTGGACGGCGAGGACCCTTTCTCCGCATCGGTCACGGCAGGTTCTTGGCCGATTGCACGACGCGTCGCCGCTCGTCCCGGGACTTTTGCCATGTGCCCGGTCGTTTCCCGCATCATACCGCCATGAGACTCCTGCGTGGCCGATGGAGGACGAACCGGAGCTGGCGGCCTGCGCGACCCGGATCACTTCGAACGGCATCGCGATGGAGGCCGCCGAGGACGTGTCGCCCCGTGGCTCGTCGGCCGCGGCCGATCGGGTGATGCTTCAAAAGGCTTTCGCCCAGGCCGATCAAGACGACGGCGGCCAGGAACGCTCCTTCGGCCAAACCACGGGCTTCGACTACACCTTCACCGTCGTGCGCTGAAGGAACTCCGGCACCTCGCCCACGAAATCCTCGAGCACCTGCGCGCCGACCACGGCCGGAACGGGCAGATATTTGCCGGTGGATTCGGCGAGCAGCTGGCCGCTCGCGTCGCGGAGTTCGCCGCGCGCGATGAACAGGCGGCCGCGCCGGTCCTCGGTCACCTCGCCGCGGGCCACGAGCTCGGCGCCGGGCCGCACCGGGCGCTGGTAGCGGACCGTGAGCTCGGCGCAGTAGACGAACTGCTTCGCCGCCACGCCGATGGCCCAGACCATCACCTCGTCCAGCACCGTGGCGATCGCCCCGCCATGGACGGTGTCGCGGAAGCCGGCGAACTCGGGCCGGAAGCTGAAGCGCGTCTCGGCGACTGTGCGGGCGTCGTCCGACTCGAACCCGAGCCGCAGCCCGATCGGGTTCTCGATGCCGCAGACATAGCAGGACCGGGTGTTCGGCAATGCGTTCATGGACGCAGCGTGCCCGGTCCGTGCCCCGGACGGCACGGAAATCCTGCGGCGGCACCCTCCGCGCGGACGTCGCCGTGCCGCCTGAAGAGACCGGGGCGATGATGATTTCCCGGGAGAAGACGGGCCTTGAGGTCGGCGATCCATAGCGCACGAAACGCTCGCGCTGATGTCCGGCATCTTTCTCTCAAAGTGTCCCGCCATCGCCCCATGGACGAGTTCCCGGTGGTGGAACCGGGCGATGGCGACATCGTCCTGTTCCACCCGCATCTCCCTGCTGTTGCGGCCGAAGCCGTCCGGCAAGTGCTCGGGGCCCGGCTGGACCGGCCAAGGGCCGCGGGTGGCTGGGTTCGAGCGGCGGTTCGCCGTGCTGGTCGCGCCGGACCACAACGCTCTTGCCGTGGGCTCCGGGACCGATGCCCTGCACCTCGCCCACATGTTGGCCGGCCTGGTCCCGGACGACGAGGTCATCGCGCCCGTCTTCACCTGCGCGGCCCCGAGCCTGCCGTTGCTCCACATGGGGGTGAAGCCGGTGTCCGCCGACGTCCAGCCCCGCACGCTGTGCATGGATGCGCTCGAGGACCGATACCTCGTCCTGCCGTTGCACGGGAAGATGGGCCTCGGCGATGTCGAGCGGGTCTGCTCGGTGGTGGAGTCCGGTTGGTGAGGCGCGTCGAGGTCGGTCGATGCCGCGCCGGCGCGGCGGACCTCAGGCGGACCGCTTGCGCCAGAAGACCCCGCGGCCCCAGTCGTCGAAGATCGAGTAGCTCACCGGCGTGACCAACAGGGTCAGCAACAGGCAGAGCATCTGGCCCCCGATGATGACCTTCGCCATGGAGGCGCGTCCGCCGGCCCCCGGCCCTTGGCCGAGCGCGATCGGGACCATCGATACGACCAGCAGCATCGTGGTCATGAGGATCGGCCGGAGCCGGACCTTGTTCGCGAGCAGGATGGCTTCCTCGCAGGCCATGCCGCCGGCGCGGAGCGTGTTCGTGTAGTCCACCTGGAGGATGCCGTTCTTCTTCACGATCCCCACGAGCATGAAGAGGCCGAAGATGGCGAAGAAGTTCAGTTGCTCGCCGAGGAACAGCATCCAGCCGAGCGCGAACGGCAGCGCCAACGGCACCGCGAGCATGATCGAGACGGGATAGATGAAGTGCTCGAACTGCGCCGCGAGGATCATGTACATGAACACCACCGCGACGATGAATGCGTAGAGGAAGTTCTGGAGCGTCTCGTCCATCTGCTTCGCGCGGCCGACGAAGACCACCGAGTACCCGGGCGGGAGCTCCAAGGACCGCACGGCCTGTTCCGCCGCCTTGCGCCCTTCGCCGAGGGAGTAGTCGGGCCCGAGGTTCGCCTGGATGGTCACGCGGCGCTGGCGCTGGAAGCGGTCGATCTGGTTGGGGCCGCGCGATTCCTCCAGGCGAACGAAGTTCGAGAGCTGCACAAGTTCGCCCCGTCCACCCGGCGTGGCCGGACTGCGCCGGAGCATCACCTGGTCGATCGCCTCGACGGTCGCGCGGTCGGCCTGGCCGGCCCGCAGCCAGACGTCGTATTGGTCGTCCGCCTCCTTGTAGCTGCCGACGATCTGGCCGCCGACGAGCATCCGGAGCGCGCCCGCGATGTCCTCGACGCGGAGTCCGAACTGGCTGGCCTTCTCGCGGTCGATGTGGACCTGCAGCTCGGGTTTCCGGTTCGAGAGCGTGGTGTCCACGTCGGCCAATCCGTCGTTGGTCCGCAGCACGGCGAGGATGCGCTCCGAATACTCGCCGAGACGGGCGAGGTCCGGTCCGAGCAGGTTGAAGGACAGGTCGCCGCCGCGACCGCCGCTGCCGAGCGCGCCGATGCGCTGCACGCCGGACCGGATGTCCGGATACCGGGCGAGGATCGTGCGCGCGGCCTTCATCACCTCGTCCTGCGACCAGCGTCTGCTCTTGCCGAGCGTCTGCTCGGTGCGGCTGCCCAGCTCCGGGAGCCGGCAGTAGATGCTCCCGAAGGTCACGTCCCCCTCGCCTTTGCCGATCCGGCCGCTGGTCGGCCCGAGCGTGACCAGCGTGGCCGTCACCGCCTGTTCTCCCGCGCCGACACGGATGGCCTTGAGCTCCGTCTCGATCTCCGCGCACAGGGCGGCACCGCGCGCGAGGCTCGTGCCTTCCGGCGTCTGGAGCACCACCTCGAACTCGCTTGAATCGTCGAGCGGGAAGAACGTGAACCGGCTCGCCGGCACCAGCCAATAGAGCGATCCCACGCACAGGCCGCACACGGTCATCACGACCCAGCGGTGGCGGAGGCTCCAGCGGAGCACGCCGAGGTAGAGGTCCGCGGACCAGCGCATGAGCGGGCCGCCGTGGGCCTTCTTATCGCGTAGCTCGGGATCGGCCGTGTGCCGGAGGAAGCGCGACGCCAGCATCGGCGTGAGCGTGAAGCTCACGAACAGCGAGACGAGGATGGCGAAGGCGACCGTCCATCCGTAGCTGGAGAAGAACAACCCCGTGCGGCCCTTCATGAAGGCGAGCGGGATGAAGATGACCACCAGCGACAACGTGGTGGCGACCACGGCGAGCGCGATCTCCCGCGTCCCGGCCAACGCCGCCTCGAACGCCGGGCACGACCGCTCCTCCATCACGCGGTGGATGTTCTCCAGCACGACGATCGCGTCGTCGATCACCACGCCCACCGCGAAGGTCAGCCCGAGCATCGTCGAGTTGTTCAGCGTGAAGCCCATCCACTTCATCAGCGTGAAGGTGGCCACGATGCTGACCGGGATGGCGACGCTCGCGATGAGCGTGCCCCGCCAGTCGTGCAGGAAGAAGAAGACCGTCAACGCCACCAGCACCATGCCGAGCACGAGGTGGAACGAGACCTCCTCCAGGTTGCGCAGGATGAACCGCGACTGGTCGCGCACGATGTCGAGCCGCACGTCCGGCGGCAGCGTCGCCCGCAGCTGCTCCATGCGCCCCTTCAGCGCGGCGATGAGCTTCACGGAGTTGGAGCCGCTCTGCTTGCGGATGACCAGTGTCACCGCGTTCTCGCCGTCGAGCCGGGCGAGCGTCCGCGGCTCCTCCACGCCGTCGGTCACGGTCGCCACCTGGCCGAGCAGGATCGGCTGGCCGCCGCTGTTCGCCACGATCAGGCGGTCGAACTCGGCGACGCTCTCCAGCCGGCCCAGCGTGCGCAGGACGAGCTCGCGCGTGCCTTGCTCCACCCGCCCGCCCGGGACCTCGATGTTCTGGGCGGCCAGCGCGGCGCGGACATCCTCGACGGTCAGGTTGAAGGCGCGCAACCGGTCGATGTCCACCGCGACCTGGATCGCCCGGGCCCGCGCGCCGATGAGGCTGATGGCGCCGACCTCGGGCACGGTCTCCAGGTTCTGCTTGAGCTGTTTGTCGGCGAGATAGGTGAGCTCGCGCAGGTCGCGCGACCCGCTGACGGCGACGGTCAGCACCGGCACGGCGTCCACCTCGAACTTGTCGATGACCGGCGGATCGATCGACGGCGGCAACCGCGCCAGGATCGAGTTGACCTTGTCGCGGACGTCCTGCGCGGCGAGGTCTCGGTTCCGCGAGAGGAGGAAGGTCGCGGTGACCTGGGAGATCCCTTCGCGGCTGGAGGAGCTCAGCTCGTCGAGGCCTTCGACGGTGTTGATGATCTCCTCGATGGGCTTGGTGACCGACGTCTCGACCTCCTCGGGCGAGGCGCCGCGCAGCGTGGTGGTGACCGTGATGATCGGCAGCTCGACGTTGGGGATCTGGTCCACGCCGAGCTCGCGGAACGATGCCCAGCCGACGATCAGCAGGAGCACGTTCAGCATCGTCGCGAACACCGGTCGGCGGATGCACAGGTCGGCGAGACCGAGGCCGGGCGCCTCGATCTTCCCGGACGGCTTGGCGACGGGCCGGCTCATCGTGCGGGGATGCCGGTGGCGGCGGGCTTGCCTGCTTCGCGGACGGCGACCGGTCTGCCGTCGCTGAGCTTGGTCTGGCCGCTGGTGACCACGAGGTCGCCGGCCTGGATGCCGGAGACGACCTCCTGCCTGCCGTCCCTGACGCGGCCGAGCTTCACCACGCGGGCCTTCGCGACGGCGCCGTCGACCACGAACATCCGCGTCACGCCGGAGAGGCCGGTGACGGATTCGAGCGGGACCATCACCGTGGGCACGGCGCGCTCGATCACCAGTTCGCCGCGCGCGAAGGTGCCGGCCTTGAGGCGGCGTCCGGCGTTGGGCACGAGCGCGCCGAAGGCGAACGCGCGGGTGGCGGCGTTCACCTGCGGCGAGATGAGGAAGACCTTCCCGGTGAAGCGCTCGCCGGGATACGCGTCCACGTTGAACTCGACCGTCATCTCCTTCCTCACGTCGGCGGCGTGGCTCTCCGGCGCCTGGGCGATGAACTTGAGCACCGCGTCGTTCACCAGGCGGAACATCGGTTTGCCCTTCTCCATGAAATCGCCCTTGGTCGCGATGCGGTCGGCCACCGCGCCGTCGAACGGCGCGCGGACGTGCGAATGGGCGAGGTCCAGGTCGGCGACGGCACGGGTGGCGTCGGCGGCGACGACGGCGGCGCGGGCGTTCTCGGCGGCGGTCTGTGCCAGGTCGAGGTCGGCGGGGGAGGCGATGCCGGTCCTCTTGAGCTCGACCTGCCGGACGAGCTCGTGCTCCGCGTTGGCGGCGGTGGCCTTCGCCTGGGTGAGCCGGGCGGCGGCCTGGTTCGCGAGCGCCGCGTAGGTGTCGGTGTCGATCAGCGCGATCTCCTGGCCTTCCTTCACGCGGTCGCCGAACTCCGCGCCGGTCTTCTCCACCACGCCCTCGACCTCCGCGGCGAGCGTCGCCTCGTCCTTGGCGAAGAGCGTCCCGACGATCGGCAACGTCCGGTCGAGCGGCACCCGTTCGGCCTTGGCGACGGTCACGGGGATGGCCGGTGGTGCCGGAGCCGCCGTGGCGACGGCGACCGATGCCGCCAGAACGAGCGATGCGAACGACGAGGATGCGGAAAGTTTCATTCCAGACGGGCGGACAGGGGCAGGATCGCAGACGGAACCGCGCGGGCAAACTTCAAACCTTCGTCGGAGACGGCTCCGAGGCCGCGCACCGTCCCGATCCGCGACGAGCGGGGACCTGGGACGTCCCGGCGGATGGAACGGTCTTGGATGCGCTGTCCGGACCGGTGCGCGACCACACGCCTTTCCTCGGCGCGTTCGATCCGTACGAGACGCCGGACTTCCTCTTCGTCGGCGATGACACGACCTCGGCGAAGGCCGCCTTCAGCCTGCGCCGGGTGGAGATCTTGCCCGCATCGGGGGCGCCGGTGCTCCGTTTCGTCGCGCCTGCCTCCGGCACGGGCCCGTTGAAGTTCTCGTGGCCGACCGGCCACGAGCTCCAACGCGCGACGACGGTTTCGCCGGCGGATTGGCAAGATGCACCCGGCGCCCCGCCGCTCGCGGTGCTGTCGGACGAGGCGGACGGCTACTTCCGGGTCGTGCCGAGATAGGCACGGTCCGGGCCCGCGGCCGCGTCCTACCCCAAGAACGCCGTGAGCGGGCTGGTCGGGCTGGCGTGGTCGAGCGGTGCGCCGAGGCCGAGCTCGTAGGCGGTGCGGCCGGCTTCGACGGCTTGTCTGAAGGCGATGGCCATCCGGTCGGCATCGCTGGCGACGGCGATGGCGGTGTTCACCAGGACGGCGTCGGCTCCCAGCTCCATCGCCTCGGCCGCGTGGCTCGGCGCACCGATGCCGGCGTCCACGACCACGGGCACGGTCGCTTGCTCGATGATGATGCGGATCTGGTCGCGGGTCTGGATGCCCCGGTGGGAGCCGATCGGCGATCCCAGCGGCATCACCGTCGCGCAGCCGGCTTCCTGGAGCCGTTTGGCGAGCACGGGGTCCGCGTTGATGTAGGGGAGCACGACGAAGCCTTCCTTCACCAGGATCTCGGCGGCCTTGAGCGTCTCGATGGGGTCGGGCAACAGGTGGCGCGGGTCGGGATGGATCTCGAGCTTCACCCATCTCGGCAGGCCGGCGGCGACGGCGAGGCGCGCGAGGCGGACGGCTTCCTCGGCATCCATCGCGCCGCTGGTGTTGGGGAGCAGGAGGTAGCGGGCAGGGTCGATGAACTCGAGGATGTCGGCGAACGGGTCCTTCTTCCCGGTCAGGTCGGCGCGCCGGAGCGCCACGGTCACCATCTGCGTGCCGCTGGCCGCGAGGGCATCGCGCATGGATCCGGGCGAAGGGAACTTCCCCGTGCCGAGGAACAGGCGGGACGTGAATTCGCGGCCGGCGATGATGAGCGGTCGTGCGGACATGGGCGGGGATAGAACATCAAAGACGCGGAGACGCGAAGCAGAGAAGCGGCGTCGGATGGCGCGTCGGCGCCGATGGGCTTCGAAGGCGCCCGCGTTCCGCTTGGTTGCGACGCGTCTTTGTTGTTCATTCCCTCCGCTTGAACATCGCCGCACCGGACGTCCCGCCGAAACTCCCCGAACTCCTCGCCCCCGCGGGCGATTGGGAATGCGCCCGCGCGGCGGTCGAGAACGGGGCGGATGCGATCTACTTCGGGCTCGACCGCTTCAACGCGCGGATGCGCGCGCACAACTTCACCGAGGCGGACCTACCGGGCCTGATGGCCTTCCTGCACCGGCGCGGCGTGAAGGGCTACGTGACCTTCAACACGCTCGTCTTCGCCGACGAGCTCCCCGCCGCCGAGGAATATCTCCGCGGCATCATCGCGGCCGGTGTCGACGCCGCGATCGTGCAGGATGTCGGCATCTGCCGGCTGATCCGGCGCCTGTCGCCCGATTTCCCGATCCACGCCAGCACCCAGATGACCGTGACCAGCGCGGCCGGCGTGGCGTTCGCGAAGGACCTCGCCTGCGACCTCGTCGTGCTCGCCCGCGAGAACTCGATCAAGGACATCGCGGCGATCCGGCTCGCCGGTGAAGGGGACAGCGACCAGCCTTCAGCAGGCAGGTCGGATCCGCCTCCACCGGAAACCGGCCCACTGATCACTGATCACTCTCCCTTGCCCCTCGAGGTCTTCGTACACGGCGCTCTCTGCGTCGCTTATTCCGGCCAGTGCCTCACCAGCGAATCGCTCGGCGGACGCAGCGCGAACCGCGGCGAATGCGCCCAGGCCTGTCGCATGCCGTACGACCTCATCTCCGACGGCCAGCAGGTCCCTCTCGGCGACAAACGTTACCTGCTCAGCCCGCAGGACCTCGCCGGCCTCGAGGTGTTGCCGGACCTCGTGAAGGCCGGGGTCTCGTCGCTCAAGATCGAGGGCCGTCTCAAGGCGCCCGAATACGTCGCCAGCATCACGCGGGTCTACAGGAAGGCGTTGGATGAACTGGGAAGCCGGAAGCCGGATACCGCAGGAGACGCCACCCGGTCGGCCGATCCGCGATCCGGGACCCGCGATCCAGGTTCGAGATACGCGTTGGAGATGGCCTTCTCTCGTGGGCTGTACCCGGGATGGTTCCGCGGGATCAACAACCAGGAGCTGGCCCACGCGCGCTTCGGCAAAAAGCGCGGCGTGTACCTCGGCAAGGTCGCCGGGGTCGATCGCGACCGGGTGCTCATCCAGCTCGAAGGCCCCCTGAAACCCGGTGACGGCATCGTCTTCGACGCGGGTAGGCCGGATGAGAAGGAAGAAGGAGGCAGGGTCTATGAAGTGCTGGACGCGGGACGCGGAGCGGGGGACGAGGGACCGGTCGCGCTCACCTTCGGGCCGGACGCGGTGGATTTCAGCCGCGTCCAGCCGGGACAACTGCTGTGGAAGACCAACGATCCGGCGCTGGACCGCGAGGTGCGCAAGACCTTCGAGGGCGACGCGCTGAGGTTCACCCGGCCGGTCACGGCCGAGGTCCATGGTCATGTCGGCGCGCCGCTCACGATGGTCCTCCGCGACGGCGAGGGCCATGTCGTGCAGGTCGCTTCCGCGGTGCCGTTGGCCAAGGCGGAGAAACGCCCGCTCACGGACGTTTCATTGCGCGACCAGCTCGGCCGGCTCGGCGGCACCCCGTTCCATCTTGCCGGACTGGGCAACCATCTCGAAGGCGACGTCATCCTCCCCGTCAGCGAGCTCAACCGCATCCGCCGCGACGCGGCCGCGCAGCTCGACGCGCTGCGGGCCGAGCCGAAGCGCTGGACGACCACGGCTCCGGGGCCCGGTGCCACGGCAGCGGTCCCGGGCCTCGACACCGGCGCATCGGAGGTTCCGCGGCCGTCGCAGGAGCCGTCGCTCATCGTCCTGGTCCGCGACCTTGCGCAGCTCGATGCGGCGTTGTCGTGCGGCGTCGAGACGATCTATTGCGAGTTCGAGGACCCGAAGAGATACCGGGAAGCCGTGACGACCTTCCACACGGCGCGCAGCTGCGGTCTTTCGCGTCCGTCCGATGGACGTCCGGCACCGTCGATCTGGGTCGCGCCGCCGCGGATCACCAAGCCGGGCGAGGAATGGATCCTCAAGCAGGTGCGTTCGTGCGGAGCCGACGGCTACCTCGTCCGCAACGCCGACCACCTGAGGTTCTTCGCGGACTGCCGGCGCATCGGCGACTTCTCGCTCAACGTTGCGAACGGCCTGACCGCCGAGCACTTCATGCGCCGGTACGGCTTGGAGCACCTCACCGCGAGCTACGACCTGAACGCCGCGCAGCTCGAGGCGTTGCTGGCGTCGGCACCGCCGGATTGGTTCGAGGTCACCATCCACCAGCACATGCCCATGTTCCATATGGAGCACTGCGTGTTCTGCGCCTTCCTTTCGAAGGGCAAGGATTTCACCGACTGCGGACGGCCCTGCGACAAGCACGAGGTGAAGCTCCGCGACCGCGTGGGCATGGAGCATCCGCTCAAGGCCGACGCCGGCTGCCGCAACACCGTCTTCAACGCCCGGGCGCAGACCGGCGCGGAATCGGTGGACCGCCTGCTCGCGCTGGGGCTGCGGAAGTTCCGGATCGAGTTCGTGGGCGAGAAGCCCGACGAGGTGGCGACGACCATCGCCCGCTACCGCGCGCTGCTGCGCGGCGAGATCACGGGCACGCAGCTCTGGAAGGAGCTGAAGCTGCACAGCCAGCTCGGCGTGACCCGCGGCCAGATGGAGCAGAGCGGCGCGCGGAAGGTGTTCCCGAAGGCGTCGGCGGTCTGACGCGGTCGGGTCGAGGTCGTCCCGAGGCCGGGACGCTCGGTCGGTGTCCCGTGGGGCGCCACGGTGGATGCGGCCCCGGCGCATCGGCGAGTGGTCGGGCTGCCCCGTCCGGGTCTGATCCATCGGCCTTCGGGCCGTTCCATCCGGCGCGCGGCGGGCAGCCGGAAGGGAGCAGACCGCCTTGACAGGCGTCGCGCCTTGGCATCCGTGCCCGCGCTAGCCTTCGAGCATCGCCCTGGCCTTGTCGGTGATGCGCGCCACCGCGGGGTGGACGATGCGGCGCTCGGCGGTGATGGCGTGGAACTCCAGGCGGCAATCGTCGGCCCGGCCGATCATCCGGAAGTGGTAGTGGGCCATCGCGTCCTTCGCGACGAGGCTCGGCACGGCGATGAACCCCCGGCCTTCGGCGGCCATGATCTTCATGAGCGCGAGGTCCTCGAACTCCGCCACGACCCGGGGGCGCACGTCCTTTGCGCGGAACCAGGTCTCCAGCGACCGGCGCAGCGCGGTGTTCTCCGTGGGCAGCAGCGCGGGCGCGTCCTGCAACGAGGCGGGGAACCGGCGCTTCAGCTTGGCCGCGAGCTTCTCCTCGGCGAGGAAGGTCGTGCCGGTCTCCCCGAGCGGATGGTTGAAGACCCGGAAGTTCGTGTTGCTCGCCGGCGGCTCGTCCGCGAGCACGATGTCGAGCCGGTGCGCGGCGAGCTGGGCGAGCAGGTCCTCCATCTTGCCCTCCCGGCAGATGGCGTGGACCTCCTGGGGCAGGGTGAAGACGGGTTTGAGGATCTCGTTGGTGACCAGCTTCGGGAACGAATCGGCGACGCCGACGTAGAGTCGCAGCGTCCTCGAACCCGGCCGCTGCCGCACCGCGTTCATCATCTCGGCGCCGAGCGCGAAGATCTCGTCCGCGTAGCCGAAGACGACGTGGCCGGCGTCGGTGAGCACGTTGTTCCGGCCGGCCCGGCGGAACAGCTTCTCGCCGAAGGCGGCCTCGAGCTCGCGGATCTGGCCCGAGATGGACGGCTGCGATACACGCAGCTTGGCGGCGGCCCGCGCGAGGCTCCCTTCCTTCGCCGTCGTCCAGAAATAGCGCAGGTGATGGTAGTTCAGCCATTCCATGGCAGGCCGATGATGCTTCGGGATAATCTAAGCGTCCATTCGGAAAGGCGTATTGGTTGGGCCGGGATGGGTGCGCCAGCTTCTCGGCGTCGAAGGTCGGCGCCGGACGAGCAGGTCGGCGCATCAGGACGACCCGGCGGCAGAAACCGAAAGGACGAAACACCGATATGAAGCTATCCGTGCAACACCGGGACATCCGTTCCACCGATACGGTGGACACCCTCATCGAGGAGCACATCCTCGCCCTGCAACCCCGGTTGCAGATCGACGAGGCCGTCGCCCGGCTCGAACACCGGGCCGGATCGAGCCCGGCGTTCCACATCTCCGTGCATCTTGTCACGCCGGGCCCCGATGTCTTCGCGGAATCCGACGACCATACCGTGCGGGCCGCCGTGGAGAAGGTGATGAAGCAGGTCCGCGACAAGATCACGGACCGGCATGCCAAGCGGGCAAAGAAGCTGAAGAGCAACCTTTCTTCGCCGGCCCCCGGTATCCGCGGCAAGCGCGCGTCTTGAACCCCCTGACCCCGCACCATGGCCCCCAGGACCGGCATGCACATGATCGGCTACGGCCTGTTCCTCTTCGCCATGGGAGGCGCCGGCTACCTGTCGAACCCGGAGAAGGCCGCCACCGCCCTGATGTCGGGCGGCGCGTTCGGATCGCTTTCCGTCGTGTGCGGTTGGCTGATGGTGCGCGGGCTGCGGTGGGCCCGGTGGTTCGCTTTTGGTATGACGGCGCTCCTGTTCCTGGTGTTTGCGTGGCGGGCGAGCGTGAGCTGGACCGCGGTGGCGTTGGGGGCGTCCGAGAAGCTCACGGCAGCGTCCATCATCACCCTGATGGGGATCGCGTCGGTCGCCATGCTGGTCTCGCTGCTGCCCCGGGCCGGTGG
>CAIWVP010000014.1 GCA_903916195.1 uncultured Verrucomicrobiota bacterium | reverse complement strand
GAAGAAGTGCTTCCAGTAGCGGTTCACCAAGGCGCGGGCGAAGAAACGGTTGTCCGACCGCGTGAGCCAGCCGGACAGCGCTTGGCGGGGATCGTCGTCGGGCGAGAGCTTGGCCGGGGGCTCGCCGAGTCCGGCGGGCTTCATCTGCTGGCCGTTCTTCTTGTTCGCCGCCTGCGCGGTGCCGCGCTTGTGGACCACCGAATCTTCACCGGGTTGGCTGCCGCCCTTGTAGCCGACCTGCGAGAAGAACGCGCCGAAGCTCCAGTAATCGGCCTGGCTCCACTTCTCGTAGGGATGATGGTGGCACTGGGCGCACTGGAGACGCAGGCCGAGGAACAGCTGCGCGGTGTCCTCGAGCTGGGTCTGCATCGTGCGCACCGGCGGTACCACGCGACGGGCGGGTTCTCGTCGATATCGCCGGAGGCCTCGAGGATCTCGCGGGCGAACTGGTCGAAGGGCTTGTTGCGCTGGAGGCTGTCGCGGATCCAGCCATGGAACGCGTAGGTGCCGCGCGCCTGCTTGGCGTCGGTGCGCTTGTTCCGCAGCAGCGCGCTCCACTTGTTCGCGAAGTAATCCGCGTAATCGCCGCTCGCGAGCAACCGGTCGATCACCGCGGTGCGCTTGCCCGGCGAACGGTCCGCCCGGAGGGCCTCGATCTCTTGCGGCGTCGGCAAGCGGCCCGCGATGTCGATGGACACACGGCGGAGGAAGGTCGCGTCATCGGCCACCTCGCTCGGCGGCATGCCCACCTTCTTGAGCTGCTTGAAGACCAGCTCGTCCACGAAGTTGCGCGCCGGGGGCAGATCACCGACCGGCGCCCCGAGCGGGACCGTCCCGCGGAAGGTCGCCACCTTGCCCTGGTACCGGACCATCACGGCGACCTCGCCGGGCTGGTTGAACACCTTCACCCGGCCGAGCGCATCGGTCTTGGCCATGTCCTTGTCGTTCGGCTCGTAGAGCGCGCCGCGGGTGACGTCCTCCATCGAACCGTCGGTGTAATGGGCGGTGACCACGAGCTGCTGCTCGGCGTCCAACGGCAGGGTGCGCTCGCTCGGGAACACCTCGATGCGCGCGACCGAGGGCGCATCGGCCCGGCCGACCGGCATGCCTTGGCGGATCCAGCGGACGACCAGGTTGTAGTCGTCCGAACCCGGCTCGATGCGCTTGCCGCCGCCGTGCGGCAGCTGCGCGGTGCCCTTGGTCAGCAGCAAGCTCCGCTCGGGCGAAGCCGGGAAGAGACGGCGTCCGCGCGCCTCCTTCACGAGATGCTCGTAGTCCTCGGTCGGTTCGAAGCCGAGCAGCGAGAGGCGGAATCCGTTCTGTCCGGCCGCCTTGCCGTGGCAGCCGCCGCCGTTGCAGCCGTTCTTGGTGAAGACCGGGACGATCTGGTTGGCGAAATGGATCGGGGCCGCGGCGGCACTCTCGGCGACCGACAACCGGAGCGAGGCGCTGGCGCCGTCCTTCGTCGTGGCGACCAGTTTGCCGATGCCGTCGGCCAATGGCGTCACCCGCCCTGAACGATCGACCGAGGCCAAGGTGGCCGGCTCGACGGTCCAGCGCACCTCGCGGCTCAGGTCGCGCTCGGAGCCGTCCCCGCCCGCGACGGTCGCGAGCACTTGTCGGGTGGCATCCTTGCCCCGCAGCGCGACCTCAGCGGTGCCGGGCAGGAACTCGAGCCGCAGCGGCGCGGCCGCTGCGCCGAGCGCGCCGACCGACGCCAGCCACAAGGCCATGGCGAGGTGTGCAGGGGGGGAGCAGAAGGGCATGTGGCAAAATTATCCCATGTTGCGAAGCCCCAACAAGCTCGCAGTGCGAAGTCTCGGAAGATTTTCGCGGAACACAAACGCGCGCCCGCGCGCCGTCTTGAGGCTTGATCTATCGGGATCGCGGTGCGTCGGCCCCCTCAACCTTGACCGGCGGTCGTCCTCAAGTCCTCCCCACCCGGTGGCGAACCGTCCCGTCGTGACGGGAGATGCAATCGGAGACGGGCACAACTTTGGACGTCCAACGTCCGCCTGTCCGGGGACTCGTTCACGGAAGGCATCGAAGAACACCCGATCGAAGGCGTGCCGGTGCGGATCTATCCGGCGGCCAAGACGGTGGCCGATTGTTCCAAGTTCCGGAACCAGATCGGCACCACCGTGGCGGTGGAGGCGCTCCGGGACGCGTGGCGTCCGCGCAAGGCCACGGCGGACCCACTCTGGCACCATGCCAAGGTCTGCCGGGTCGCCGATGTCATCCGTCCGTACCTGGAGACGGTCTTGCGATGAAGAAGCCGCTGCGCGATGTCGCCGCCTCCGTGCGGCAGAGGCGGCGACATCGCGCAGCGCACGCCAGCGGGCAGCCGGATGGCGAACTGCTCGACCGCTACTGCATCGAGCGGCTGCTCTAACGCCTGTCGCGTTCCCCGCATCGGGAGCGGTTCATCCTCAAGGGGGCGATGCTGCTCACCGCGTGGGGCGGCGGAGTCGCCCAGCGGGTCACCCGCGACGCCGGTCTGTCGGGGTTCGGCGACAGCTCCATCCCTGCCCTGCAAAGGACCTTCCGTGAGATCTGCGCGACCGAACTCGAAGAGGACGGCGTGCAGTTCAATCTCAGATCTATCCGGGCCGAGGAGATCCGGGCGCGGGCGGAATACGCCGGGGTGCGCGTCGAGCTGCGGGCCGTCCTGGGCGGAGCCGTGGTGCCGGTGCCGGTGGACGTCGGCTTCGGCGATGCCGTGCGGCCCACGGAGATCACGTTCCCCTCGTTGCTGGATCTTCCCCAGCCGATGTTGCGCGCCTATGCGCGTGAGAACTCCATCGCCGAGAAGTTCGAGGCGACAAACTCACGGAACACACCGCCCTGCCACTCCTCAGGACCCTCTATGCCTCGTCATGGCCACGCCGCTTGGACACGGTTCCCCACCACAAGTCTCATTTTGAACTCCCGCCGACACGGGAGGATTTATTCTTGCAGACGGGTTTGAATCCATTATATATTTATTTTGTTAGTAATGAATACAATCAAACTTTCGTCGGCCGTGCTTCTTTTCCGGGTTGGCTTGTGTTTGGCCATCGTGCCCGCCCGATGCCTGCTGGGCGCGGCGGAGAGTTTCAACATCGTCTTGAACGCGGGCAGCGAATTATCGGGAAACCCAGCCGCATTGGCCGCGTTCAGCAGGGCGGCCAACCGCTGGAGCTCCTACTTCAGCGATCCGATCAGCATCAATATCGACGCCAACTTGGCGTCTCTCGATCCCGGGATCATAGGATCGACGGGTTCTGTCCTTTTGCATTTTAGCTTCGACACGGTCAGGAATGCCTTGGTGGCCGATGCCGCCGGTGAGACGAGCAACAGCATCGTCGCATCATTGCCGACAGCAGCGCAGTTCTCGACGCTCCTTCCCTCAGGATTCTCATACAACGGGAATATCTTGGCTACGAAGGCCAATCTCAAGGCTTTGGGCTTTGGTGGGCTGGATACCACGTATGGTAGCAGGGATGCCTCGATCACCTTCAACAGCGGGTTCAGCTTCGACTACGATAACAGCGACGGGGTCGGTGCAGGGCTCGTTGATTTCGAAACCGTCGCCAAACACGAGATCGGTCATGCACTGGGCTTCGTCTCGCAAGTGGACGCGATCGACGGGGCCGCTTCAGGCGCCGTGGGCGTCTCCACCTTGGATCTGTTCCGCTTCGACAGCACAGCGGGGAACAATCCATCTTCAAGCGCCGATTTCACTTCGAAGCCACGCGATCTGCGTCCGGGTGGAATCCAGGTCTTCGATGACCTCAGCGGGACCGAGTATCTGTTCTCCACCGGGCTCACCCAAGGCGACGGCCGCCAAGCGAGCCATTGGAAGGACAACCTAGGACTCGGTTTGATGGATCCGACACTCACGACACGAACGGTGTCCACATCGGGAAGCTATGACGATGCATAGAGGGTCCTGAGAAGTGGCAGGGCGGCGTGTTCCGTGAGTTTGTCGCGGAGGGAGCGGCGGAGCCAGCGGATGAACTTGAGGCTGTGCTGGGAGGCCCTCTTGG
>CAIWVP010000013.1 GCA_903916195.1 uncultured Verrucomicrobiota bacterium | reverse complement strand
TGCCGGTGCAGGTGGTGGTCGGCGCCGGGTTCTACCGCGGCGCGTGGCGGCAGCTGCGCGTGCGCCAAGCGAACATGGACACGCTCGTCGCGCTCGGATCCACCGCGGCGTTCGCGTTCAGCGTCTGGGGGGTGTCCACCGGGCAGCCCGGACACCTGTACTTCATGGAATCCGCGTCGATCCTCACGCTGGTCAGCGTCGGGCATTGGGTCGAGGCGCGGATGAGCGCCAAGGCCGGCGCGTCGATGCGCTCGTTGCTCGATCTCGCGCCGAAGATGGCGCGGAAGCTCTCCGGTAGCACCGAGACCCAGGTGCCCGTCGCCGATCTGCGGTCCGGCGACCTCATCGTGCTCAAGCCCGGCGACCGCGTGCCCGTCGATGCCGAGGTCGCGGACGGCGCGTCGGCCGTGGACGAGGCGATGCTCACCGGTGAACCTTTGCCGGTCGACAAAGCCGCGGGCGCGAAGCTGTTCGCCGGCACCATCAACCAGACCGGCCAGCTCGTGGGGCGGGTCACCGCCACCGGCGAGGCCACCGCGCTCGCCCATATCGTCGCCGCGGTGCAGCGCGCGCAGTCGAGCCGCGCGGACATCCAACGGCTCGCCGACCGCGTCAGCTCGGTCTTCGTGCCGGTCGTGCTGCTGGTCGCGGTGGCGGCGGCGGCGTGGTGGGGCCTGGCGCCGGCTTCGGCCCGGGGCGTCCACGACGCCTTGGCGACGTTCCTCTGGCACGCACACGTCGACGGCTCGCCGCTCGCGACGGCCGTGGGCATCGCGTGCGCGGTGCTCATCGTGGCGTGCCCTTGCGCGATGGGGCTCGCGACGCCGGCCGCGCTCATGGCCGGCGTCGACGCGGCGGCGCGGCACGGCATCTTGATCCGCGACGCGCAGGCGCTGGAGAAATCCGGCGACATCACGACGCTCGTCTTCGACAAGACCGGCACGCTGACCGAAGGACGCCCGAAGGTCGTCGCCAGCGAGGATCTCCGGCCCGCGTCCGACCGCACCGTCCCGGTGGCCGAGATCGTTGCGTCGATGGCGCGGCGTTCGCAGCATCCGCTCAGCCGCGGCCTCGCGGCGCTCGCGCCCGGCGACCTGCCGGTCGAGGGATGGCAGGAGGTGCGCGGCTCCGGTGTCACGGCGCGCTGGTGGGGACGCGGCCTGCGGGTCGGCTCGGTGGCGTGGTTCCGAGACGAGGGCATCGACCTCGCACCGGTCCGGTCGTTCCTCGACCATTGGATGGCGGAGGGAGCGACGGTGGCCTTGCTGGTGGCCGACCGCGAGGTGTGGGGCGCCTTCGCGCTGCGCGACGAGCTGAAGCCGCAGGCCGCCGAGGTCGTGGCCCGGCTCGCGAGCGGCGGACGCCGCATATTCCTGCTCACCGGCGACAACCGCCGGACCGCCGACGCCGTCGCTCACGAGGTCGGGATCGCCGCGGCGGACGTCTTCGCCGAGGTGCATCCTGAGCAGAAAGCGGCGCACATCCGGCGGCTCCAGGGCGAAGGCAGGCGGGTGGCGTTCATCGGCGACGGTCTGAACGACGGTCCTGCGCTCGCGCAGGCCGATCTCGGCATCGCGGTCTCCCGGGCGACCGACGTGGCGCGCGAAGCGGCGGACATCGTGCTTCTCCGCGCGGATCTCGCCGCGATCCCCGCCGCGCTCGACCTCGCGCAGGCGACGTTGCGGGTGATCCGCCAGAATTTGTTCTGGGCCTTCTTCTACAACGCGGCCGCTATCCCTCTCGCGGCTCTCGGCTTCCTCAGTCCCGTCGTGTGCGCGCTGGCCATGGGCCTGAGCGACGTTGTGGTGATCGGGAACGCGCTGCGCTTGCGCCGGCGCTGATGCCGGCGCCCTGGCGGAGAGGTGTCGCCACGGGAGCCGGACCCACGAGCCCGGTCATCCCCAGGAACATCAGGGCTTCCCGGCGACGTCCCCCTGCGAAGGCGAAGATCCTTCGACCCGCCGCCGATCACCGCCGCCCTCCGGGTCGTGCGGACTTGCCGCTCTGACCGTTCAGACCGGCTCCGCGATCAGGTCGTAATCGGTGTGGCCGACGATCTTCACCTGCGCGAACTGGCCGACCGGCAGCTTGCCGCGGATGTACACCCGGCCATCGATATCGGGAGCGTCGGCCTCGCCGCGGGCGACCAGGTACTTCCGCGTGCCGAGCTTCGCATCGGCGGCCGCGCCGTCGCGCATCAGGCCGTGCTCCCACGACTGCACGCGCGCCGCTTCGATCTGCTTGGCCGTGGCCTCGCCCTCGACCAGCACCTTGAGCGTGCGCCCGACGAACGATTCTGCGACCCCCACCGCGACCTCGTGCTGCGCCGCCATCGCCTGCCCACGGCGTTTCTGGCGCTGCTTCGGGGTGACCTGCCCCGCCATCTTGCCCGCGATGGTGCCGTCCTCCTGCGAGTAGGCGAACACGCCGAGCCGCTCGAACCTCGTGTCGCGGATGAAATCCAGCAGCGTCCGAAGATGCGCCTCGGTCTCGCCGGGGAAGCCGACGATGAAGGTCGTGCGCAAGGCGATCCCGGGGACGCCGGCGCGGATCTTCGCGATCAGTTCGCGGATATAATCGCCGGTCGTCTCGCGGCGCATGCGGGCCAGCAGGTCGTCGTGGACGTGCTGGAGCGGCATGTCCACGTAGCGCGCCACCTTCGGGCAATCAGCGATGGTGCGGATGAGCTCGTCGGTCCAGTGGGCCGGATGCGTGTAGAGCAGGCGGATCCAGAAATCGCCCTTGATCGCGTCCAGTTCGCGCAGCAAGGAGCTGAGCGTGGTCGCATCCGCAGCCAACGCCTTGGTGGCCGCCGTGAACTTCTCCGGCGACGCGATGGCGCGGGAATGTCCCGGGCGCAGATCGAGGCCGTAGTAGGTGGAGTCCTGCGAGATCAGGTTCAGCTCCTTCACGCCGTCCTTGATCAGCGCCTTGGCCTCGGCGACGACATCGGCCTGGGTGCGGCTGCGGTGCGAGCCGCGCATGCGCGGGATGATGCAGAAACTGCACGGATGGTTGCAGCCCTCCGCGATCTTCACGTAGGCGAAATGTTTCGGCGTCAGACGGAACCGCGGCGTCTCGAACTGCGGGATGTACAGCGGACGTGACGTGACATCGACGACGGGCTTCGCCGGCGCCGCCTTGGCCGCCACGACCTTCTTGGTCTTGCCGGGCTTCCCGTCCGCTCCGGACGACGCCCCTTGGTCATCGCCGTGGTCGTGGTCGTGCCGGCCCTTCGCCCCCTCGAGCTCGGCGAGCTTGGCCTTGAGCGCGGCCTTGGCGGCGGACGTGACGGCCTTGGGATCCTGGACCTTGAGCGCCCGGCTCGCGATCGCTTGCTCGACCAGCTGGCCGACCTGCTCCACCTGGTCGATGCCCATGAAGACATCCACCTCGGGCATGAGTTTGGGCAGCTCCTCGCGGAACCTCTGGGGCATGCAGCCGGAGACGATCACCGCTTGGCCGGGCCGCGTCTTCTCGCGGAACTCAGTCGACTCGAAGATGGTGTCTACACTCTCCTCCTGTGCCGCGTCGATGAAGGAACAGGTGTTGACGATGACGGCATCCGCCTCGGCCGGGTCGTTCACGATCTCGAAGCCGCCCTTGAGCAACGACCCGAGCATGATCTCGGCATCGACGAGGTTCTTGGCGCAACCGAGCGAGATGAGCCCCACGGTGCGGGGGCGGGTCGGCGTGGCGGGCGCGGCGGGGACAAGTTTCTTCGCGGTCACAGGACGGGCAAGCTAGCGGATCGGCAGCCCGCCGCGCAACGACGGCGAAACTTCTGCAGACCGGCCGGAGGGCGCATGCGGATGGGGCCGACCCGGGCCCGGTCAGAATCCCCCGGTCAGAATCGCGTTGTCCCGTCCACGGCGCATCGGCACGCTTCGCGCCTGGTATGCAACAGGTCACATTCGGCCTCATCGGAGGCGGCACCGTGGGCGGCGGCGTCCACCAAGCTCTGCAACGCAACGGCGCGCTCATGGCCTCGCGGCTCGGCATCGGATTGACCGTCGCCAAAGTCGCCGTCCGCGACCTCACGAAGGCCCGCGCAGCCGCGATCCCCGCCGGTCTGCTGACCGACGATTGGCGCGGCGTCGTCCAGGACCCCGCGGTGCAGGTGATCGTCGAGCTGATGGGCGGGACGACCACCGCGAAGGAGGTCGTGCTCGCCGCGCTGCGCTTGGGCAAACCGGTGGTGACCGCGAACAAGGCCCTGCTATCCACGCACGGACCGGAGCTCTTCGCCGCCGCGGCCAAGCATGGAGCAAACCTCTACTACGAGGCGTCGGTCGCCGGCGGCATCCCGGTCATCAAGGTCCTGCGCGAATCGCTCGTCGGGAACCGGCTGATCTCCGTGCACGGCATCGTCAACGGCACCTGCAACTACATCCTCACCCGGATGAAGCTGGAGGGCGCGGAGTTCGCCGACGTCCTCGCCGACGCCCAGCGCCTTGGATACGCCGAGGCCGAGCCCTCGCTGGACATCGACGGCCACGACGCAGCCCACAAGACGGGCATCCTCGCCTCGTTGGCGCACGGTTTCTGGGTGAAGCCCGGCCAGATCCACACGGAAGGCATCCGCGGCATCAGCAAGCTGGACATCCAGTTCGCCGCGCGGCTCGGCTACACCATCAAGCTGCTCGGCGTGGTCAAGCAGGTCCCGTCCGCGAAACGCGGTCGTCCCGGCCCATGCCCGCCGATCCAGGTCGCCGTGTATCCCGCACTGGTGCCGGACACCCATGTGCTCGCCTCGGTGAACCACGCGTTCAACGCCATCTCCGTCCGCGGCGATGTCGTGGGCGACACACTCTTCTACGGCCGCGGCGCCGGCGCCGAACCGACCGCGAGCGCCGTCCTCAGCGACCTCGCCGACGCCGCGCTCGATCTCAAGCACGGTTCGCACAACCGCGTCCCCTGCTTCGTCGCCCATTCCGGCGACGGCTGCGTGGTGCCGATGGACGACGTGGTCTCCCGCTACTACGTGCGCCTCACGGTCGTGGACCGGCCCGGCGTCTTCGCCCGCATCGCCAACCTCCTCGCGAAGGCCCGCATCGGCATCTCGTCGATCATCCAGCCCGAAGGCCACGCCGGTGAGACCGTGCCGGTCATCCTGATGATCCACGACGCACCGAATGCCGCGATGAAGCGCGCCCTCGCCCAGATCGCGAAGCTCAGCGCCGTGAAGGACGCGCCGGTGATGATCCGGGTCGAGCCGTTCGAGTAGACCGCGGCCCCGGGAGGGCGGACACGGAACGATACCGTGCCGCCTGTGGCCGGCGCGGTGAAGATCCTACCCACCGGAGCCGGGAAGGACGGCCGCCGATCCGGAACGAGTACGAACGCGGCCGCCGTCTCCAGCACGAGACCGTCCCGCCTTAGACCAAGTCAAGATCACGGCATCCGGCCGATGGCGATGGAGACGATGACGTCGCCCAAGACGAACGCATCGCGCGAGGGCGCGTGAAATCGCCAAACCGCGCCCATCTCGCCGATACCCATGGACACTGCCGTCTCTTGCTTCCCGCTGCCACCCGATCCCCGTGCTGACGGAAACCAAAAAATAGGCGTCCCTGCTTGAGCCGGGACGCCTTCTCTGACACGAGCCGGATGGCCCGCAAAACTTACTTGGATGCTTCAGCCGGCGCGACCACAGGGGTGGTCTCGGTGGTCGGTTGTTCGACCCACTCGAGGATGGCCATGTGGGCGACGTCACCCCGGCGTTGGCCGAGTTTGACGATGCGGGTGTAGCCGCCGGAGCGCTCCTTGAAAAGCGGCGCGATTTTATCGAACAAGATGTGCACGACGTCCTCGTTCTCACGGAACAGCTCGCGTGCGACTTTGCCCGGGAACTTCTTGGTCCCCTTGAACTGGGTGCGCGGGTGCTGCCGAAGCTTGGCGGCGGCGAGGCGGCGGTAGTGGACGTTCTGAGCGGTCCCCAAGGCCTTCTGCTTGTCGTCGCCAGCGGCGGCGATGGAAGCGATGGCGACCTGGGCATGCTTGCCCAAGGTGAGCAACTTCTCGGCGACCGGGCGGGCCGCTTTGGCTTTCGCAAGCGTCGTGGTGATACGCTTATGCTTGATGAGGCTGCAAATCATGTTGGCCAACATCGCGTTGCGATGTGAGCCGGTGCGGCCGAGTTTGGCGGTGCGACGAAGGTGGCGCATGGTACGTCAGATGGTTTTGGGTTCCACCGACGGCTCCAACAGGGCGGCGTCGATGTTCATTCCGAGGGATAGGCCGAGACCGGTGAGCTTCTCTTTGATCTCGTTCAAGGATTTTTTTCCGAAGTTGCGGTACTTCAGCATCTCCGCCTCGGTCTTCATGGCCAACTGGCCGACCGAGGTGATGTTCGCGTTGTTCAGGCAGTTCGCGGCGCGGACCGACAACTCGATTTCGTTGACGCTCATGTTGAGCAGCTTCCGCAGCTTCGACTTTTCGTCGTCCTGGGGCTTCTGCTCCTCCTCGAACTCGATCGCGTTCTTGTCGTAGCCGACGAACACGTCGAGATGGTGCTGGAGGATGGCCGAGGCCTGGGTCAACGCATCGTCCGGAGAGATGCGTCCATCGGTCCAGATCTCGATCAAGAGCTTGTCGTAATCGGTCCGTTGTCCGACACGGGCCGCCTCGACCGCGTAGCGGACACGGCTCACCGGCGAAAACAGAGAATCGATTGCAATCACCCCGATGGACTGGTCGACCTTCTTGTTCTCGTCCCAAGGGCAGAAACCGCGGCCTACCTTGACCTCGATCTCCATCTCGAACTTCTTCTTCCGGTCGAGCGTGCAGATCGGCTGGGTGGGGTTGACCACCTCGATGTTCTGCTTGAGCTGGATGTCGCCCGCGGTGACGACGCCCTCTTTGTTGGCGGACAACAACAGGGTGACAGGTTCGCGGGATGTCGACTTGAACTTGATTTTCTTCAGGTTCAGGACGATATCGGTCACATCCTCGACGACGCCGTCCACGGTCGTGAACTCGTGCATCGCCCCGTCGATCTTGACGGATGTGATGGCGCTTCCCTCCAGCGAGCTGAGCAGAACCCGACGAAGCGAGTTTCCGATGGTGTGCCCAAAGCCCGTCTCAAAGGGCTCCGCGACAAACTTGGCATAGGTATCCGTCGCGCTCGACTCATCCTTGGTCAAACGCTTCGGCATCTCAAAACGGCCTAGACGAACTGGCATATTTTTTATGGATGCAATTTTAAACTGGGCCGCACCGTCACTGATTCCCCCACGGCGGCAGCCCCATATAATTGCTTTTGTCCCCCTTTTTCAGGGGAGGACGGGTTAACGGGAGTAGAATTCGACGACCGCCTGTTCGTTGGCGATCGGGTTGATCTCGTCACGGGACGGGATGCGCAGCAGGACGCCCTTCAAGGCGGCCTTGTCGACCGACAACCAATCCGGCACCACACGACTGGTGGAGCCTTCGACGTTCTTGGTCGCGAGCTGCTTGCTGACAGTGTGGTCGCGAACCTCGATTACATCGTTCACCTTCACCGCGTAGCTCGAGATGCTGACCTTCCGCCCGTTCACCTTGACGTGGCCATGGCCGACCAACTGACGCGCAGCAGGACGGGTGAGGGCAAAACCCGCGTGGTACACCAAGTTGTCGAGGCGGCACTCCAAAATCTGGAGCATCTTCTCACCAGTGACGCCACGCATACGCAGCGCCTTTTCGTAGACGTTGCGGAACTGGCGCTCTTGGAGGCCGTAGAAATAGCGGAACTTCTGCTTCTCCAGAAGACCGAGGGCGTAGTCGCTGAACTTGCGACGGGACTTGGGTCCATGGACGCCCGGGCCGTAGTTGCGGCGTTCGAGATACTTCGACGGACCGAAGATGGGGATGCCGAAACGGCGGCTGATGCGGGTGCGGGGGCCGGTATAACGAGCCATAAGACGTACGTATTATCGATTACGGTGGAGCGAAGACTAGACGCGGCGCTTCTTGCGCGGGCGGCAACCATTGTGAGGTACCGGTGTGACGTCCTTGATGGCCGAAATCTCGAGACCGATGGCCTGCAGGGCGCGGATGGCAGATTCGCGGCCGGAACCGGGCCCGTTCACCCTGACCTCGACTTCGCGCATCCCGTGGGACATAGCCTGACGAGCGGCGTCTTGCGCGGCCTGCTGGGCGGCGAAGGCGGTGCTCTTCCGTGAACCCTTGAACCCGACGCGGCCCGCGGTGCTCCAACCAATCACATTACCCTGCATGTCCGTGATGGACACCTGGGTGTTGTTGAAGGTGGCAAGCACGTTCGCGATGCCGACCGAGATGTTCTTGGCGCCTTTGACCTTTACGATCTTCTTGGCATTGGGATCATCACCGAGCAGCTCCGCCGCCGTGGGCGTGGCGACCGTCGGCGGGACCGGAGTCGCCACGGCACCTGCGGTGACCGGCGCCGTGGTGTCTTCCACCGCGCCATCCGCCTTCTTGGCGCGCTTCGGCGCCGGAACCGCCGCGGCGTCGACGCCGTCCTTCTTCGCAGGAGCCTTTTTGGGCTTAATCTCGTCAGCCATAATCGTTCGTCAGATAAGTTTACTTGCCGGCCTTGGCCGCCATCGCCCGTTGCACGCCGACGGTCTTCCGCGGCCCCTTGCGGGTCCGGGAATTGGTCTGGGTACGTTGCCCGCGCACCGGAAGGCTGCGGAGATGGCGTTGCCCGCGATAGCACTTGATCGCTTGCAACCGCTTGAGGTTGATGCCGAGTTCCCGGCGCAGATCGCCCTCGACGACGTACTTTCCGTCCTGGATCGCGTTCACGATCAGCGACATCTGCTGTTCGGTCAACGTCTTGGCACGGGTCGCTGGATCGATTCCAGCCTTGGCCAAGATGACCTTGGCGTTCACCGGACCGATGCCGTAGATGTAGCGGAGGGAGATGTCCACCCGCTTGTCACCCGGAATATCAACACCTAGAATACGTGGCATAGCTCAAATGGTTCAGCCTTGGCGCTGCTTATGGCGCGCGTTGGAGCAAATCACACGGATGATGCCCTTTCGGCGCACAATCTTGCAATTCTCACAAAGTTTTTTTACTGATGCTCTGACTTTCATCTTAAAATCCTTGCTCTCACCACCTCAATACAACGGCGGCAATCCATCCTTCGTCAGGATCTCCGCCTCCCCGTCGGTCACCAGCACGGTATGCTCGAAATGGGCCGACAACTGCCGGTCCTTCGTAACCACCGTCCACCGGTCGTCCAACACCTCCACCGCCGCACCGCCTGCGTTGACCATCGGTTCGATGGCGATTGTCATGCCGGCCCTTAGCCGCACGTCGTTCCGTAGATCCACGTAGTTCGGCACCTGCGGTTCCTCGTGGACCGACCGGCCGACACCGTGCCCTACAAATTCCCGAACGATGCTGAACCCGGCGGCCTCGACCCGCTTCTGGACAGCCCTCGAAATATCACTCACCCGGTTTCCAGCTCTCGCAAAGGAAATCCCGTCATAGAGCGCTTGTGTCGTCACGTCCATGAGTTTCTGCCCTGCCGGCAAACATCCTCCGACCGCGATGGACATCGCCACATCCCCCACGAACCCCTTGTACCGGACACCGATATCGAGTTTGACGAGATCGCCGAACTGGAGCCTACGGGTGTTTCCTATCCCGTGGACCACAGCTTCATTCACGGATATGCAGCATTGCCCTGGAAAACCACGATAACCGCAAAAAGCGCTCACCGCACCATGAGCCTTGATCAAACTGCCGACCTTGGCATCCAGTTCAAGAGTGGTCATACCCGGCTCTACCAGCCCGATACCCGACCGCAACACCACCGCTGCCAGCCTCCCGGCTTCGCGCATGGCGTTGATCTCCGATGGGTTCTTGGTGATCACGCTTCCCATGCTCCACCTTGGGTCGTCGCCACCGGAGGCACTAGGCCTTTGAACCGGGGCATACGCACCTTAAAAATTAAAAGAACAGACACTCGCGGGCCTCACCCCATCCGGCCTTTGACGCGACCCTTTTTCAAGAACCCGTCATAGTGCCGCATCAAGAGATAAGACTCCATCTGCCGCATGGTGTCCAAAAGGACGCCAACCGTGATCAGCATGGAGGTGCCTCCGAAAAATTGAGCAACCGTGTAGTCGATACCAAGATACTTCGACATCAAGGTCGGGATGGTGGCGATGATCACCAAGAAGATGGCTCCGGCCAAAGTGATACGGCTCATCGTCCGGTGCAGAAAGTCACTTGTCTGGCTACCAGGGCGGACACCGGGTATGTATCCACCGTGCTTTTTCAGGTCGTCGGAAACCTGAAGTTCATTGAATTGGGTCGCCACCCAGAAATACGAGAAAAACAGGATCATCAAAGCGAACAGGAAGAGATACAACCATCCATGTTCAGAGAGCGAGACCCCCAAAGCGGTCAAGAAGCTGATCTTGTAGAGCTCACCGAGCTTCGCGAAAATCATGCTCGGAAACATCAGGATCGCCTGGGCGAAAATCACCGGCATGACACCTGCGTAGTTGACACGCAGCGGCATGAACGAGGTCCCACCTGAGAAAACCTTCCGCCCGACGGCTCTTTGAGCGTACTGGACCGGTATCTTCCTTTGAGCCTGGGTGATTGCGATGACACCGGCAACGACCACGCCGAGACATGCGACCAAGAGGAACGCCGTCGGCCAGCGGGCCGCCTGCTCGACACCTTCAGGGGGAAAGAACATCACCTGGAGTGACTTCAAGGCCAGGGGGAGTCGAGCCAAGATGCCGATGGTGATGATCAAGGAGACACCATTACCCACGCCGCGCTCAGTGATCTGCTCTCCCAGCCACATCAGAAGCAGCGTGGCGGTTGTCAGGACCACCACGGTTTGAGCGCGATACCACCATATGTTGGCATCGGCTGGAATCAAAGACCCCGTGAAACCGGAGAATGTCTTGTCGGGATGCTCCCAGCCCAAGGTCATGACCAATCCTTGCCCAAGGCAGAGCAGTACCGTCAGATAGCGTCCATAGGCTATGATTTTGGCGCGTCCACCCTCTTCGCGAGCCAACTTGCTCAACGCAGGGATGACCGCGGTCAACAACTGGATGATGATCGTCGCGCTGATGTAGGGCATGATGCCCAACGATCCGACCGCACATTTCTCGAGAGCGCCTCCGGTGAACAGGCTATAGAGCCCCACCACCGAGTTTCCTCCCGCCGACTTGGATTGGCTCTCGAAGAAGTCCGACAGAGCATGGCCATCGAGCCCTGGTATCGGCGTCATGGCAATCAGCCGGCAGACACCGAGTACCAAAGCCGTGAACAAAATCCTCGAGCGCAGCTCGGGAATCTTGAAGCAATTGGCGAATGTCTGGAATAACTGGCCGAACATGATGCGCGATGATTGGAACGTCTTAGGAGACCACTTCTGCGGTCCCGCCGAGTTTTTCGATCGCCGCCTTCGCGGTGGCGCTGAACTTGGCAGCCTTCACATGCAGCTTCTTGGTCAGCTCACCGGCCCCAAGAATCTTGACTTTCAGTTTCTTCTTGCCGCTCGCAAGCCCCGAGGTCCGCAGAAGAGCATCGTCGATGATGGCACCGTCGTCGAACTCGTTGAGCAGTTCCACATTGATGGGGAGATATTCGGTGCGGAACGCGTCGTTGTTGAAACCACGCTTGGGCAGACGCCGGATTAACGGCATCTGGCCGCCTTCGAACCCGATACGGATGGAGCTTCCGGAACGGGCGGTCTGGCCTTTTCCGCCTCGGCCGGACGTTTTGCCGTGGCCGCTCGATTCGCCGATGCCGTAACGCTTCTTGCGATGCTTCGCACCTGGGCGAGGCTTAAGATTATGGAGGCGCATCATACTCAGGAGGTCTTCTTGGTGAGCCGCGCTTCCAAGCCGCGGCCTTTATAGATGGTTTCGCGGCGACGGAGCTGAAGAAGCGCCTTCAACGTGGCCTTGGCGACGTTCGCGGCGTTCTTGGAACCGAGAGACTTGGACAAGACGTCCTTGATCCCGACCGACTCCACGATGGCGCGGACCGTCTTTCCGCAGATCAAGCCGGTACCGGGGCTGGCCGGTCGGAGGAGCACCTTGGCACCACCGAAATGGGAGTAGACCTCATGGGGGATGGTCTTGTCCTTCAAGGACACCGCCAACAGGCGTGATTTGGCGTTCTCGCCGCCCTTGCGGATGGCTTCGCTGACCTCTTTGCCCTTCCCCAAGCCCAGGCCGACCCGTCCTTGACGGTCGCCGATCACTATCAAAGCACTGAAGCTGAAACGACGACCGCCTTTGACGACCTTCGACGAGCGATTGATGAACACCGTCTTCTCGGTGAACTCGCCCTTGTCGTCGCCGAAGTCCCCACCCGGACGACGAGGACGACGCGGCCCACGGGGTCCGCCCCGGTCGAAGCGTTGTTCCGGACGTCCTTGAGGCGCCTCGGCAGGCACAACGGCCGCCGGCGTCGGGGTAACATTTGTGATATCGTCAGCCACTATAGATTCCTCCGTTTGGATTAAAACTTGAGACCGGCCTCGCGAGCGGCATCGGCAAGCGCCTTGACTTTGCCATGGTACTTGGCCGAACCGCGGTCGAACACGACCTCGGCGACTCCTTTGGACTTGGCCGCTTCGGCGGCCGCCTTGCCGATGATGGCGGCGGACACGACGTTGGCGCCCTTCACTCCGGCAGGGGCAACCTTGTCCCGGCTGCTGACGGCGGCGACGGTATGCCCGGCGGCGTCATCGATGAACTGCACGTAGATATGTTGGCCGGTGAACTTCACGCTCATCCGGGGCCGCTCAGAGCTGCCGCTGACCTTCTTTCGGACACGCCAATGGCGGAGCTGGGCGAGTCGCTGCTTATGTTCGGTTCTCATTCTGAGACGGAAATCAGTGGTTGAAGGATAAACACCTTACTGGACGGTCTTGCCTTCCTTGCGGATGACCTTCTCGCCGACGTAACGGACACCTTTGCCCTTGTACGGCTCGGGAGGATAATAGCTGCGGATCTCGGAAGCGACGCGGCCGACGACCTCTTTGCTCGCGCCTTCGATCGTGACCTTCGTGTTCTCCTCGACCGTCACCTTGATACCGGCGGGGATGGGATAGAGGATCGGGTGGCTGTAGCCGAGGGATAGGTTCACCACAGCGCCCTGCACCGCGGCTTTGAAGCCGACGCCTTGGATCTCGAGCTTCTTCTGGAAGCCGTCGTTCACGCCTTTGACGAGATTGTTGACCAAGGCACGGGCGAGCCCGTGCATGGCCTTCGAGCGGGACGTGTCGTCGGCCCGCTGGACGAGGACGTTTCCGCTGTCGATTTTGGCGGTGGTCAAGGCTGGAAGTTCAAGCTCAAGCTTGCCCTTGGGTCCTTCGACGGAGACACGGTTCCCGGCGACGGTCACCTTGACCTTAGCGGGGATCACTACCGGAGTTTTACCAATACGGGACATACGAATCCTTTACCAAACGAAGCAGACGAGCTCTCCACCGATGTTTTGTTTGCGCGCCTCGGTCCCGGTGAGGAGGCCTTTCGGGGTCGAAAGGATGGCGACACCCATGCCGCCCAAGACCCGAGGAATCTCCGAGCTGCTCACATAGCGGCGGAGCCCAGGGGTGCTGACCTGTTTCAGGCCGACGATGACGCTCTGTTTACCTTGGTACTTCAAGCGGAGCTTCATCTGTTTGATGGTGGAGCCCTCGACCGTGACGGAAGAGATATAACCCTCGTCCTTCAAGATCCGGGAGATGGACTCCTTCATCTTGGAATGAGGGATGACCACTTCGGCGTGCTGGGCGAGACCCCCATTACGGATGCGGGTCAGAAGGTCTGAAATCGGGTCGTGCATGGCGGCAAATGGTTACCAACTGGCCTTGATCACGCCCGGGATGAGCCCGGCGAGAGCGGCTTCACGGAAAGTGAGTCGGGAGCAGGCGTACTTGCGAAGATATCCGCGGCGACGGCCGCTGAACTTACACCGGTTGACCACCCGGACCGGGCTGGCGTTCTTGGGAAGCTTCTGGAGACCGAGATAGTCCCCTTTGGCCTTCAGCTCCGCCCGGACGGCGGCGTACTTCTTGACCGTCTCCTGTTTCTTCAGGTTGCGTTCGCGCCAGGATGTTTTGGCCATATGATGTCTCTGGAAAAATTTACTTAGAGAACGGCATACCCATCAACTTGAGGAGATCGTACGCCTCTTCGTTGTTGTCAGCCGTGGTGACGATGGTGATGTCCATCCCCTGCTGCCGCTTGATTTTCTCGAGTTCGATCTCGGGGAAGATCGTCTGGTCCGGAAGTCCGAGCGAGAAACTGCCGCGTCCGTCGAACTGACGGGCCGAGATCCCGCGGAAGTCCCGGATGCGAGGAAGGGTCGAGGTCACCAACCGGTCGAAGAACTCGTACATCACATCCCGACGAAGGGTCACCCGGCAGCCGATGGCCTGGCCTTCCCGGAGCTTGAAGTTCGCGACGCTCTTTTTCGCCTTGCAGATGACAGGCTTCCTGCCGGTTATGGAGGTCATGTCCTTGACCGCCTCCTCGACCGAACCTTTCTCGGCCGATGCGCTCACGCCCATGTTGACTACGATTTTTTCGATGCGCGGGATCTGGTGCACGTTCGTGTAGCCGCGCTTCTCCTTGAGCGCTGGGACCACTTCTTGGACGTACTTCGTGTAGAGACGGGGCTTCATGACGGTCTAGGAGATTATCGGGTTTCTTTGGAACGCTTCGCGCTCCGGCGTTCGAATTCCTCGACTTTCATCACGTTCGAGGAATGGATGGAGCCCTCCAACCAGAGGAGCCCGCCTTCCGGGTTCTGCTGGCTCTTGGTGAGATGATGCAGGACCGGCTTCACAAGACGACGTTTCTCGTCGTTCTCTTTGCTCCGTTCATCGGAGCCTTCGAGGACCACGGCCGCCTTCTTGTTGAGGACTTCCTTCACCTTGCCGCGCCGCCCTTTGGCGGAACCTGCGATGACGACAACCTCGTCCCCGCTGCGGATATGCAATCGTTTTGTTTCCACTTTCATGGTTCGTGTAGCGGTCAGATCACCTCAGGGGCGAGCGAGATGATCTTCATGAACTTCTTTTCGCGCAACTCCCGGGCGACAGGTCCGAAGATGCGGGTCCCCTTAGGGTTGTGGTCCTTGTCGATGATGACGACGGCGTTCCGGTCGAACCGGACATAAGACCCGTCGGAGCGGCGGATAATCTTCTTGGTCCGAACGACAACCGCATCCTGGACCTCGCCTTTTTTCACGGAGCCGTCCGGGGCGGCTTCCTTGATGTGGACCTTGATCACGTCACCCACCTCGGCATAACGTTGGTTGCGACCGAGCACACCGATGACCCATGCGATTTTCGCACCGGTATTGTCGGCGACGTCTGCACCTGAGCGTACTTGAAGCATAGAATGTCTTTCGGATCAGGGTTTCGGTTTGCTCGACCCATCAGGGTTGAGCACCTCGACCAGGCGCCAGCACTTCGTCTTCGACAACGGCCGGGTCTCTTGGATCCTGACGATGTCACCGACGGAGGCGAGCTCGGCGTCGTCATGGGCGTAGAGCTTCTTGTAGCTCTTCACGACCTTCTTATACTGCGGGTGCTGGAAACGGCGCTCGACGCGGACGACGATGGTCTTGGTCATCTTGTCGGAGACCACTTCTCCGACACGTTCTTTGCGGTGACCGCGGACTTGGGATTGCTCAGCCATAGTTCGTCAAGCTTTCGGAGCGGCGGTTTTCTTGCGCAATTCGGTCAGACGGGTCTGACCACGGGCGATCTCCTTCCGCAGCTCGCGGATACGGTGCGGCTTCTCGAGCCGGGCGGTCGCCTTCTGGAGTGTAAGATTGAACAGCTCCTGCCGCAGATCAAGGCTCTTTGCCTTGAGTTCCTGCGCGGACAGATCGCTGAAAACAGTTTTAGCCATGTGGTCTTCCTCAAGCCAGCTTGCGCCGGACGATGAACTTCGTGGAGATGGGGAGCTTGGTGGAGGCAAGACGCATCGCCTCCCTGGCGACCGCCTCGGTGACACCGTCCACCTCGAACAGGATGTTCGCGGGGCGGATGACAGCGACCCAAGATTCGACGGCGCCTTTGCCGGTACCCATCCGGACTTCGAGAGGCTTCTTGGTGTAGCTCTTGTCGGGGAAGACACGGATCCACACCTTGCCGCGACGTTTCATGTAGCGGGTCACCGCGACACGAGCTGCCTCGATCTGCTTGGTGTCCAGCCAGCAACGTTCCAACGCCTGCAGGGCGTACTCACCGAACGCAACCGCGTTCCCGCGGGACGCGAGACCGGTCCTATGACCGCGGTGCATTTTCCGATACTTTACTCTGGCCGGCATCAAAGCCATAAACGCTCTCTTCTAGAAATGGTGGTTGTCGGCGGACCTAGGCGGAAGCCTCGGTCGTCTTCGTGGTCAAAGGCGCCTTCTTGATCTCGCCTTTGCATATCCAGACCTTGATACCCAGCTTGCCGTACATCGTGCGGGCTTCAGTGAAGCCGTAGTCGATGTTGGCGCGCAACGTGTGCAAAGGAACACTACCCTCGTGGTATGTCTCCACGCGGGAAATCTCCGCGCCGCCGAGCCGGCCGCCGCAGCGGACCTTGATGCCTTCGGCACCGAAATCCATCGCGGTCTGCAACGCTTTTTTCATGGCGCGGCGGAAGGAGATACGCCGTTCCAACTGGATGGCGATGTTGACCGCCACCAACTGTGCGTCGATCTCGGGCTGCTTGACCTCTTGGATGTCGACATAGACATCCTTGCCGGTCAGCTTCGAAAGATCTTCCTTCAACTTGTCGATTTCGGTGCCCTTGCGACCGATGACGACACCAGGACGCGCCGTGAAAATCGTGACGCGGCAACGGGACGCGGCGCGTTCGATGTTGATACGAGGGACGGACGCCGACTCGAGGCGACGATGGAGGGTCTCCCGGATGATGCGGTCCTCGTGCAACAGAGCCCCGAACTCCTTGTTGGACGCGAACCACTTCGAGCGCCAGTCATGGTTGACCGGGATGCGGAAGCCTATCGGATTTGTTTTCTGGCCCATATGCTTACTTGTTCGTGAGAACGATTTTGATATGGCAGCTGCGCTTCAGCATGGGACCGGCGGACCCACGCGCCTTGGGCAGAAAGCGTTTCATGCTGCCGGCGGTGAGAGCGTGAGCCTCGGCGATGACCAAGGTCTCGGACTTGAGACCGTGGTTGTTCTCGGCGTTGGCGATCGCGGACTTGAGCGTCTTCGCGACGGCGGTGGCAGCCTTGCGGCGCACAAAGCCGAGCGTGGAGAGCGCTTGGACCGCGTTCATCCCCCTGACTTGGCGCACGACTTCGCGCGCCTTCTGGGCGGACATCCGGAGATTTTTGTATGTGGCGGTGACTTCCATGCGAATCCTTAGGACTACTTGGCTTCAGCCTTGGCCGTGTGGGCGCCGTGCTTCTTGAAGGTCCGGGTGATCGAGAACTCTCCCAATTTATGCCCGACCATGTTCTCGGTCACGAACACCGGGATGAATGCCCTCCCGTTGTGGACATTGAACGTCAGCCCGACGAAATCGGGCGTGATGGTGGACCGACGAGACCAAGTCTTGATCGGCAACTTCGACTTTGCAGTCTTGGCCTTCTCGACTTTGTCCAACAGATACAGGTCGACAAACGGACCCTTTTTTAGTGAACGTCCCATACGCTTACTTGAGTTTCATCGGCCGACCATCGCGACGAACCAGGATGAACCGGTTCGAAATCTTGCGTTTGTTGCGGGTGCGGGCACCCTTGGCAAGTTTGCCCCACGGCGACATCAGGTGCTGGCGTCCGCCACCACCCTTAGATTTGCCCTGACCGCCACCGTTCGGGTGGTCGACCGGGTTGCGGACCATGCCGCGGCTCATCCCTCGCTTGCCCAACCACACATTGCGGCCAGCTTTGCCGATGGTGATATTCTCCCATTGGGCATTGCCTACCTGACCGATGGTGGCCAAGCAACGCTCGTGGATCAACCGGATCTCACCCGACGGCAACTTGACCTGGGCATACCCGCCGTCCCGCGACATCAACGTCGCGAACGAACCGGCGGACCGGACGATCTGGGCACCACGGCCCGGCACGAGTTCGATGTTGTGGATGCTGACGCCGACCGGGATGCTGCCAAGAGGAAGCGCGTTCCCGACAGTCGGGGCCGCCGCATCACCGCTCATCAGGGTGTCGCCGACTTTGATTCCGTCCGGAGCAACGATGTACGTCTTCTCCTTGTCGGAATACTCCAAGAGGGCGATACGGGCACTCCGGCCCGGATCGTATTCGATGGCGACGACGGTCGCCGGCACACCGAACTTCTTTCGCATGAAGTCGACGATGCGAATCTTCTGCTTGTGCCCGCCACCTATGGCGCGGGCGGTCACCCGGCCGTAGTTGTTGCGGCCACCAGTCTTCTTCTTGGTGAACACAAGCGAACTTTCCGGGTACGTCTTTGTGACGTCCGAAAAATCCTGCACGGTCGTATACCGCTGGGACGGCGTTAACGGTCTAAACGTTTTCACAGCAAAAAAATCACGAAGCGGAGCTCACGCGGGGTTCGGCCATAATTCCCTCCCCGCGTGGAGCGGATTGGTTGTCGGCCTAACCGACTCCCCGCATCAACCAGTTACAATTGAAACGGGAGCGCAGAGCTTAGGAATTGGAGGCTTTGCCGCAATACCTTTTTTGATTTTTTTCGCGGACCGACACGGGATGCGCTGGCGATAGAGTCGATGAAACCTCCTGTTTGAAGGCCTTCTGTTGAATTTCGGCGCGAAAGCCAGGCCCCTGCAAAAAATCTGCGAAGGTCCGGAATGTCGAGGGCTTCCAGTGAACAAGGAGCCGACTGGGTGCCGGGGCGACATGGTGGGCGGAGATGACGAACAGGCCTCGGCTGGATTTCTTTCGCCCCAGGACTCAACGAAACCGGGGAATCATGGAGCGGCCCTCCCCGGGTTCGGGGTTGAAATTTTCGGCCCGGCCTCCAAGCGTCCCCCCATGCTCAAGCACTCCCTGATCCATCCTGAGATCAACGCCATCCTCGGCCGCGCGGGCCACCACGCGAAGGTCCTCATCGCCGACGGCAACTATCCCGCTTCGACGAAGAAAGGCCCGAACGCACAGGTGATCCATCTCAACCTGGCGCCCGGCTGTGTCACGGTCGCGCAGGTGCTGAAGACCATCCTGAGCGCGGTCCCGGTGGATCTCGTGAACACCATGGGCATCCCGGCGGACGACGCTTACGCCAAGTTCGGCGAACCTCCTGCGTGGGCGGAATTCCGTGAGATCTTGGCAGCGAACGACCCTGAACTACGGCTGCTGCCGGTTCTGAAGTGGGATTTCTACAAAGCCGTCGAGTCGCCCGACCATGTGCTCACCGTGCAGACCGGTGACCAGGCCCTGTGGGCCAACGTGCTTCTCACGCTCGGTTGCCGGACTGTCTGAGCACCAGCCCCCGCTGCGGCACTGCCGGCGTCGCGCTCATCACGGGACCTAACGTTTGGCCTCGGCCGGCAAGGTCGCGGTGAGCGCGGCGACCGTCTCCGCTGGTCCTCGGCCCAGGCCGACTTGACGGTGGATGATCTCGCCCTCGGCGTTGAGCACCGTGATGACGTTGGAATGGGCGAACTGGCCGCGCGCATCGCGCTGGTAGTTCACGCCGAGCAGGACAGCGAGCTCGCGCACGTCGTCAGGCCGCCCCGTGAGCAGGGTCCAGTGGTCCTCACCAAGGTGCATCTGCTGACGATAGGCGCGCAGGACCCCGGGGGTGTCGCGTTCCGGGTCGAAGCTGACGAGCACGAAATCCACCTGGTCGCGCAGTTCCGGCGCGAGGGTCCGCTGGATCCGTTGAAGGTCGTCCACGATGATGGGGCAGGCGAATTCGCAGCGGGTGAAGACCATGGCCAGCACCTGTCGGCGTCCGCGCAACACGCCGAGCTTCACCTTGCGACCGACATCGGAGGTCCAAGTGGATTCGAGCAGATAAAGCGATCTCTCGGAAGGCTCGTTCGTAGTGGGCAAGGCGCGACAGCAGGGCGGAAGATGGGTGACAACGGACGTCGTGACCGGACCTGCCCGCAGGACCATCACGAGACCGAGACCGAGAGCGATGGACGACGCGAGACAAGTCTTCATGGGGCCGGGGGCGGGAGGACGGATAGCTCAGGCAGGTCTTGGGCGCAGCGGAAGCCGAGGTTGTGGACAGCGTAGGATGCTTGCAGGCTGCTGCGGAGACCGAAGCGGAGGAAGGCCGCGTAGTCCGTCGGGTTCTTCGCCGTCTGCGAACCGCTGCCGCAGAAGAGCCGCCGCTCAAGCCCCGCATCGCCGCGCGCGTCGCCGGTGACCATCGCGGTGTTGAAGTCCGACACCCACTCCCAAACAAGGCCGTGCAGGTCCAGCACGCCGAAACAGTTCGCCCGGCCGCCGCCGACCGCGGGCAGACGGCCGGGCGAAGGGGCCGAATGCCATGCGGCGATCTGCCTCTGGAAATCGGCGTCGTTCTCGCCGTCGGGACGCGTGGGGCTCGCGGCGGCGGCGATTTCCCACTCGGATGTGGTGGGAAGACGCTTGCCCTTCCATGACGCGTAGGCCTTGGCCGCGAACCAAGAGACCTGGGTCACCGGGCTGTCCACCGGCGAGGAGGCGCCCGGCTCCAGATCGCCGTTCCAGTCCGCAAGATAGTTGACGTCCGCGAAGAGCCGTTTCACCTGTGACCGGCGCCAACGTGGGTTGGCGCGGACGAACCCGAGGAAGTCGCCGTTCGTGACCGGCAAACGGTCCAGCGCGAACGCCTTGACCGGCACCTGCTTGGCGTCGGTCTCGCTACGGAAGGGCGGCTGGTAGACACCGGCGGGCACGGTGACCATGCCGACCGGTGGGCGGGTCCCCTCCGGAACTCCCGATGCGAGCACCTTGGCGAAGGTCATGAGACAGGCGATGGACAAGAACACGGTCATCGGCCTCGCGAGCCGCGGCTTCGAAGGACCGAGCGCCATCACCCGGCGGTCGTCCGCGATCCGGCGATGGACCGCCGGTCGCAGGGGCTGGGTCGGCGGCCCGCTCGTCGGGCCGAGAGGTTCTCGGATGGGGCTCATCGTCGGCTTCTCATTCGAAGGTGTTGGCCGGCGGTGGCGGGGCTTCGCTACGGATGCGACGGACCTCGGCGACGCTCACCGCGTCCCCGCTGTTGCCCCAACTGTTGCGCACGTAGGTGACCGCGTTGGCGATGTCCTCGTCGGGAAGATAGTTCAGCGGGATCATCGTGCCGCTGAACTTGGTCCCGTTGACGGTGACCTCGCCCGACATGCCTTGCAGGACGGTCCGCACGGCACGTTCCTTGTCCGCCATCAAGAAGTCCGACTTGGCCAACGGCGGGATCTGCCCCGGGATGCCCTGCCCTTCCACCTGATGACACACGAAACAGGTCTGCATGAAGACCTGCTTGCCCTTCTCGACCTGGATCTCCTTGGTCAGGCTGGCGATGCGCGGGTCGGTCTTGATGGCCTCCTTCATCTGCGCCTGCAACGACGCGACCTTCTTCTCAGAATCGCTGCCCGCCTCGGCCTGTCGTCCGAGATACACCGCATCGACCTCCTTGCCGGAATAGACGAGCAGGTCCTCCTTGCCGCTGACCTTCAGCATGCCGAGCGCGCCTTTGTTGAAGGCCCGGGAAAGCGAGTGGTCCACGATCACGAACGTGCCCGGTACCTGCACCTTGAAGTCGACGATGGCCGATCCGCCGGCCGGGACGAGCGTGGTCTGGACGTTCTGCTGCGACGCGACGGTGCCGCCCTCGGGATAGACACGGTCGAAGATCTCGCCGATCACGTGGAACGACGAGAGCAGGTTGGGCCCGCCGTTGCCGACGTAGAGCCGCACCGTCTCGCCGACTTTGGCCGTGATGGCATGGTCGCCCACGAGCGCGCCGACGGATCCGTTGAAGACGACATAGGTCGGCCGCTCGTCGATGGCCTTCTCCTGGTCGAAGGTCTGCAGGCCGGGCGTGCCGTATCTGCCCGTGGTGTAGACATCGCCCTGCATCACGTAGTATTCGCGGTCCACCTTCGGGAGCCCCTCCTTCGGCTCGACGAGGATGAGCCCGTACATGCCGTTGCCGATGTGCATGGGCACCGGCGCGGTCGCGCAATGGTAGACGTAGAGGCCCGGGTTCAGCGCCTTGAACGAGAACCGGGACGAATGCCCTGGCGCGGTGAACGACGACGCGGCACCGCCGCCCGGGCCGGTGACGGCGTGCAGATCGATGTTGTGCGGCATCTTCGACGACGGATGGTTCTCAAGCGTGAACTCGACCAGGTCGCCCTCCCTCACCCGGATGAACAGGCCGGGGACCTCCCCTCCGAACGTCCAGAAAAGGTAGTCCACGCCGTCCGCCAACCGGCGCACGACCTCCTTCACCTCGACGTCGACGAGGACCTTGGTCGCATGCCGTCGGGTGATCGGCGGCGGCACCATCGGCGCATGGGTGAGCACGGCCTTCTCCTCGCCCTGGATCTCCGGATCGATGACCTTGGGCGACGCGCCCGGGCTGTCGGCGGCGAGCGCGGTGGCTGCCAGCAACAGGCCGGGCAGGATCTTGGCCCAGCGCGCGGCGCGCGCTGGCGATGACGGGTGTAGCGGGTTCTTCATGGTGATGGGTCTTCCGATCTTCGTTGCCGGCCGGACGTCGCCGACCGCGGTTGTGGATCTGGGCCGGCCAACGAAGTCCGGCCTTGATGAAAGTCATGCCGTCAGCGGGATGCGGCCGGCCGCGGGCGGCAGGGGTGGCGGCATCGCCCCCCCGGGTCTCGCCAAGGTCAGCAGCATCGAGAAGCGTTCCGTCGCCTTCACGGCATGGAGCAGACCGGGCGGCATCCACACGAGGTCGCCGGATCCCAGCGCGCGCGCGACGCCGCCGAGTGTCACCTCGCAGGAGCCGGACAGCACCTGGATGAGCGCTTGCTGCGTCGACGTGTGCTCGGTGAGCTCCTGGCCGGCCGCGAAGCCGAACAGCACGACACGCAGGTCGGGCGTGCTGAGCAACGTGCGGCTCACGATGCCTTGGTCGGCATACCGGGTCTCCAGCGGCAACGAGAGCACGCCGGGCCGGTCCGATGAGAACGACGGGAAAGTCTGCACGTGCCCACTCTCGGGTGCCCGGACAGGACCCGCCTTGATCCGGGTCAAGGCTCCGTCATCCGGCCTCGCACCGATGTCTTGACCGCGGTCAACGCGCAGGCCGCCACCATCGCGCAGCGTCCATCCGTGCCCACCTACATCGCGTTGCTCCGCTTCACCGAAGCCGGTGCCAAAGACATCGGACATTCCGTCTCCCGCGCCCTCGCCTTCGACGACGTCGCAAGGAAGGCCGGGGTCAAGATCGTCGGCCAGTGGTGGACCCTGGGCCGCTACGACGGCGTCCTGGTGCTGAGCTGCGACGACGGCACCCTGATCGGTCGTCTGTTGGCCGAGCTCAACGCGGGCGGGAGCGTCCGCTGTGAGACGACACCGGCCTACGACAGCGAGGAGTTCACCGCGCGGATCCGCCGCTGAGAAGCGCCCCCACGCCCCGCCGCGGTCCTGCGCTTCCCGACAGCATCGACCGCTCAATCGGTCCTCCGGTCGGCCTGCTGGGCGGCCTGCTGGGCGGCCCGGCGCAGGGTCTCCACGAAGGCGACCAGGTCCCAACGTTCGCCTTCGCTGGTCGCCTCCGAGAAGCTGGGCATCGGAGTGCCGTTCAGGCCGGTGACCAGCGCCTTGTAGATGTCCCGCGGGCCGGGCCCGCTGCCGATCGAGGGCAGGCCGAGGTCCTGAGGTCTGGCCGGTCGGCCGAGATCATCTTCGAGGTTCTCCGCGGAGGGGCCGTCGCCCTTGCCTTCCGGGCCGTGGCAGGCGGCGCAGGCACGCTCGAAGAACGCCTTCCCCCGGACCGCGTGCCGGTCGAGCTCGACGTTGTCGGACATCCAGCCCGGAGCCTCGGGGATGGCAAGCGGCGCCGCGAAGTTCTGCGGCTTGTCCCAACGCGACGAGAACGACTTCACGTAGGCGATGACCGAACGCACCTCCCGGTCGCCCAGCTGCGCGAACACGGGCATCGCGCTGCCGTAGACCCCGCCGCGGATCGTGCGCTCCAGATCGGCGTCGGACGGGAGCGCTCCCGACGGCGTGCTGCGGTACTTGAAGACGCCGGCGGAAAACTTGCGCGGACGCGGGAGCATCCCCTTCGCCATCTCGCCGTCACCGTCGCCCCATCGCCCGTGGCAGACCTGGCAATTCCGTTCATAGACGAAGCGGCCTTCCGGGATGAGCGACATCACCGACGGACGGAACCACGACGGAGCGACCTCCGCGGTCACGGCACCCGCCGCGAGGAAAGCCACGCAAGATGCGCACCAGACCGTTGTCCTCAGGCGAAAGCTCACGAGACGGAGACCGCGACCGTTTCAACCAGCCTCCTCGCGACGATCTCCGAGCCGAGCGCGGAGCGAACGTCGCGGTCTTGGCAGACCCTGCCCGCGGGCAACGGCGTAGGCCTGGTTTGCATGTACGACAGCAGACCCGTGTGCGAAGACCCCGTCCACCCGCGGCTTGCCCGACACCACTCCGCGATTGCGCCCCCGGGGGGAGGAAGCATTGATCAAAGTCAATGCGGCAGCAGCCGGGGGGCGGCACCGTGCCTCCATGAAACCACGGGCCGTCCTCAGCCTCATCGCCGCTCTTTCCCCGGCGTTCGCTGTCGCCCAGACCGCCACGGCCGCAACCGCCGCCGCGGCGTCCTTGGCACCCTCCTCGGAAGGGCTCGCCAACCACTGGCTCCGGCAACAGAGCGGCACCTTCAGCGCGTGGGATATCGGTGGTCAGTTCCGCGCCCGCTTCGAGCACCGTGGGCACACCGCGATACCCGGTTCGCCGGGCGCGATCGATTTCCGCGACCACGGCGCCGATACGGGCAACACCTACGAGCTCTTCCGCACGACGCTCCATCTCGGGTACGCGCCGACCGCTTGGGCCGGTGTCCTCGTCGAGGGGCGCGACAGCTTCTCGCTCCACGACGACCGTGTCCCGGACCCGGAATCGGACCGCGCCGAGCTGCACCAGGCCTACCTCCGGCTCGGCGATCCGGCCGGATTCCCGCTCCATGCGAAGATCGGCCGCCAAGAGCTGAGCTACGGCGACGAACGCTTGGTCGGTGCGTTCGATTGGAACAACGTCGGACGCGTCTTCGACGCGGCGAAGCTGCGCTACGAGGACCGCGACGTCTGGGTGGACGCCTTTGCCGGACGCGTGGTCGTCCCGGACGACCACAACCTCGATCTGGCCAACGATTACGACGGGTTCTCCGGCATCTACGCCTCGTCGGGCACCCTCGTCCCGTTCCAGGAGACCCAGGCCTACGTGCTCGCCCGCAACACAGGAACGGGATCACCGACGACGCTGGGCGCCGGTCTGCCCGCGACCATGACCGGCGCCAGCCCGCGGGACATCTACACGGTCGGCATCCGGATGAGGTCGTTGCCCGGGAAACTGCACGGCTGGGACCACAGCTTCGAGGCCGCCGGCCAGTTCGGGCGCTTCAAGGACGCCGTCGCCGGACCGAGCCTGTCGCAACAGGCTTTCGCTACCCACATCGCCGGCGGATACACCTTCGCCGATCTTCCGGCGTCGCCGAGGCTCGGGCTCGAGCACGACTACTCTTCCGGCGACAGCGATCCGACCGACGGCCGGCACGGCACCTTCGACAACCTTTTCCCCACGAACCACCGCTTCTACGGGCACATGGACTTCGCCTCGTGGCAGAACCTCCACGACCTCCGCGCCTCCTCCTCGGTGAAGCCGGTCAAGCGGCTGCTCCTCGCGCTCGACTGGCATGCCTTCTGGCTCGCCGACACGCATGACAGCTTCTACCAGGTCAACGGCGCGCGACGCACCGGCCAAGTCGCGGGACCGGGGACCGGCTACGGGATCAACCCGGCCTTCGACAGCTACATCGGCCAGGAAGCGGACCTCACCGCGACCTGGACGCTCCGGCCGTGGGCGACGTTGCAGGCCGGCTACGGGCACTTCTTCGTCGGCGGCTATATCGAGCGATCGCTCGCCTCGCCGGGGTTCGGAGCGACCGACGCGGACTTTTTATTCACCCAGGCGACGCTCTCGTTCTGACCGCCGATACCCGTCCTCGCCATGCCACCGCTCGACCGATTCCGCCGCCTCGACGTCCGACGGCTGCTTGCCCGGGGCATCGAACCCTTGCCCGCGGTCCGGAAGCGCCTTGCCTCGCTCCAGGACGGCGAAGGCTTGCTCCTGCTCGCGCCCTTCCTGCCGTCGCCGCTCATCGAGCTTCTCGGCGGCGAAGGCTTCGCCTCGAAGGTCGAGCGGGGCGACGCCTCGGATTGGTTGGTGTTCATTTGGCGGGCCGTTCCGTAACGTCGCAGCGATGCCCGCCCCCGCCGAAGCGCTGAAGCACGCCGCCGTCGTCCACACGCTCCGCACGAGCCAGCTCTTCAGCGGATTGCCCATGGCCGACCTCGAGGCGATCTCCGCGCTGGTCAGCAGCAAGTCGCTCGACAAAGGCAGCTACCTTTTCCACGAAGGCGACCCGTCGTCCGGTTTCTATCTTGTCCAGCGCGGCGCGGTGAACGTCCACCGGGTCAACGCGGCCGGCAAAGAGCAGGTCATCCACGTCTTCCGGGCCGGCGACACCTTCGCCGAGGTGTCGCTCGTCACTCCGGACGGCTACCCCGCCGAGGCCCGGGCCATCGAGCCGTCCCAGGTGCTGCTCGTGCAGAAGGCGGGGTTCCTTGCCCTGCTCCGGCACCGGCCCGAGCTCGCCTTGCGCATGCTCGCCTCCATGAGCTCGCACCTGCGCGTGCTGGTCGCACAGCTCGAGGACCTCACCCTCAAGGACGTGGAGACGCGCCTCGCCAACTGGCTGCTGCGGCGCTGCCCCGATTCCGCCGCCGCGGGGCCCGTGGCGATCGAGCTCAAGACCACCAAACGCGTGCTCGCCGCCGAGCTCGGCACCGTGAGCGAGACCCTGTCGCGCACGCTCGCCAAGTTCCGCGGCCAAGGCCTGCTCGAGGTGAAGGCCGGGACGTTGGTGGTCCGGGAGCCCCGCCAGCTCCGGGCCTTGCTCCGGCGCCATCTCGGCGAAACCGCGTGACGCCGCGATGCTTGCCGCAGATGTGCACGGCTGCTCTCGTCGCCGCGTTCTCCGCATGAACTTCCCGACCCTCGCCAAGTTCTTCCGCGTGGCAGCGGTCTGCGCGGTCGTGGCGATCGCGCCGGCGCAGGAGCCGGCGGACAACGGGCCCGCCCCGATGGCTCCGAAAGCCGGACCGCTCCAAGCGCCGGGGATCGACAATCTCTTCCGCGCGACCGACCGCATCTATTCCGGCAGCCAACCCAAAGGCGACGAGGCCTTCGCCTCGCTGCGAAAGCTCGGGGTGAAGACGATCCTCTCGGTGGACGGCACCCCGCCCGACGTGGAACGCGCCGCGAAATTCCAGCTGTGCTACGTCCATATCCCGCACGGCTACGACGGCATCCCGGCGGAGACGGCGGCGTGCTTGGTCAAAGCGGCGCGGACGCTGGAAGGCCCCATCTTCGTCCACTGCCATCACGGACAGCACCGCGGTCCCGCGGCCGTCGGCGTGATCTGCCAGGCCACCGCCGGCTGGACGCCGGACCAAGCCGTCGCCTGGATGAAGCAGGCAGGCACCTCGCCGGATCACTCCGGGCTCTACCGCGCCAACGCCGATTTCCGCATGCCCACCGCAGAGGCGCTGACGCGGGTGCCGGACGCGTTCCCGTCCCGTGCCGAGGTGTCCGGCCTCGTCGACGCCATGGTCGCGATCGACCATCGATGGGACCACCTGAAGGCCGTGCGAAAGGCCGGCTGGCGCGCCCCGCCGGGCCAGCCCGACCTCATCCCGGCGACCGAGGCGCTGCTGTTGCAAGAGGCCTATCGCGAACTCCAGCGCGATGCCCTGGCACAGGCCAAGGGCGACACGTTCCTCGGGCTCCTCCGCAAAGCGGAATCCGACGCGAAGGACCTGCACGCCCTGCTCGCTTCCCGCGCGACAACGCTCGACGCGGCCGCCCTCCGGCGGGCCGACGCCCTGTCCAAAGCGGCGGGCGAGGCCTGTGCCGGGTGCCACAAGAAGTTCCGGAACTGACCGGATCGTCCGCCGCTGCCACCGCCGCGGATCTTGCTGCTTCGCATGCATCCGTTCCGAGGTCTCGATCGTTGGAACCAACGACATGCGCTCCACCACGCATTGCTTGCAGGGCCGGCCTGATCCTGACTCCCTTGGACCAGCCACCCGGGGCAGCAATGGCGGAAACGTTTCCGTAGCTGTCGCGCGGGTGGCTTTTTGCTGCCCGCACGTTGAAAAACCTGCGTCGCCGGTCCGCGTGCGGACGACCGGCAAGGGCAACATGAACAAACGATACTCCGTCCGTCCGGTCGCCGGCCTCGCCGGCATGCTCCTCCCCGCGCTTCTCCTCGCCCACGAGCCCGAGGTGATGCAGAAACAGGTCGTCACCGGGCGCGCCGATCCGTTGTTGGGGATCGCCGCGGCGAGCAGCGAAGGTTACGTCGGCCGCGACCATCTCGATCTCCGGCCGCTGCTCCGGCCCGGCGAAGTGCTGGAGACGGTTCCCGGGCTTCTCGCCACGCAGCACAGCGGCGCGGGCAAGGCGAACCAGTACTTCCTCCGCGGCTTCAACCTCGACCACGGGACGGATTTCGCGACGTCGCTCGACGGCGTGCCGGTGAACCTCCCGACGCACGCCCACGGCCAAGGCTACACCGACCTCAACTTCCTCATCCCGGAGCTGGTCGAGACCGTCCACTACCGCAAGGGGCCCTACCACGCGGACGTCGGCGATTTCGGTTCCGCCGGCGCGGCCGATCTCAGCTACGCGAAGACTCTCGACCGAGGGCTCGCGCAGCTCGAAGCAGGCTCGTTCGGATACGCGCGCGGCGTGTTCGCGGGCTCCGGCAAGACCGGTCCGGGGAACCTGCTCTACGGCCTGGAACTGGCGCACGACGACGGCCCGTGGACTAACCCCCAGGACTACCAGAAGATCAACGGCGTCCTCCGCTACAGCCTGGAACACGACGGCACCGGCTTCGACGTGACCGCGCTCGCCTACGCCGGCCGTTGGGATTCGACCGACCAGGTGGCCCGGCGCGCGCCGATCGGTCGCTACGACGCGCTCGACGATTCCGACGGCGGCGAGTCGAAGCGCTTCAGCCTCGCCGCCGCTTGGCATCACGAGACCGACTCGGGCCACACCGAGGCCCAGGTCTATGGAGTGTACTACGACTTGGACCTGTTCTCGAACTTCACCTACTTCCTCGCCGACCCGGTCCGCGGCGACCAGTTCGAGCAGCACGACCGTCGCGGATTCGGCGGGCTGAAGGCGCACCATACCTGGAAGCACGAGCTGGCCGGGCACGAGATGGAGGACACCATCGGGATCCAGGTCCGCGGCGACCACATCGAGAACGGGCTGAACGCGACGGAACGCCGCCAGCTCCTCGCAACGACGCGCGCCGACACCGTGGACGAGATCAGCATCTCGCCCTATGTGCAGGACGTGACGCGGTGGGGGGACAAGCTCCGTTCCACGCTCGGCGCGCGCGTGGACCACTACCGCTTCGACGTCCGTTCCGACAACCCGGCCAACAGCGGGACCAAGGACGCCACCCTGGCCAGCCCGAAAGCCGCCCTGGTGATCGGACCTTGGGCCGACACGGAGTTCTATCTCGACGGCGGGCTCGGCTTCCACAGCAACGACGGCCGCGGAGCGACCACGAAGGTCGATCCGGCGACCGGCGCGGCGACGACGCCGGTGGATCCGCTCGTGCGGACCTACGGCGCCGAGTTCGGGATCCGCACTATCGCCGTGAAGGGCCTGCAGAGCACGGTGTCCGTGTGGTGGCTCGACGTCGATTCCGAGCTGCTCTTCGTCGGCGACGCCGGCAGCACCGAACCGAGCCGCCCGAGCCGCCGCTACGGGATCGAGTTCGCCAACTACTACACGGCGACGAAGTGGCTCACGCTCGACGTCGACCTGAGCGGGTCCCGGGCCCGTTTCCGCGACGCGGATCCGGCCGGCCGGGAGATCCCGGGCAGCATCGAGACCGTCGTCGCGGCCGGCGTCAGCGTGCACGATCTTCCGGCGCTGAAAGGCTTCTTCGCCAGCCTGCGCCTCCGCTACTTCGGGCCGCGCCCGTTGATCGAGGACGATTCCGTCCGTAGCGCCGGCACGCTGATGCTCAACGCGCAGGCGGGCTACCGTTTCAACGCCGATTGGACGCTCGCGGTGGAGATCTTCAACCTGCTGGACCGGAAGGACAGCGACATCGACTACCTGTACACCTCGCGTCTGCGCGGCGAGGCCATCGATCCGGCCGATCCTCGCTTCGACGCGGCATCCGGAGGCTACAACGACATCCATTCGCATCCGGTGGAGCCGCTCTCCGCGCGGGTCGTGTTGACGGCCCGGTTCTGACGCCGAGCCGCCTTGCCTTCCCGTGATGCAGCGGACCGGCTGTCCTGATGGGGCGATCCGAGCGCCTGCGGAGCCATACGGTTTCCGATGGAGGCAAGCGATCGGCACCGGAGGTCTCCGCGGGAAGCCGCTTGGAATGCAGTCGGCCCGCCATGGCCAGGACCTGCCTTGAACCGCGGAGGAGGACGCCCGCGGCCTGCGGAAGCGGGCAGTCGAGTTTTTCTCGGTCCCTTTCACCCGCGGCTTCCGCCATCACGCCGTGACGGCTAGGCTCGCCGCGTGATCTCGTTCGGGCCGCTCCGGCTGCGCTCCAATCTCTTCCTGTCGCCGTTGGCGGGCTACACCAACCTGCCCTTCCGCATCGTGGCGCGGGAGATCGGCGGGCTCGACCTCGCCACGACGGATCTCGTCAACGCCCGCTCCCTGATCGAGAAGAACCGCAAGGCCCTGAAATTGATCGAGACCGACCACCGGGACCGGCCGTTGGCGGTCCAACTTTTCGGCGCGGTGCCCGAGGAGATGCGCGACGCGGCGCTCTGGCTCGAAGCCCAAGGCGTCAGCTCCATCGACATCAACATGGGCTGCCCGGTGAAGAAGGTCTGCCGCGTCGGCGGCGGCTCGGCGATGATGACCGAGCTCGACAAGACCTCGCACTTGGTCCGGACCATGGTCGATGCGCTGAAGATCCCGGTCACCGCCAAGATGCGCCTCGGCTGGGACGACGAGAACCTCACGGCGCCGGACCTGGTGAGGGCGCTGGAGGACGCGGGCATCGCCGCGGTCTTCATCCACGGCCGCACCCGGGAACAAGGATTCACCGGCACGGTGAACCTCGCGGGCATCCGCTCCGTGGTGCAGGCGGCCCGGCGGATCCCGGTGATCGGCAATGGCGACGTCACCACGCCGGTGGCGGCCAAGATGATGGCCGACGAGACCGGTTGCGCCGGCGTGAGCATCGGCCGCGGCGCGTTCTACGATCCTTGGATCTTCACGCGCACCCAACGGTACCTGGCGACCGGCGCGCTACCGCCCGAACCCGCCTTCGCCGACCGCATCCGCGTCATGGGCCGGCACCTGGACCTGATGGTCGAGGTCTTCGGCGAGGATCTGGGCTGCGTGATGTTCCGCAAGGTCGCGCCGTGGTACGCGAAGCGGTTCGGCCCGGTGAGCGGCTTCAACAAGAAGGTGGTCCTGATGTCGTCGCGCGCCGAGTTCCACGAGATCCTCGCGGATTATCTCCCCTGGCGCGCCCAGTTCTGCGACGACCAGGGAGAGCTCCTGCCGCGCTTCGCGCCGCCGCCGTTGGTCGCGAGCTTCATGCGCGAAGAAGAACCGGCCTCGGCGACCCGGACCGCCATCCCCGTGCCCAAAGGCCCGGTGGAGGTCTGGTGAGGCTCCTCGCCCGGAGAGGAGCACGGAGCACGTGCCGAGCCCCGGTCGGAGGAGCGTCCGTCACGCGATCGCCGCATGTTGCGGGTTGCCCGATCGGACGAGGCCGCTAGTCTTCGCGCATGTCCGAGATCGCCAACTTCGTGAACCACGGTTCAGCGCAGGTCACCCCCGCGCTGGTCGAGAAAGTCCTGCGCAGCCTCCCGATGTGGAAGGTGGAGTTCGCCCAGATCAACGCGCCGCAGTTCCCGCACCTCGTGGACCAGCTCGAGTTCCTCGCCGACGCCGTCGAGGACGTCGCCGAGGGCGCCTACAAGGACCTGCCCTACCACGCGCTGACCGCCGCGGTCTTCGCCCTCACCTACGCGCACCGGAAGATGGACCTCATCCCGGATTCGCTCGGGATGGTCGGACGGTCGGACGATTCGAGCGTCGCCCGGGCAGTGCTCATCCTGCACGAACGCGCCTTCGAACGCTACGCGGAGACCCGCGATTTCGATTGGGACAAGATCACGGACAAACCGTGATCCGCGGACGGGTCCCGGAGCGCGGACACGCTTGAAAAAATCGGGCCTCGCCGTCGAGGTCACCTGCCGCCCGTTGACCGTCAAGCTTCCCGCAGGCACGGCGTTGGCCTGCTACCGCATCGCGCAAGAGGCACTGAAGAACATCGCAGAGCACGCCCGCGCCCGCACGGTGCACATCCTCTTGGAGCGCCGTGGGGCGTCGGCCATCCTGACGGTGCGCGACGACGGGATCGGGTTCAGCCCGGCGAAGCGCAAGGCCGGCACGGGGAAGATCCATGGATTCGGCCTGCTGAGCATGTCCGAGCGGGCCTCCTGCGTGGGCGGACAGTTCAGCGTCGTCTCCGAACCCGGCAAGGGCACCACCATCCAGGTGCGCGTGCCGGTCCGCGCCGGATCTGACCGTCTCCCGTCGCCCGTCAACCGCTTGCCGGTGCCATCCCTCTCATGAGATCCATCACCGTCCTGCTCGCGGACGACCACCCCATCGTCCGGGAAGGCTTCCGGAAACTTCTCGATACCGAGACCGACATCGCGGTCGTCGGCGAGGCCCAGACCGGACGCCAAGCGGTGGCGATGGCGACGAAGCTCCTGCCGGACGTCGTCATGATGGACATCGCGATGCCGCTGCTGAACGGCTTGGAAGCCACCCGCCAGATCCGCAAGGCATGCCCGCTCACCAAGGTCTTGATGCTTTCAGCGCACTCCGACCCCGCGTACGTGGAAGAAGCCATCGAGGCCGGCGCATCCGGGTTCCTGTTCAAGCAGTCGTCCGCCACCGGGTTGTCCCGCGCGATCCGCGACATCCACAAAGGAAGCCTCATCTTCGCCCCCACGATCGTCCGCCGCATCCTCGCCGAACGCTCCTCAGGGCGCCCGGTCCCGCCAAAGAAGAAATCAGTCGGCCTGACCTCGCGCGAGACGGAGGTCCTGCAGCTGATCGCGGAGAGCAAGGCCAACAAAGAGGTCGCCGTCGAACTGGGCATCGGCATCAAGACCGTCGAGAAGCATCGCGAGCACCTCATGCTCAAGATCGGCGTGCACGACACCGCCGGCCTGACGCGCTACGCCATCGCCTCCGGCATCATCGAGTGCCAACCGACAACGCCGGCCCGTTGACCCGCGCCCTCCAGCGAACACCACCGCCCGGCCCTCCTTTTCTCTCTCCTCTGAAGCCATGTTCCGAACGCTGATCAGACGATCCAGCGCCCTTTGGTCGGCCGTCTTGCGACGCCTGCGCGCATCCGGTCGGTCGTCGACACTTCCGGCCGCGCCCGGCGACCGCCCTTCGTCGGCGACCGGGACCGCGCGGGATCGGAGGGCCGCGGAAGCCGAACGCCTCGACCGTCTCAGGAACCCGAGCGATTATCGGTGCCGGTAGGCCCGTCGGAAGCGGGCGGATGCAAAAACGCAGATGACCCGCCCGGCATCGCCGGACGGTCGTGGTGGTGCCAAGGATGCAGGTGGTTCATCTTCCACCCCATGAACCTCGCAGGAGACGACGCGAGGATTCCCTCTTCTCGGTTCTCAGGCCGTACAATCAAGAGACTCCTCACGTCGTCTCCTACCCCCTGACCGATCCAACGGCGCAGGGGGCACCCGAAAGGGGACTTCCGCCAGAGAAGAGAAGCGAAAGAGACGCAAAAAAGGCCCCGTGGAATCCACGCGGCCTCGGAGCACTTAGAATTGCGACGCCTGATCAAGCCTGATCAAGCCTGGGCGGCTTGACGAGCGCGGAGCCGGCGGTAGCCGAGCAGACCGAGGCAGGCGACCGCGCCGATGGCACCATAGACGCGGGGCTCGGGGACTTGGGTCTCGGCGAGGTGGTATGTGTATGTCACAGTGACCGAGGCACTTCCGGTGGTCGGCGTCAGAATCGAGGAAGTGCCGGCACCGAAGACGGAGTACCCGACCTTGTTGATAAGCGGCAGAACCACACTTCCAGCGCCGGAAAACGTCGTTTTATCCGCTCCACCGGTGAAATCATCACCGGGGTTGTTGTTTTTAGAGTAAGCTGCGTTGCTGGAGGAAGAGCCTGAGGTGCCTGCGTAATCCGTGGTGTTGTCGTAGCCAGAGTAATCGAAGCTGAACCCAAGGAGACTCTTGCTGTCTTGGAGCAAGGCATTCGGATCATTCAGAAGCCCAGTGCCACCTGGCCGCTGAAGCTCGAGAATCACGGAACGGCCAGCGAAAGCTACCGAACCAGCACCCGCGCCCAAATTCTCAAACCGAATCTGGCTGTTACCGGAGTAGGCAACTTTGATGTTGATGTTGTCGAGAATGCCGCCGCCAATATTGAACTTCGGGATGGAAACGGTGGTTCCGTTCGCGAAGTCCAGCGCGGTGGTGCCAGAGTTTGGGAAGCTGGCAGTGTACGGGCCGTCAGTCAAAGCGAAGGCCGGGGAGGCAGCCACCATGGCAATCGCGAGGGCGAGAAGGGTTTTGGAGGTGTTCAAGGTCAGATTTCGTTAAGTACTCCGGACTGACTGTATTTTGTACAGTTCCAGCTCAACCAGGGTCAACCGATTTGTTCCTGACGGATGGCTTAAGATGGGTAAGAAATTTTCTGACGGCAACATTCCCAAGGAGAGGCGCCGGTTCGGGATATCCGAACACCCGTCCCTCGAAATTACGGATGAGAACGTTGCCGTCTTCCCGGCCCAGGAGATAGCTGGGGTTGACCGGCACTTTGCCGCCCCCTCCAGGAGCATCGATCACGTACTGCGGCACCGCGTAGCCGGTGGTATGTCCCCGTAGGGACTCCATGATCTCCAAGCCTTTGCGCACGCTGGCGCGGAGATGGTCCGAACCCGCGATGAGGTCGCACTGGTAGAGGTAGTACGGGCGCACCCGGCACATCAGCAGCTTGTGCACGAGGGCCTTCATGACCTCCGGGTCGTCGTTGACATGGCGGAGCAGCACGGATTGGTTCCCGAGAGGGATCCCGACATCCGCCAACCGACCCAAGGCCTCCCTAACTTTGGGGGTGAGCTCCCGCGGATGGTTGCTATGGATGCTGATAAACAGGGGATGGAACTTCCGGAGCAGCTCGCAGAGTGCCGGCGTGATCCGCTGGGGCAGGAAGACCGGGATCCGTGTGCCGATGCGGAGGAACTCGACGTGCGGGATGGCCCGGAGCCGGGAAAGCAGGTAGCCGAGCTTGTCGTCGCTGAGCAGCAACGGGTCGCCGCCGCTGAGCAGCACGTCGCGGACTTCCGGATGCTGCTCGACGTAGGCGATCTGGCGGTCGAACTCGGGATGAAAATCGTAGCCGGCCGCGTTGCTGACCAACCGGGACCGCGTGCAGTAGCGGCAATAGGCCGCGCACCGGTCGGTGACCAAGAAGAGCACCCGGTCGGGATACCGGTGGACCAGCCCCGGGACCGGGGAATGGCTGTCCTCGCCGCACGGATCGCTCATCTCCCAACCGGCCGTGTGCGTCTCCTCCATGCGGGGCACGACCTGGCGGCGGATGGGGCAATCCTCGTCGTCCGGGTCGATGAGGTTGAAGAAGTACGGCGTGATGGCCATCGCCAGCTTGGAACGGGCGAGCGTGGCTCCGGCGCGTTCGGAGGCCGTCAGCGTGGGCAGGAGCTTCTCGAGCTGCTCCAACGTGGTGATGCGGTGCTTGAGCTGCCAACGCCAATCGGACCAATCGGCTTCGGGGACATCGGCCCAAGGGCCACGGCCGGGTTCATTGAATCCTTTCAGCGCAAGGAATGTTGCGGAAGGGAGGGCGCCGCTGGCAGCCGGCAAGGGCTCGGAGTGCATCGTTGGGCAGCCACAGTAGGACCAGCGCCCGGAGCGTCAAGAAACCGGGCGGGCAGATGGATCCATCTGGAAAGCAGGAAAGCAGGAAAAGCTGGACCAAAGAAAATGCAGCACCAGCGCGCGAATCGTGAAACAACGACCCACGTCGTCGCCATCGGTCCGTGGGCTGGAGAGCCGACGCGGGACGCCACCGGAACCGTTCTGGATGCGGATCCCGGTTCCCGTTCTCCCGGACCTGGACCGCCCCGCTCAGTCGTGGGTGATCGCCATCAACCGGCCTTGCAGCTCATCACGTAGACGGGCCCGGCCGGCTTCGTCGGTGTCGCGCGGGACCCCGATCGGTGCTCCGAGCATCACCTCCACGCGGCTGAACGGCAGCGGGACCTGGAAGCGGTCCCAGCTGCGCAATGTCTTCTTCCAGCCCAACCGATAGCTGAGGGGCACGATGGGCAGGCCCGTCAGCTGCGCCGCGAGGATCACGCCATCTTGCACCTGGTAGCACGGGCCGCGCGGACCATCAGGCGTGATGGCGAGGTCGCATCCGGCCTTGGCGGCGGACACCAGCTCCCGCAGCGCCGCAGCGCCGCGCCGGCTCGATGAACCGCGGGCGGCCACCACGCCGGACAACCCCATCACCCGCGCCAGCAGCCCGCCATCTCGGCTGGCGCTGATGAGCGCCGCGCCCCTCCGGCCCGCCGTCGGTTTGGCGACATGCCGCCGGTAGAGATTGAACGAAAGAGCGAGCCGGTTGTGCCAGAACACGAAGATCGCCCGATCGGTGCCGCCCGCCCAGCACAGGCCCGACCGGTCGTCGAAACGCCACCGCAAGGTCGAGGCCAGCGTGTTGATCAGCGCCCAGATGAGCCAAGCGGCGAGCTCGCCGTGCCACTTCAACGGTTCCGGGACGACGACCTTGCTTCGGGGGCCCGCGTCGGGCGGCAGGTTCGGCGGGCAGCCCTCCATCATGCGCCTTTCTTGAGGCAGGCGCGGACCAGCTGCTCGACGGTCGCGGTCTCGCCCAGCAGCGACAAAGCGCCCCGGACCGCCTCGTGGGCATCCGTCGGCTTGAACCCCAGCGCGCTCAACGCCAGCACCGCGTCATTGAGCTTCGTGTCCGCGGGAGAGGCTCCCTTCGCGCCCGCCGCTCCCGGCGTGCCGCCCGTGCCGAAAGCACCGAGCTTGTCCTTGAGCTCGACGATGATGCGTTCGGCCGTCTTCTTGCCGACGCCGGAGATGCTGGAGAGCGCCTTCACATCGCCTGCCGCGACCGCGATGCGGAAGCCGGCGACGCTGGTGCCGCTGAGGACGTTCAGCGCGAGCTTCGGCCCGACGCCGGAAACGGCATGGACGAGCAGGCGGAAAAGGTCGCGCTCGGCGGTGCCCATGAACCCGTAGAGGACATGGGCATCCTCCCGAACCACGAGATGGGTGAGCAGATGCACCTCGCTGCCGACCGGCGGCAGACGGTCGAACGACGACAACGGGATGAGCACCTCGTAGCCGACGCCATGGACATCCACCGTGACGGTCGTGGGCAGCGCATCGACCAGCTTGCCGTGGAGAAACGTGATCACTCGCCGCGGAGTGAAGCATCCGCCGCGCGCCGGGGAAAGGCGGGAAGCGAGGCTGCGAGTGGGCGAGTGAGCCAGAAAGCCAGTGGGAGAGAGGAAGATCACCGTTCTCGCCCCTGCCGGCTCACTGGCTCACTCGCTCACTGGCTCACTCGCTCTACCCCTTCCGCTTCGACACCAACCGCACCTCGCCGATGACCATGCCTTTGTCCACCGCCTTGCACATGTCGTAGATGGTCAGGGCCGCGACGGTGACGGCGGTGAGTGCCTCCATCTCGACGCCGGTCGGCGCGGTGATCTTGGCCGAGGCGGTGATCTCGATGCGGTCGCGCGACGGCGGCACCGAGAAATCCACGGCACAATGCGTGATGGGCAGCGGATGGCAGAGCGGGATCAGCTCACCGGTCTTCTTGGCGGCCTGGATCCCGGCGATGCGGGCGGTCGCGAGCACGTTGCCCTTGGCGATCCGGTCGGATTCCACGAGCGCCAAGGTCTCCGGAGCGAGACGGATCTCGCCGCGAGCCACGGCTTCGCGGAGCACGGCGGGTTTATGCGAGACGTCCACCATGCTGGCCTCGCCGGTGGCGGAGATGTGGGTGAGCTGGCCCATGCGCAAGAGCGTGCCGCGGGCCGGAACCTCCCGCAACGCCGCGCTTCAGCATGCTGCCGTGCGTCCCGCCGGCAGGGGCCCGCCCTCGTCTCCGGGCGCCTTCGTCCCCCGTTCGCAGCCCGCCTCGCAGCCCGCCTCGCAGCCCGCCTCTGCCGGCAAGATGCCGGCAGCACGCTCTCAGATCGCCAACTGGACCACGCGCTCGGACAACTGCTCCGTCCAGCGCGCCACGTAGCTCATCGCGCGGTAGATCTGTTCGAGGCGTTCCAGCGGAAGCGCGGAAGCGCGGTCCAGCGAACCCACCGGCGGCGCGGCATCCCAGGCCGCGTTCATCGCCCTCAGTTCGGCGGTGAGTTCGTCGCGTCGTGCGTTCACGCGGTTCTGAAGCCCTTGCAGCGTGTCCGCCCACTCCAGGCCTTCCTGCATGAGCCGCAGCTTCAGCATCGGCGAGGTGGCGGTGGATTTCTTGGCGAGGAAGGCGTCGGCGTCGCGGCAGGTCTGCCCGACCTCGACGAACAGATCCATCGTGCCGGGCGGGATCCGCTGGATGTCGCCGGGCTTGGCGCCGGCTTCCAGCTCGAGCAGATGGAGCAGACGTTCGCGCGGTTCGCGGAGGATGTTGAAGGCGGAGTCCAGCGCGGCGTAGCGCTCCGCCGCCGCCACCTTCTCGGATTCGGATGCCCCATGGACACGGTCCGGATGCACCGCCGTGGCGAGCGGCAGATAGCGCGCCTTGAGGACATCCGCATCGAGCCAAGGACGTCGGGGTTCGGAGAGGATGGCGAAAGCGTCGGTCATGGGTCTCAAAGAGGAAGATCTCGCGACAACACTTGGAGCCGGCCTGTGGGATGCCGGCCCCTTCAGAGGCAAACAACCCGTCCACGGGAAACTGCCGCTCGACGCCGGTTCACGCGCTGAAGCTCTCGCCGCAGGAGCAACTCGTCGCGGCGTTCGGATTCTTCACCTTGAAGCCGCCCTCGGTCAGGGCGTCCACGTAATCCAGCTCGGATCCGGTCACGTACAACGCGCTCTTGGGATCGACGACCACGCGCACGCCGGCGCTCTCGACGAGGATGTCGCGGTTCTGCGGCTGGTCCTGCAGATCCATCTTGTACTGGAGCCCGGAGCAGCCGCCGCCCACGACCGCCACGCGCAGCACGCCCTGCGGACGGCCCTGACGCGTGAGCAGCGAGGTGACCTTCTTGCCCGCGTCGCCGGTCAGCTTGATGAGCCGCTCGTCGCCCGTGCGGAAACTGGGCAAGGCGGCGGTGGCGGTGGCGGCTCCGATTTTTCCAGCGATCATGGCGACGGGAACGTACGGGCCGCCCGCGGGAGCGTCAACGTATGCGGCCGGGCAGCACGGCGGCGATGCGATGTGGCGGATCGTTTTGCGGAGTTGTGCTATTGTCGCCGAGTCGGACCTAGCTGGGCAGGAAGAGGCGCCTGCCGATCGACGACGTGCGATGCAGCTAAACAACATCTGCACTGTGGAACATATTCTCTCTCTCCGGCCCATGTCTTCATCAGAGCAAACGCGATTCTGCCCTGGCTGCCTTTTCCGCGAATTCTGACCGCACCCGGCCGGGCCGTCACAGGATGCCGCCGTCGATGTTCAGCACGGCTCCGGTGATGTGGCCGGCCTCTGCGCCCGCCAAAAAGCAAACCGCGACCGCCACTTCTTCCGGACGGCCGAAGGGCCGCATCGTCACCTGCGCCAACGCGGCCTGCCGTCGCTCCGGCGGCAGAGAAGCGGGCGCATCGGTGTCCGCGAAGCGGGCGCGGACGGCCGCACCGCAACCCGCCGTCCCCGGTCACGCCGTGGCTACTCCTTCTTCTTGGTGGGGACATGCGTGTCCCATGTCCGGCCGGATTCGGGCGAGATGTGGGTGAAACCTGTGCCCGAGGGCGGATTCGGGATGCGGATCAGGACTTGGCAGCCGGGGCACTGGATTTGTCGTCCGGCGAAGCGCACCTCGCACTTCAGCGGTTGATCGCAGTGGGAACAGTAGAACTTGAACTCGGAGGTGACGGGGGTGTCGGACATGATCCCCTTATGCGCAAACCAGCACCGGATGGGATCAAAAATCTTTCCGGAAGAACCCGTGATCCCTTTCACGGCGGCTTCACGCTTGTAAGGACGGTATGCCCTCGCCCTCGCCCATGAACGATCCCGCCGGCTCCGAAGAGACGATCTTCGCCGCCGCGCTCCCGTGGGAGACGCCCGCCCAGCGCGCCGCCTATCTGAAATAAGCCTCAGCCGGCAACCCCGGGCTGCGCGCCCGCATCGAGGCCCTGCTCCAGGCGAGCGGCGAGGCGCAGACCTTCTTGGAACGCCCCGGCCCGGTGGACGACGAGCAGTTGCTCGCGTTGAACAAGGCCCTGGACCGCTTGGCCACCGTGGATCCGCCGAAGGCCGAGCTGGTGAAGCTGCTTTACTTCGTCGGCCTCACGACCGAGCAGGCGGCGAAGGTCATGAACGTGTCCGAGCCGACGGCGAAGCGCTGGTGGGCCTACGCCTAAGCCTGGCTGTTCCGCGAGATGCAGGCGGTCGGCCCGGGACCGCTCGTCCGACCACCGCCATCGCCATCGCCATCGCCATCGCCATCGCCGTCGCCGCTGACCAGCACGGTGGCGCGCGTCGGGCGCCGCGCGCCTCGGCCCCGCCCGATCCGGGTGCTTGCCGCGCGGACGGACCCAAAGGAATGTCGACGCGATGATCCGCCCCGGCATCTCCTCCGTCCGCAGCGCCGTCCTGAGGGTCGCGCTCGGGTCCGCAACGGTCTTCTCCGCCATCGCCGCGCCAAGGCCGATGACCTTCGATGACCTCGTCGCGTGCCACCGGCTCTCCAGCCCGCAGGCATCGCCGGATGGCAAGTGGGTGGCCTACGTCGCCACCGACGTGGACAAGGCCGCGAACAAGACCGACAGCGACATCTGGCTCGTCCCGGCGGACGGCGGCGCACCGCGCCGGCTCACCAGCTCGCCCAAGCACGACCGGCATCCGACCTGGTCGCCGGACGGCCGGTGGATCGCCTTCGAATCGAACCGTGGCGGCGACTTCCAGGTCTGGGTCATCCCGTCCGATGGCGGCGAGGCGCGCAAGCTCACCTCGGTCTCCACCGAGGCCACGCAACCGGTCTGGTCGCCCGACGGCAAGAACATCGCCTTCGTCTCCGCCGTGTTCGCGGAGTTCTCCGACCAGCCGTTCGCCCGTTCCGACAAGGCGAACAAGGACAAGCTCGAAGCCCGCGAGCAGAGCAAGGTGAAGGCCCGCGTCATCACGAAGCTGCTCTATCGGCACTGGGATTCCTGGGTCGACGACAAGCGCCAGCACCTGTTCGTCGTGCCCGTCGCGGCAGGTGCCGTCGCCGGCGAACCACGCGACCTCACGCCCGGCGACCGCGACGCCGTCCCGACGTCCGACACCTTCAGCGCCGGCGACGAGTTCGCCTTCTCCCCCGACGGCGCGGAGCTGGCCTACACCGCCACGCCCACGCCGCCGCACAGCGAGGCCTGGAGCACCGACCATGACCTGTGGGCCGTGGACCTGAAGTCCGGAGCGCGACGCCAGCTCACGAAGAATCCCGCCGCGGACGGATGCCCCCGGTACTCGCCCGACGGCAAGTCCATCGCGTACCGCGCGCAGGCCCGTCCGGGTTTCGAGGCCGATCGCTGGCAGCTGATGCTGCTCGACCGCGCGACCGGCGCGAGCCGCGGCCTGACCGCCGGCTTCGATTCCACCGTCGAGGACATCACCTGGATCCCCGGATCGAAGACGATCGTCATCGCCGCCGAGGACGAGGGCACCAAGGCGTTGTGGACCGTCTCCACCGTCGGCGAAGACGTGAGACCGCTCGCCACCGGCGGCGTCTCCGGCGAGGCGGACGCGACGCCGGACGGCAAGTCGGTCGTCTTCACCCGCCACCACATGGGCGCTCCGGCCGAGATCTTCCGCGCGTCGCTGGACGGCGCCGGAGCGAAGGCGTTGACGCATGTGAACGATGCGCTCGTCGCACAGCTCGATCTGGCGCGCCCGGAAACGATCACGGTTCCGGGTGCTGGTGGCACGCCGGTGCAGATGTGGATCCTGAGGCCGCCCGGCTTCGATCCGGCGAAGAAGTGGCCGCTCATCTTCTGGGTCCATGGCGGCCCGCAGGGCGCCTTCATGGATGCATGGTCCTACCGCTGGAACCCGCAGGTCTGGGCGGCGCAGGGCTACGTGGTCGCGATGCCCAACCCGCGCGGATCCACGGGATTCGGCCAGAAGTTCACCGACGAGATCTCCGGCGACTGGGGCGGCAAGGTGGTGGACGACCTGATGGCGTGCCTCGCGCAGCTAGAGAAGCAGCCGTACGTGGACACGACCCGGATGGCATCCGCCGGCGCTTCGTTCGGCGGCTACATGATGAACTGGTTCCAGGGCCACACGGACAAGTTCAAGACGCTGGTCACGCACTGCGGCGTGTACAACTTCGACACGATGTACGGCACGACCGAGGAGCTATGGTTCGACGAATGGGACCACGGTCTGCCCTGGGAGAACCCGAAGTTCAGCGACCACTCGCCGCACCGCTTCGCGAAGCGGTTCAAGACGCCGAACCTCGTCGTCCACAACGAGCTCGATTTCCGCGTGCCCATCGCGCAGGGGCTGGATCTTTTCACCGCGCTGCAAAGGCAGGGCGTGCCGTCCAAGCTGCTCTACTTCCCCGACGAGGGCCACTGGGTGCTCAAGCCGCAGAACAGCGAGCTCTGGCACCAGACGATCTTCGCTTGGCTGGCGGAGTATCTGAAGAAGTAAGTCTCGGGTCGAAGGTCGAAGGTCGAAGGTCGAACCAAGAGCCAAGGTGCAAGACCAAGCTCCGTGAGACGTGACGCGACAGAACCTTCGACTTGAGACTTCGGACCTTAGACCCGGGACCCATCTCCCCGTCCCGCTTCGCGGTACCAGTTGTCGCGCTGGCGCGGTTCGTGGCCGAGGTCGGCGATGAGACGGCGCATGTCGGAGACACCCATCCGGAAGGTCGTGCCGGCGCTGCTCACCACGTTCTCCTCGATCATGATCGAGCCGAGGTCGTTCGCCCCGTAGGTCAGCGCGACCTGCCCGATCTCCTGGCCCTGGGTGACCCATGAGCTCTGGATGTTCGGGATGTTGTCCAAGTAGATCCGGCCGAGCGCCTGCGTCCTGAGATACTCGTGGGCGCCGACCGTCGGCGCCTTGAGCACCGTGTTCTCGGGTTGGAAGGTCCAGCAGATGAACGCGGTGAACGCGCCACCATCGACCGTGCCGTTCTCCAGCGCCCCGGCATAGGCCGCGGCCTGCTGGAGGGGCGACGCTCCGGCGTCCCACAGCCCGCTCCGGGCATCCCGCATCCGGGCCAGCGACCGGTCCTGCTGCCCGCGGACGACGTCCAGGTGCTCGATGCGCTCATCGAGGGTCTCGACGTGGCCGAACATCATCGTCGCCGTGCTCGCCAAGCCGAGGCGGTGCGCGACGTCCATCACGCCCATCCACTCGGCGGTGTCCGCCTTGAGCGGCGAGATCTTCTTGCGCACGCGGTCCACGAGGATCTCGCCGCCGCCGCCGGGCAACGATCCGTAACCGGCGGCCACGAAATCGCGGAGGATCTGCTCGACCGGTTCACCGAAGACCTCCTGGAAATGGATGAACTCGCTCGGGCTGAAGCCGTGGATGTTGAAGCCCGGGAACTTCGCGCGCACGTGGCCGAGCAGGTCGAGGTACCACTGCTTGGTGAGCTTCGGATGGTGGCCGCCCTGCATCAGCATCTGCGTGCCGCCGAGCGCGAGGGTCTCCTCGATCTTGCGGTCCAGCTCGTCGAGGGTGATGACGTAGCTGTCGGCGTCCTTCTCGGTGCGCCAGAACGCGCAGAACTTGCAGTAGACGTCGCAGACGTTGGTGTAGTTGACGTTGCGGTCGACGATATAGGTGACGATATCGGCGCCGCGGCCGCCGAAAGCCGGGGCCTTCACGAGTCGCCGGCGGCGGTCGGCCAGCGCGCCGAGCTCCTCGAGCGGGAGCTGCCAGAGACGCGATGCTTCGGCGCGGTCGATGCGTCCGCCGTCCCAGACCTTCTGGAGCAGCGCATCATGGGACGGGTCATGGACCATGGCCGCAGACTACGGGCGGGACCGGGAGGCCGCAACCGTGGTGCCGAGATCGGCATCCCGGGCGGTCATCCGTCCGAAGGCACGAAAAAAGGCACAGCCCTTCAAGGACTGCGCCTTCTTTGCAGACCGATGTCGACGGCTCAGGCCGCCTTCGCCTCGGGCTTCTTCCACGTGCGCAACGGCGCCAGTTTGAGCTGGCCCTTCTTGATGACGCTCACCGCGACGCGGAGGCGCTTCACCTGGCCGTTGGGCAGGAGGACCTTCACCTTCTGCAGGTTCGGGAAGAACCGGCGCTTGGTGATGGCGGTCACGTGGGTACCGATGCCGCCTTTTTTCTTCGCCTTACCGGAGCGCCAGATGTGGTTGCCCTTGATGGGGCGCTTGCCGGAGATAGGACAGATACGAGCCATAAAATTTTGCCTTTCGTCTTAAAGGAGCGGCGTAGTTAACGGTCCGCCAAATCCGGTGCAAGCCTTATTTCGGTCGTCTTGCGTTCCCGCGGTCCGCCGCCACACTCCGCGGCGGTGAAAGAAGCATACATCGCGGCCAAAGAACGCTGGGCCCGCAAGCAATCCGGCCTCGCCAAGCCGACCGTCCGCTCGTCCGACCGGCTGCCTCCGGGACAACGCCAGGTCGAGAACTTTCCGGTGCTCGACCTCGGCGTGAAGCCGGAGGTGGCGCCCGACCGATGGCAGCTCAAGATCGGCGGCCACGTCGAGAACCCGGTCACGCTCTCATGGGATGCCTTCCTCGCGCTACCGCAGTCCAAGGACGTGAGCGATTTCCACTGCGTGACCACCTGGAGCCAGTTCGATATGGCGTGGGAAGGCGTCTCGTTCTTCACGCTCACCGACCTCGTCCGGCCCAAGGACAGCGCCACCCACGTCTTCTTCAAGAGCTACGACGGCTATTCCACCAACAACCCGCTCGACGTGATGATGGACGACGACGTGCTCATCGCCCACTCATGGAACGGCGCTCCCCTGCCCCGCGAACATGGCGGCCCGGCCCGTGTCATCGTCCCCAAGCGCTATGCATGGAAGGGCGCGAAATGGATCCGCGAGATCACCTTCCTCGACCGCGACATCCTCGGCTTCTGGGAGGTGCGCGGCTACTCGAACACCGCCGATCCCTGGACCGACGACCGCTTCTCCTGAACGACGCGGCGCCGGGTCGGGCCGGCGACGACGTGAGGAGCCTCCGGTCTTTCCGGAGAACCGCGGGACCCGTCACACCTCGTCCCTGCGGGTTCTGCGGTCGCCTGGTCGGTCTCAGCCCGACAGCTTCGCCCATGGCAACGCGAGTTGGACCGCCGCCATCTCGCCGAGCCCGCTGACACCGAGCCCGAGCAGGCGCAGCGGACGATGGACGAGGTCTTCCCTCGCCAACAACCAGCAGCCGAACCGGAAGATCTCCTTGGCATCGGTCAACGGCTCCTCCACCGAGATCTGCCGCGTGAGCGTGGTGAAGTCGCCGTAGCGGACCTTCACCTGCACCGTGCGCGCGGCGAGGCGGCGGCGCTGGAGCTTCCCGGCGATCTCCGTCGCTTGGTCGCGCAGGCAGGCCCGCAGTTCCGGACGATCCGCCGTGTCACGGTCGAAGGTCGTCTCGCTGCTGATGCTCTTCACCTCGTCGCCGAGCTCGAGCGGACGGTCGTCCTCGCCGAAAGCGAAACGCTTGAGCACCGGCCCGAACGACCCGACCAGCGCGCGCAGGTCGCCCGGATGGTCCTGGAGGTCGCCCACGGTGTTGAGACCGGCCTTGGCCAGGACCTCGGCGGTGACGGCGCCGACGCCGTGCAGCGCGCGGCAGGGCAACGGCCGGAGAAAGGTCACCTTGTCGCGCTCGGTGATGAGGGTGAGGCCGTCGGGTTTCTTGAAATCGCTTCCGAGTTTGGCCAGCAGCTTGTTCGATGCGATGCCGATGCTGGCCGTCAACCCGCGCTGCGCACGGATCTCCGCGCGCAACCGTTCGGCGATGGGCACGGCCGCGCGCAAGTCCCCGTCCCCACCGGCTTCTCCGGACGGCCCCACGATCGCCGTGGCCTCCAGATAAGCCTCGTCGACCGAGACCTGTTCGACCACCACGCCCGTTTCCGCCACGAGCCGGAAGATGGCGCGCGATTCGTCGCGGTAGGCGTCCATGCGCGGCCGGATGAAGACCCCGAGCGGGCACAACCGGGCGGCGATCCGGCTGGGCATGGCGGAGCGCACTCCGAATTTCCGCGCCTCGTAGCTCGCCGCGCAGACGACGCCGCGCTGCTCGCTGGAACCGCCCACGATGACCGGCAACCCTCGAAGTTCGGGCCGGTCGCGCTGCTCCACGGACGCGTAGAAGGCGTCCATGTCGAGATGGAGGATGACCCGCGGCACGGCCGGAGGATGGACGCGGAAGGAAGAAGGATGAAGGCGGGAAACGGAAGGGCCCGGGGAAGGTTGTCCACGATGAGACCGATCCTCCGCGGGACAAAGGCCATCCACCATCCACCATCCACCTACCGACAGGAGACCGAGGCCCCTCCGATCGGTCGTGGCGAGGTCGCCGCGCTCACTGCGGCAGCGCGACCTGGCCGGGGCGGCTCAGGTAGTAGAGCAGGTCGCGGATCTCCTGCTCCTTGAGCTGGGAGATGAGGCCTTCCGGCATGAGCGATTGGTCGCTCGTGGACGTGCTCTTCACCTCGGCACGCGGGATGGTCACCAGTTCGTTCGCGGTCTGGATCGAGAGCGCCGCGGCGGTCTGCTCCTTCACGATGCCGGTGATGACCCGGTCGTCCTTCGTCTCCACCGTGGTGGCGCGGTATTCGTTCGGGATGACCGCGTTCGGGAAGAGGATGTTCTGCAACAGATAATCGAGGTCGCCGCGGTTCGCGCCGGTGATGTCGGGCCCGACGTGTCCGCCGCTGTCGAACAGTGCGTGGCACTGCGCGCAGACCTTGTTGAAGACCACTCGACCGCGCGGCGCGACGCCCGGAGTAGATCCACCCGCCCAATAGAGACGGGTCACCCGCTCGACCTCTTTCTGCATGTCCGGGCTCGTCTCCTGCATCACGCCCCAGAGCTCGGTGAGCCGGGCCTTGATGCCGTCGTCCTTGAGGTTGCGGAGCTGGCGGACGAGGTCGGCCGTGAGGTCGGTCTTGGCGACCTTGCCGTCGGCGACGGCGACGAGCAGCGGCTTCGCGAAGGCGGTCCGCGAGGCGAGGGTGTTCAAGGCGTCGCGCTTCTCCGTTCCCGCGTACGAAGCGTAGGCACCGAGCACCGCGGCCGGTGTGGCGGCGTCATCGTAGGTGGCGAGACCCCGCAAGGCGGTGCCCCGGACGGCAGGATCGGCGACGAGCTTCTGGAGGACCGGCGGGAGCTCCGGGTCGCGGATGCCGAGCAACGATTCCAGCGCCGTGCGCCGGGCCGCGGCATCGGCCGCGACATCGGCCGCGGTCGCGCGGAGGGCGGCCTTCGCGCGCGGGCTGCCGAAGGTGAGCGAGAGCGTCTGCGCGAGCGTGCGGACCTCGGCGTCGGAGCTGGCGGAGAGCTTGGTCTCGACGGCCTCCCAGCCCGCGGGCATCGGCACCGAACGACGGCCCTTCAGGGCGGCGCCGAGGCCGCGGAGGATGTCGCGCTGGAGCTGGGTGTCATCGGATCCGCGCAGGATCTGCGCGAGCTGCGGCAACGAATCGACGGCGCGGAGCGGCAGGATGGCCGTCACGCAAAGGGCGCAGAGGGCAAGGAGACGTTTCATTGGGCGGAAGCGAGACTGGCGGTGGCAAGGCGGCGGGCGATGAACTCGCGGATCTTGGGGATCTTGCAGGAACGCAGGAGGTCCAAACCGAAAGCCGGGTCGGTCGCGACGGCGCCCTCCGCCGCGTACCAGTAGAGCAACGGCAGGTTGTGGTCGCCGACGTCCTCGCCGTGCGAGACGAGCGCGGTGAGGATGGCCTTGCGGCTGGCGGCGGGCAGGCGCTGCGCGGCCGAGGCGATCTGGCGGCGGACGACCGGCGAGGTCTCCGCGGCGGCGATGCCCGCCAACGCATCGAGGGCGCCGCGGACGTTCTCCTCGGCCCAGTGCTCCGCGGTCCGGTAGGGCGCGGCCTCGGTCGCCGCTTGGATCGCCCAGCCGCGGGCCTGTTCGTCGCCGCTCTGCACCAACTGGCCGATGTCCTCGAACGCGATGCCGCCGGTGACGTGCATCGCCCAGATGCCGCGCAGCGTCGACCCGGTGTCGCGGCCCGCCAGCATCAGCTCGCGGATCTCCTGGCGCGCGGCGCCGGACAGCTTGCCGGCCGCGGCGCGTTCGGCGAGCAACCGCCGCGCGTGCCGGCTCATCCACTCGTTCTTGGACGGCACGAGCTTCACCAACTCTTCGTCGCCGAGCTTGGCGAGGTCCACTTTCGTCTTGGGTTGATCGCTGTAGACGATCTTGTAGATGCGTCCGTTGCTGCGGTCGTGGCCGTCCTCGCGGCCGTGGTGGCACTGGTTCTTGTCGTACCAGTCGATGACGTAGACCGATCCGTCCGCGTCGTACCGCTGGTTCAGCGTCTGGCTCCAGGTGTCGTTGAAGTTCAGGAAATCCGCGCCGTGCTTGCCGATGTACCCGGATCCGGACCGCACGGGCACGTCCATGTTCATGCGCTGTCCGTGGATGTTCCCCATGAACAAGCCGCCGCGATACTGCTCGGGCCAGCTCGTGCCGAGGTAGACCATCATGCCCGCGTGGGCGTGGCCGCCGCCGGCGGCGTCGCTGCGGCCGTTGCCGGCGTGCGGACCTTGGTTGCCCGCGTAATGGCGGTGGTCGGCCACGGTCGTGATGTCCTCGTAGACGTAGGGGAAGACCGGCTTCCGGCTGCCGGATTGACGGTGCTTGGCGTTCCGCGCGGTCTCCTCGGCACCGACGGTGAAGTGCTCGCCGCCTTGCCGCTCGTAGCGTCCGCCCTGGATCATGTGGAACAGGTGCGGGATGACGCAGGCCTCGATCCAGCATTGTCCGTCGGCGTCGAAATCCACGCCCCACGGGTTGCTCGTGCCCTCGGCGAACACCTCGAACACGCGTTGGGTCGGATGATACCGCCAGACGCCGGCGTCCATCCATTGGCGCTCGGATTCGGCCGCGCCGGGCTTGCCGACGTGCGAGGGGCAGAAGACGCCGTGGCAGCCGTAAAGCCAGCCGTCGGGGCCCCAGTTGAAGGTGTTCAACGTCTCATGCGTGTCGGCGGAGTAGTTCCAGCCGTCGAGCAACAACTGCGGCGGACCGGCCGGTCGCGGCGCGTCGCCGTCGATGATGGGCAGGAACATCAGGTACGGCGCCGCGCCGATGAAGACGCCGCCGAAGCCGTACTCGATGCCGGAGACGAGGTTGAGCCCTTCGAGCACCACGGTGCGCTTGTCGAACTTGTGGTCGCCGTCGGTGTCCTCGAACACGACCAAGCGGTCCTTGCCGCCGAGGATGTCCTTCATCTTCGCCTCGTCGGTGCCGTCCTTCGGCGGGGTGCCGACGCGCTTCGGATAGGTGTGGCCCTCGACGACCCAGAGACGGCCGCGGTCGTCGTCGCAGAAGGCGATCGGCTGCTTCACATCGGGCTCGCCGGCGAAGAGATGCATCTTGAAGCCCGCGGGAAGCGAGGCCTTGGCGACGGCCTGCTCGGGCGATAGACCGGCGAAGAGCACCGAGTCGGCCGGCGGCGGGACGTTCTTCTGCGCGTCGGCAAGGGTGTACTCGTCGGGGAACGTCGGCCGCGCCGCGTGGAACTGGAAGTCGTCGAAGTTCACGTGGCCCCAGTGGCCGGAACGGTCGTCGACGAGGCGGATGAAGATCTCTTTGCCGACGCGGTCCCGGAGGTCCGCAGCGACCGGCCGGAGGGTCTCGCTCTCCACACCGCTCATTTTGAGGAACACGCTGCCCGTCGCCGCGTCCACGAGCTCGACCCGGGTCTCGGGCCAGGCGCCGGCCGCGAAACGGAAGCTCGCCCAAGGCCGGGTCACCTTGAACGGAGCGGACGTGAGCGTGCCTTTCGGATCGTCGCCCGCCTTCTCGTAGCCGCCGATCCAATGTTCTCCGATGTGGTGCGAGCTCATGTCGGCACGACGGGCCTTGGGCAGGTCGCCTTTCACCGGTTGTCCGGCGAACGCGGTCCCGGTCGCGGTCCAGTCGCGAAGGTCGCCGGTCTCGAAACCGAGGTTCAACGGATGCCCGTCCTTGCCGAGCGGCACCTCGGCGGAAAGACACGAGGCGGCGCACACGGCGATGGCGAACGGGATGGCGAAGAAGAGACGGTGCTTCATGGCGACCTCGTGATGAAGCGCGCCGGGCCGACGAGATTCAAACGGAATTGCCAACGAGGCACGGGACGCGCGGCGGCGCGATTCCGGTTGGCGGGAACGCGGCCGGGAGGATGATCGCGCCCGTCGCCATGGACCGCCGCTCCCTCCTCCCGCTCCTCCTCCTGCTCGCCGGCATCGGCGGCGGATGCGCTCCCGGCCGCTTCATCGCGCGCCAGCTGATCCAGGCGCCGAACTCGTTCCCCGATGTCTACACACCGGCCGCGAAGGTCGTGCTCAGCTACACCAACCATCCGGTGCAGTCCCTGCCCGAGCTTTTCGTCCCGCTCGGGGATCCGCCCGTGCCGATCCACTGCCGCTTCGTCGAGCCCGGGGACTACGGGTTCCGCGCGACGGACCACTGGGAGACCGACCATGGACGCCCGGTGCTGAAGTTCGGCATGGACGCGGTGGTGCCGGCCAAGCAGCTCCGCTCCGCCCCTCCGCACGGCACCGTCGTCATCCTGCACGGCTACGCCCTCAACAAGACCGTGATGGCGCCGTGGGGGTTCTTCCTCGCCGAGCAGGGCTATCGTTGCGTGCTGGTCGATCTGCGCGGGCACGGCCGTTCGGGCGGACGCCAGATCCACTTCGGCCCGGTCGAGTCGAGGGACATGACGGAGCTCCTGACCCGGCTCGCCCGCCTCGGACACATCTCCGGCCCGATCGGCGTGCTGGGCGATTCCTACGGCGCGGCGATCGCTCTGCGCTGGGCCGCGGACGATCCGCGCGTCAGGACGGTCGTCGCCATGGCGCCGTACGCGCGGCTCTCGACCGCGATGGAAGGCATCCGCAAGACCTACGCGAGATGGGTGCCGGCCACGTGGGTGCAGGCCGCGGCGAAGGAGCTGCCGGGGCTGCTCGCGGAACGCGGCGACGCGTTGGACACCACCAGCATCGCCGGTCGCATCCGCGTCCCTGTGCTGTTCGTGGCCGGCGGACGCGACGTGGTCGCACCGGTCGGCGACGTGCGCGAGCTACAGTGGTCCGTCGTCGCCGACAGCAAGATGGTCGTGCTCGACGAAGCGATCCACGAATCCTTGCCGTACGATTTCCAGCGCCTCGGACCAGTCGTGAGGGAGTGGTTCGAGGAGCGGTTGCGCTGACGGCGGATCAGAGCACGCGGACGCGATAGAGCCGCGTCCCTTCCGCCGGCAGCGGAAGTTCCACGTCCTCCGGATCGGCGGCGAGCGTCCGGTCGACGCCCTCGATTCCGTCGTCGTGGACGATCGCACCGGCGGTCATGACCGGTGCCGTCGCCTGCGACACCTCCAGCAGGTCCGGGATGCGGTTGAGGTCGGCGTCCGCGACATCCGGGACATCAATCACCAGGGCGGCATCGAGGGCGTCCGGCTGGTGCCGCGCACCCCGGAGAGGTGGTGGGGACTTCATCGGACCGCCAGGCGGCGGCATCCATGGAGGGCTTGGCGCGTCACGACGGACGTATCGGGAAAAATCTGCCGACGATTCAGCCCAAACGGTTGAGCGCGCTGAGCACGGCCTTCATCGACGCGAGCTCGATGTTGGTGTCCACGCCGGCACCCCATCTCACGCGGCCGTCGGCGGTCTTGATCTGGATGTAGGAGATCGCGCTGGCGCCGGATCCGGCGCTGAGCGCGTGCTCGCGGTAGTTGGCGACCTCGAACCCCGGCGCGCCGGCCGCGACGAGCGCGGCGACGAACGCAGCGATCGGCCCGTTGCCTTCGCCGTCGACCTTCGCCTCCACGCCGAGGCGTCTCAGCGAGGCGCGGGCCTGGAACCGGCCGTCCACGCCGTCGGCATGGAAGTGGACGAGTTCCCACGGCGACACGCGGTCCACGTACTCGCGCCAGAACATCGCCTTGAGCTCGTCGGCCTTCACCTCGCGGCCGAGGGCGTCGACCAGGTCGTTCGCGATCGGGCCGAACTCGCGCTGCATGTCCTTGGGCAGCTCGATGCCGAACTCCGCCTCCAGCAGATAGGCGACGCCGCCTTTGCCGGACTGGCTGTTCACGCGGATCACCTCCTGGTAACGGCGACCGATATCGGCGGGGTCGATGGTGAGGTACGGGACGTCCCAGTTCGGACGGCCGCCCTTCTCCCATTCGGTGAGCCCCTTCTTGATGGCGTCCTGGTGCGATCCGCTGAACGCGGTGAAGACCAGTTCGCCGGCGTAAGGTTGCCGCGGAGGCACGGTCATGCCGGTGCAGCGCTCGTAGACATCCACCACCTTGCCGAGGTCGGAGAAGTCGAGGCCGGATCCGATGCCGTGCATGTAGAGGTTCAGGGCCACGGCGACGAGGTCGAGGTTGCCGGTGCGTTCGCCGTTGCCGAAGAGCGTGCCCTCGACGCGGTCCGCGCCGGCGAGCAGCCCGAGCTCCGTGGCGGCGATGCCGGTGCCGCGATCGTTGTGCGTGTGCAGGCTGACGATGAGCGATCCGCGGTCGCGGATGTTCCGGCAGATCCACTCGATCTGGTCGGCATAGACGTTCGGCATCGCGACCTCGACGGTGTCGGGCAGGTTGAGGATCATCTTGCGCTCCGGCGTGGGGCGCCAGACGTCCATCACGGCCTCGGCGATCTCCTTCGCGTACTCCACCTCGGTCATGCTGAAGCTCTCCGGCGAGTACTGGAGCCGCACGTCGGTCCCGGCCAGGCGCGGCAAACGCTCCTGGATCCATCGGGCGCCCTGCACCGCGATGGCCTTGATCTCCTCCTTGGACTTGCCGAAGACCACGCGGCGCTGCGCCGGCGAGGTGGAGTTGTAGAGATGGATGATGACCTTCTTGGCGCCGACGAGCGATTGGACGGTCTTCTCGATGAGGTCCTCGCGGGCCTGGACGAGGCACTGGATGGTGACGTCGTCGGGGATGCGCCCCTCCTCGATCAAGCGGCGGTTGAAGGCGAACTCGGTGTTGGAGGCGGACGGGAAGCCGACCTCGATCTCCTTGAAACCGCACTTCACCAGCGCGTCGAAGAGCTCGAGCTTCTGCGACACGTTCATCGGCACGGCGAGCGCCTGGTTGCCGTCGCGGAGATCCACGCTGCACCAGGTCGGGGCGGCGGTGAGGACGCGGTCGGGCCAGCGCCGGTCGGGCAGGCTCACCGGATGGAACGGTCGATACTTCGATGCGGGGTTCTTCAACATGGTGGCGTGGTTTCGTGGAGTCGTCGGCCTTCAGGTCGCGCCCCGCGTCGTGGAAAACAAAAAGCCCCACGGCCGGGTCGCGGCAGCGGGGCGGGAAGCTTCGTGGGCATTCACCAGACCCCGGCGGCCGCGCGGCTGATCAGCAGCGCGGCGGTCATAAGCCGAAGGTTGGCGAAGGAATCCACGCCCGGCTTTTAGGCCGTGCACACGAGCGGCGCAAGCCCCAAGATGCCCAGCGGCCCGGTCGCAGGCAGGTCCGCCGCAGGTGGCGATAACCACGGCAACCGAAAACAGGGCTTGCACGGAAACTTACCACCCGTCACTTTCCCCGCTCCTTTGAAGGAACGCCGGTCCCCGACCGGACACTCTAAGCACAGCACCTATGGTCAAGATTCGTTTGAAACGTGTCGGCACGAAGAACACTCCGGTCTACCGCGTGGTCGTGGCCGACCGCCGCAGCCCGCGCGATGGCAAGTTCATCGAGGAGATCGGCACCTACCAGCCCCTCAAGGCGGACGCCATCAACTTCACCCTCGACCTCGAGCGTGTGAAGTATTGGGTCGGCGTCGGCGCGCAGCCGAGCGAGACCGTGGCCAGCATGATCAAGAAGGCGAGCAAGGCGGCCGCGGCGACGCAGCCGGCCTGAACCTTCCACGCCCCGCGGCCATGCAGGCATTCGTCGAGTTCGTCGTGAAAGGGTTGGTGGACCAACCCGATGTCGTGCAGGTCGTGCCGATCGAGAAGGGTGGCCTGACCGTGTACGAGCTGAGCGTGGCCCCGGGCGATGCCGGCAAGGTGATCGGCCGACGGGGCACGACCATCCAGGCGTTGCGGTCGTTGTTGCAGGTGGGCGCCCAGAAGAAAGGCGTCCGCTGCACGCTGGACCTGGTGGAAGATTGACCAGAAAGGCCCGCGCGGGCTGACAGGACCGAGGACCGCGCGAACCGCCGATGAGAATCGATGTCCTGACACTGTTCCCTGCGATGTTCGCTGGGCCGCTCGACGAGAGCATCGTCAAGCGCGCCCGGAATGCCGGGATCCTCGACCTGAGGATACATAATCTAAGGGATTGGGCGCACGACCGTCACCGGACGGTCGACGACACTCCCTACGGCGGCGGCCCCGGGATGGTGCTGAAGCCAGGACCGATCTTTGAAGCAGTCGAGGCCCTGAAGGCGGCGAGCGGGACGAGGACCAAGGTGGTCCTCACCTCCCCGGCCGGGCGGACGTTCACGCAGGACGTCGCCCGCGAGCTGGCCGCCGAGGAGAGCGTGCTGCTGGTCTGCGGCAGCTACGAGGGGTTTGACGAGCGGGTGCGCGAGCACTTGGCGGACGACGAGTTGAGCATCGGCGATTTTGTGCTGACCAACGGGGCGCTGCCCGCGATGGTCGTCATCGACGCGGTGGCCCGGCTGTTGCCCGGCGCGCTGGGCGACGATGCCAGCAGCCAGGACGAGTCGTTCAGCCACGGACTGCTCGAGTATCCGCAGTACACGCGGCCGGTCGAATTCAGGGGCTGGCGCGTGCCGGAGATTTTGCAGTCGGGGAACCATTCCGCCATCGAGCGATGGCGGAGGGCGCAGGCGATGAAACGCACCGCCGAACGCAGGCCCGACCTGTGGGAAAAAATGAAGTGGGCGAAGCCCGCGAGAAAGATTTGAGGAACGAGCCATGAACAAAGGTGCATTGTTTGACAAGATCGAGTCCGAGCAATTCCGCAAGGAGCCGGCAAAGTTCAACGTGGGCGACAGCGTGCGCGTCCACACCAAGGTCGTCGAAGGCGACAAAGAGCGCCTCCAGGTGTTCGCCGGCGTCGTCATCGGGATGCGCGGCCACGGCCTGAACGAGACGTTCACCGTCCGCCGCATCAGCTACGGCGAGGGCGTCGAGCGCATCTTCCCGATGCACTCCCCCCGCGTGGACAAGGTCGAGGTCGAGCGCGAAGGCAAGGTCCGCCGCGCCAAGCTCACCTATCTGCGCAAGCGCATCGGCAAGGGAGCCACTTTCGTCAAGGAAGCCGCCTACGACGCCACCGCTGCCAAAGCTGCCAAGGCCGCCAAGGCCGCCAAGCCGGCGAAGGCCGCCGCGGCTGACGCGGTCGCCAAGTAGCCGTCCGTCCGCATCGACAAGGGCGAGGCCTCGGCCTCGCCCTTTCGCGTGCCGCCGCACTGGAAACCCGCCTCCCGGCTCGCATCCCGTCCGGCCGACCCCAAGCTCCCGCCATGCGCTGTTTCGTGACCGCCGGCCCGACCTGGGAACCCCTCGACCGCGTCCGCCGTCTCACCAACTTCTCCACCGGCAGCCTCGGCGGCCAGTTGGCGAACCACCTTGCCGCCGCCGGACACGAGGTCCGGCTTTTCTTGGGCGGATCCGCCGTCTGGCGCGGACCGCTCGCCGCGGTGAAGGTCGAGGAGTTCTCCACCACGGCCTCGCTCGGTGATCGCATCATCGCCCATGCCGGCCCGGAGCCCGTTGCCTTCTTCCACGCCGCCGCCGTGAGCGATTTCACCGGGGGCGCCGCGCTGGAGCGTTCGTCCGACGGCACGCTGTCGCCGCTTTCCGCCGGAAAACTCTCGACCCGTGGCGGAACGTTGCTGGTCGAGCTGGTGCCGACGCCGAAGATCCTCCCCCGCCTCCGCGCGCTGTTCCCGGCCGGATGGATCGTGGGATGGAAGTTCGAAGCCGACGGCGATCGTGCGGCCGTCCTCGCGCGGGTCGCGCGGCAATTCGCCGAATCGCGCAACGACCTCTGCGTCGCCAACGGCCCGGCCTATGGCGAAGGTTTCGGCCTGGTCGCGCCCGCTGGCGAGGTGACGCATCTCACCGACCGGCCGGCCCTGTTCGCCGCACTCACGGAGCGGCTGCGGGAAATGGAGGCCGGGCGGACCGGCGAGCAGACCAAGGTCCTCGCCGTCCCACCGGCCGGCTGACGGGCTTGCTCGTGCGCTCGTGCGCTCGTCCTGCCGCAACTTCCCCCTCGTCACGTCCCCGCCCGCTTCCTAACGTCCTCCCCTTATGTTCGAAGCCACCCGCGCCGAGCTCGACGCGATCTCCGCAAAACTCGCGCAGCTGCGGAAATTTCTCGATGTGCCCAGCGCCCAACGGCGCCTGGCCGAGCTCGATTCGCAGATGGCGACCGACAACTTCTGGAACAACCAGGAAGCCGCCCGCAAGACCATCGACGAGGCCAACGGGCTCAAGAAGAAGGTCGACCCCCAGGTCAGTTTCGAGAAACGCATCGAGGACACCAAGGTCCTGCTCGAGCTGGGCGAAGCGGAGCCGCCCGCCGGACAGGACGCCGTCCAGAAGGAGGCCGACACCGACCTCGCGGTGCTGGCGAAGGCGGTGGACAAGTTCGAGCTCGAGATCCTCCTGACCGGGCCGCACGACGGGAAGCACTGCATCTTCAGCATCAACGCCGGCGCCGGCGGCACCGAGGCGCAGGACTGGGCGGAGATGATCTCGCGCATGTACGCCCGCTGGTTCGAGGCGCGCGGCTGGGAAGCCGAGATCACCGACCTGCTGCCCGGCGATTCCGCGGGCGTGAAGAGCATCACCTACCGCGTGGTGGGCGACAACGCCTACGGCTTCTGCAAGGCAGAGCGCGGCGTCCACCGCCTCGTCCGCATCTCGCCCTTCGACTCGAACAAGCGCCGCCACACCAGCTTCGCGAGCGTCGATTGCATCGCCGAGATCAGCGACCTCACCGAGGCCGATATCGTGCTCCCCAAGAGCGAGATCCTGCGCGACACCTTCCGCTCCGGCGGCAAAGGCGGGCAGAACGTGAACAAGGTCGAGACCGCCGTCCGCCTCACCCACCTCCCGACCGGCCTCGTCGCGGCGTCGCAAGCGCAGCGCAGCCAGGCGCAGAACGAGATGACCGCGATGGCCATGCTCATCTCCAAGGTCTACGCGCTGAAGCTCGACCAAGCGAAGGGTGAGATGGAGCGCTTCTACGGCGACAAGGGCAGCGTGTCCTGGGGCAACCAGATCCGCAGCTATGTCTTCCAGCCGTACCGCATGGTGAAGGACCTCCGCACCGGCGTGCAGACCAGCAACGTCCAGGCGGTCATGGACGGCGAGCTCGATCCGTATGTGAACGGCTGGCTCCGCGCCGGTTGCCCGCTCAAGCGCATCCCCGGCATCAAGGACGAGGAGGAGTGACCCTGGCGGTTCTCCGCGAGGCCCTGGACCTCGGTCCCAAGAAAATCCGGGCTCTGGTCCTCGTCGTGCGGCACGGGCCGTGCGGCGCCGCGACCGGCCGGCTATCGCGTCCGCCGGTCTTTGAAGTGCTCCACGTGTCCGTCGAGCATCAGCCGGTTGCGTCCTCCCAGATGTGCGGACCACCCTCGGAGCGCCTCCGGCACCGCCGCGATCGTGCCGGGAAAATACGGGTCCACCACGAGCTCGACCTCGGTCGGTCCCGACGGTCGGCCCGCGGTCGGGTTGTCGGCCTCGCGCAGCTGGTCGACGGCTTCCGGGACGGTCTTGCCCCAGAAACCATCGAGCGGCACCGGATCATCGGACCGGTCGAAGCGCCACATCCAATAGCTCACCACCGGCGCGGCGGCGGTGCCGGTCCCGCCGATCTGATGCGCCTGCGGAGCCGTCGCCAGCGGCCCCGATGCCATCGCCGGGCAGGCCCAGACGCGGCCCTCGGGAACCCCGTTGCCCAGGACCACCGCGGCCCAGCCGGCGCGCGGATCACTCTTCGGCCAGGTCGTCCACGGCATGTAGCCGCCGGGAAGCGACTGCTTCAGGTCGCGCCGGTCGGGGAAGCGGTCCGCGTGGTCGGCGAGATACATCATCCACGCGAGGCCGAGTTGCCGTTCATTGGAGACGCAGGCGGATCTCCGGGCCGATCCTTGCGCCCGGGCCAACGCCGGCAACAACAGCGACGCGAGGAGGGCGATGATCGCGACGACGACCAGCAGCTCGATCAGCGTGAAAGCGGCCGGTGATGGGTCCCGTGCGGGCGGACCGCCCGCGCTCCCGTGTGCGGGAGTCCGCTTCGCGGGCATCGGCGCAGGTTCATCTCGGCAGCCGGAACGCGACATAAGCATCCCCGCTCTGGGTGCCGATCTTGCCGCCGCCACAGGCGATCACGACGTATTGCCGGCCGCCGACCGAGTAGGTCGCCGGCGTGGCGTAGCCGGCCGCCGGGAGCTTGGCCTTCCATAGCTCTTTGCCGCTCTTGCGGTCGAAGGCGCGGAGATGCTCGTCGCGGCTGGCGGCGATGAAGACGAGCCCGCCGGCGGTCACCACCGGGCCGCCGTAGTTCTCGGTGCCGGTCGGCGGGATGCCCTTGGCCATGAGCTCGGGCCACTCGCCGAGCGTGACGCGCCACCGGTATCCGCCGGTGTTCAGATCGATTGCGTTGAGCGTGCCCCACGGTGGCTTGATCGCCGGGTATCCGTTGGTGTCGAGCCATCGGTGGTAGCCGGTCATCGTGTACGGGATGCCGCCCAAGGCGTCCGCCCCGCCGAGCTCTTCCTTGCCCCTCGGGTCGTTCGCCGATGCCGGCGTCGAGGCCGGGGCGTCCCCGAGCAGATGGTCGACGACCGCCTCGCGTTGCGGTCCGCTGAGGAAATCGAACGAAGGCATCACGCCCTTGCCGGTCTTCAACAGGGCCAGCACGTCGGCCTTCTTCAATCGCTGCCCGACGCCGACCAGGGACGGGACGTTCTGGGCCTTGTTGCCGGTCCGGTCGATGCCGTGGCAGGCGGCGCAGATCTGCGTGAAGATCGCCTCGCCGCTCGACAGCGGGCCTCCGTCGGCGCGCTTCGTCTCCACCATGTTGAGCACCCACGGCATCTCGTTCGCGTTGACGTAGAGCACGCCGTCCGGATCGGCCGCCGCGCCGCCCCATTCCGCGCCGCCGTCGAAGCCCGGGAAGATGATCGTGCCCTCGCGGCTCGGCGGCAGGAACTGCGCGTGCGGCCGCAACCGCACGAAGCGGTCGAGCACCTGGCGATGCGACGCGGGTGAGATGTCGGTGATCTCGTCGGCGGTGAAGAGCTGACGGGTGAACGGCGCGGGCTTCGTGGGCAGCGGCTGGGTCGGCCAGGCCGATTCGCCCTGGAGATCCGACATCGGCGCCGCCACCTCGCGCAGCGGGAAGACCGGTTCGCCGGTCTCGCGGTCGAACACGAAGACGTGCCCGGACTTCGTGACCTGCGCGACGGCGTCCACCTTCTTCCCGCCGCGCGTGAGGGTCAGGAGATTCGGCGGCGCGGGCAGGTCTCGGTCCCACAGATCATGCCGGACCAGCTGCTGATGCCAGACGCGCCGACCGGTCTTGGCGTCGAGCGCGACCAGACAGTTGGCGTAGAGACCTTGGCCGATACGGTTGCCGCCCCAGAAATCGAACGCCGCCGAGCCGGTCGGGCAGAAGACGAGGCCGCGTTTCTCGTCCAAAGCGAAGCCCGTCCAGACGTTGACGCCGCCGATGTAGGTGTGCGCGTTGGGCGGCCAGGTCTCGTATCCGGACTCGCCGGGCCGCGGGATGGTGTTGAAGCGCCAGACCAGTTTGCCGTTGCGCACGTCGTAGGCGCGGATGTGCCCGGGCGCCGCCGGCGCGGGCCCTTCGCCCAAACGCATGCCCATGATGAGCAGGTCGCCGTAGAGGACGCCCGGCGTCGTGGATTGCAGGGCGAGCGCGCCGACGTCGCGGCCGAGGTCGTGCTTGAGGTCGATCGAGCCGCCCTCGCCGAAGGAGGCCACGCGCCGTCCCGTGCGCGCGTCGAGGCAATGGAGGAAGTGGTCGTTGCCGTAGAAGATCCGGCGGTCCGCGCCGTCGGCCCAATGGACCAGCCCGCGGTTGACACCGCTCTTGCCCGCCCCTTTCACGGACGCCGGATCGAACCGCCACAGCTCACGCCCGCCGGCCGCATCGAGCGCGAACAGCTGGAGATCCGGCGAGGTGCCGTAGAGCACGCCGTCGATGACCAACGGATTGCACTGGATCTGGGTCCGGTTGTTGGTATCCGCGCCACCGGCCCGATAGATCCACGCGACCTCCAGGTTGGCGACGTTCCGCGGTGTGATCTGCCGGAGCGCGGAGAAATGGCTGCTGGCCTTGTCGCCGAGATAGGTGCCCCAGTCGGAGTCCGCGGCTGGTGAGCGGGGAGCCGCAAGCAGTGGAACGGTGACCAGTGCCAGCAACCCGCCCAGCAACGGCTCCAACCATCGGCCACGTATGACCGGCCGCTGATCGCTGCCCCCTTGTCGTCTCATCGGACAGGGTCGCATCAATAGCCTCCCGAGCCGATGGCGGCGGACTTGGCCTCCACCACCGCACCTGCTTGCTCCGCGGCTTCACGGCGGCGGTATTCGTCCATCATCGCCGCGGTCGCGGTCGCGCCGCAGCGGGATCCGCCGAGGTCGCGGACCTTGATGAGCCCGTCGAGGTCGCGCACGCCGCCGGCGGCCTTGACCTGCACCTTCGCCGACACGTTGGCCCGCATCAGCGCGAGGTCGTGCTCGGTGGCGCCCTTGTAGTTGTAGCCGCCGTCGGGCTGCTTCACGAAGCCGTAGCCGCTGCTCGTCTTCACCCACGCCGCGCCCGCGCGTTCGCAGATCTGGCAGAGCTTGACCTTGAACTCGTCGCTGCCCAGGCCCGCACCGCCCTTCGTCAGGTAGTCGTTCTCGAAGATGACCTTCACCTGCGCGCCGTGCTTCGCGGCCTCGTCGCACACGGTCTTCACGTCGCTTTCGACATGGTCCCAGTCGCCGCTGAGCGCCTTGCCGAGGTTGATGACCATGTCGATCTCGGCCGCGCCGTCCTTGCAGGCGAGCCCGGTCTCGTAGCGCTTCGATTCGGTGGCGCTGTTGCCGTGCGGGAACCCGATGACCGCTCCGACGAGCACGCCGGTGCCACGGAGCAGCTCGGCCGCGCGTTTCACGGCGTAGGGCTTGATGCAGACCGAGGCGACGCCGTACCGGGCGGCGAGCCGGCACCCGTCGTCGAGCTCCTGGTCCGTCATCGTCGGATGCAGGAGCGAGTGGTCGATCATCTTGGCGAGCTGCTCGTAAGTGTACTTCATGGTCCGATGTGCGGAGAAGAACGGCCCAGTCATCGGCGGGCAAGCGAGAGTTGGCGGGGCGTCGGGGAGATGAAGATCTCTACTTCAGCGTCTTCAGGTAAAGGACGATGTCGGCGACCTGGGAGTCCTGGAGCCCGACCGCGAGAGGGGGCATGACGGACCGGCCATCGACGTAGCCGGCGGCCTTGATCTCGCCGGTCGGGATGCTGCGCGTACCGCCGCCCATCGACATCAGCGTGACCCGGCTTCCGTCGAGGCCCTTGCGGAAGCCTTCCGCCTTGGTGCCGTTGGTCAGCTCGACCCGGTAGGCGCGGAAGACGTTCTCGATCGCGGCGTCGGGATCGAGGATCGCCGTGATGAGCGCTTCGGTGTCGCGGCTGGCCGCACCGTCGAGCGGTGGGGCGAGAGCGACACCTTTGTCACCGATGCGGTGGCAGGCGAGGCAGAGCGTCCGGACGAGGCTCTGACCGGGGTCGGTCGGCTTGGACGTGCCGGCCGCGACCGCGGTCTGGACGGCCGCGATCCGGCGAACCATCGCGGCGGCCTTCTCCGGCGAGCGCACCGGTTGCGTGGCGATGACCTGGTCCCAACGCGGATCGGTCGGCTTGGCGGCCGGATGCGTGTCGGTGACAAGCAGGGCAAGGAAATCCTGGAAGGCGCGTTCATACGCGCCGCCGAGCGCGAGGAACGGTCCGTTCCAGCCGTCGACCTTCCTTGCGTCGGCCGGGACGGCGCTCCATGGACGGAACGGTTCCAGATCGGTCGCGGCGGCACCGGCGCGGCGGAAATACCGGAGGACGGCGTAGCGGGCGGACCAATCGGTCTCGGCGGCGAGCGGGCGCAAGAGCGGGGCCGCGATGGCGGTACCGATCCTGAGCGAGGACAGCGCGCGGACGGCTTCCCGGCGCAGGTCGGAATCGCTGCTGGCCAACATCTCCTTCCAGAGAACGGCGTCGAAGGCTCCGATGTCCTCCAACGACCACAGCGCGTGGATGCGCGTATCGGTCGGCGTCGCGGCGTCGCGGACCATCGTCGCGAGGGCGGGCGCGGTGGATCGGGCGGCGCGGGCGGCGATCTGGTGCCACGCGGCGCGCATCTCCCACGTGTTGTCCGCGGCGAGGTGGCGGACGAGGCCAGCTTCGGGCACGCGGGTGAGATCGGGGATCGCGCGGGCCGTCTGGCTGCGGTGGCGGACGCGCCAGATGCGGCCGCGCGTCTTGTCACGACCGGGATGGTCGCGCGCGACCTCGTTGTGCGAGATGATGCGGTTGTACCAATCGGTGATGTAGAGGCAGCCGTCCGGCCCGAAAGTGATGGCGACGGGACGGAACATAGGGTCGGTGCAGGACACGAGATCACCGGTCTTCTGGAAGGACGAAACGCCATCCGGTCCGCGGCTCGTCGCGACGGCATGGATCTTGCCGAGGATCGGGTTCGCCACATAGACCCTCCCGTGCCAAGGCGCGGGATAGGAGCCGGAGCGGTCGTCGCAGAGGGCGAGGCCGCTGAAGCCGGTCCCGCCGAGGTCGAGCCCTTGGGCGGTCGGCGGATGCATCGGCGTCGCCGGATGCAGCTTCGTCTGGATGAAGCTGGGATACGTCGAATCTTCTTCGAACGGGACGACGCTGTAGCCGAAATCGTTCGCCTCATGGACGAACACACGGCCTTGCCGCGACAAGGCCCAGGACCAGATGTTGTTGAGCCCGACGCCGACGATCTCGTGCCCGGTGCCGTCGGGCCGGAAGGTCGCGACCACCGTTCGATCGATGTCGATGGTCCTGCCCGCCGCGTCGGTGACCTTGCCGGTGTTCAGCACGCCCTGCGAATAGACGATGCGTCCACCGGGCAACTGGAAAAGCTGGTGAGGGAGCGTGTGCGTGTCCTGCACACCGAAGCCGTGGAGCAGGACCTTGCGGGAATCCGCCTTTCCGTCGCCGTCGGTGTCCGCGAGGAACACGATGTCGGGTCCTTGGGCGACGTAGGCGCCGTTCTTGGACGGCAGCACGGACAGCGGCATCACCATGCCGTCCGCGAACGAGCGCACCGGGTGCGGCCCGGGAGAGCACGGATCGTCGATGATGACGATGCGGTCGTTCCCGGGACGCGTCCAGAGGTCCGGATCGTTGTCGCACGGGTACGCGGTCGCCGTGGCGGACCAGAGGCGTCCCGCATCGTCGAAGGCGACCATGGACGGCTTCGGCAGACCGGTCTCCTCGCTCGCGACCAGATCGATCTCGAACCCGTCCGGAACGGTGAACGCCGCACGTTGTTCTGCCGGCGTGCGCGCTTGGACATCGACCGCGTTGCCGATCTTCAGTTCCGCGGCCGCGGCGGCCGGTTTGGACGACGCTTTGAGGCGCGGCCCCGGCGCGACGAGACCGGAGGCATCGCCCGGGGTGAGCAGGGCATGATCGAGGCCGAGGGAGTAGGGCTTCCCGGCCTTCGGATCGGCCATGATCGCCTTGGACGCGAGACGGTGCTCGCCGGCATCCAACAGCAGCGAACCCGTCGACGCGGTCGTGCCGGTATAGGTCCGGCCGTTCACGAAAATATCCACCGGAGCGGCGATCCAACGATCGTCGAGAGCGTCTTCGAAGAACCCGGCTGTGGACGATTTAATCATGCCCGCGGCGACCCGATCAGTCCGCGTCCTCGCGCGAGCGACCGCGCGCGGATAGCCGGATCCAGGTCCGGACCCGTCGAGATGAACGTTTCCGCACCCCGCTCCCTCCCCTGCCCTTCGGAAGTCTTCGAGGCCTGTCTTGCCGGCCGACTGGATGGCCCCCACCTGCCCACCCTCGAACAGGGTCGCCCCTGATCCGGCCGGCCCTGCTTGCGTCGGGACCGGTGCTCCCATGGCGACCGTCGCGAGCACGGCCGCCATCCAATGGCCCAACGCGGATGCGAGCCTGGGCATGGCGTAAGATCTTGCGCTTGGCTGCATCGGCCCGTTGGGTGCCCCTTCGGATGGGGCCGACCCGGATATGCCGTGGCGAGAGCCCTCCGCGGAGACGGCGAGAAGGGGGGGCATCGCGCTGCTTGACAACGATCGACGCGCTGCTGTTGCGGGAAACATGGGGGTGAAAGGATGGAACCCCGGGCCGCCGGGTGCGAGCCGGTTGTGGATCCCGGCGGCTCGATGTCCCCTCGCCTGGCCCTGCGGCCCGGGAAACAGCCTCATGCATCGGAGCGAACCGATCGACCGGCGCTTCCATCAAATCTAACAAGACTTCCCAAAAACCGTTGACACCTCCGGAACCCCCTCCTATCAATTCGCGCCTGCAATTGCGAGTTGCAGGCGTCCGAACTTCGGTTTCCTCGTCCCGTAAGAGGCAGGGAAACTGTTTTTTTTGTCGCCGAGCGGCGACAAATCGCACCTAGGTAAGCCCAAGTAGCTCAGTTGGCAGAGCACGTCCTTGG
>CAIWVP010000012.1 GCA_903916195.1 uncultured Verrucomicrobiota bacterium | reverse complement strand
GGGAGGAAAATCAAAGACAAGAATCCGGCGTGCAAAAAACCAACAACAACGAAACACTGACCGCCTGCCTCGTAGCGCAATCAACCACCCTCTGAGGTCTTTGATTCAAAAACGCGCCGCTGTCACGGTTGATGTCACGGTAGCGGTGGCGGACACGCAACCCCTTTAGAACGAGCTGAACATCGATTAAAACCAATAAAAAAAGGCAGTTAAACGCGGTTCACGAAAGCTCTTGAAGTGACGCGGAATCGGTATTTTTCGATTTTTAAGTCCCCTGCGTCTGCCATTTCGCCACATCCCCGGAAACGCCGCCAGACCCTCCTGCGATCCGGGCGGGCACTGCAACGGCGGAGTTTCCCGGAAGCTATCCTTCCACAGGGCGCCGGGCCCGCCTACTTCGCGGGTTCCAAGACGGCCGTCGAGACCGGACCCGTCACGCCGAACTGGTTGACCGTCCGTGCCTCGAGCCGGTTCAGACCGGTGCCCATCTTCCAGATGAACGTGTCTCCGGTCGCCCTCCAGTCGCCGCCATCCAGCCGGATCTCGAAGCGTTTGAAGTTCGGCGTCAGCGTCTTCAACGAGGCCCGGATCTTCCCGCCTTCAGCCGAGAGGCCCAGAGCCGCTTGGCCGATGGGGAAGTAGGGATCGGTCCCCGGATCCGCCGGCACGGTGCGGATGTGCCACTGCGTCCCGTCGCAAAGAGCGTCCTTCACGATGAACATCCCGCCGTAGTCGAAGCCGGAGTCCATCAGGTCGGTGTTCGGGATGAAGGCGGTGAAGCCGTACTTGTCGAGTTCGTCGGGCTCGAAGGTGAGGTCGCCGAACCCGTCAAAGCGCTGGAGGAAGATCGGCAGATCGGCCTTCCGGTATCGTTTCCGCTCCTTGCCGACCACGAACACGAGGTTCGTGCCGCCCCGGTAGAACCATTCCTGCCGGATCTCGACAGCGTTCAGCGGCACGCCGTCCTTCTCCAGGTGCAGATTGCTGGTCGGATCGAGCATCACCCACTTGCGGTGTTGGTTGGACCAGATCTCGGTCACGGAATGCTCGGTCGAGCCTCCGACCCGGTTGACGCCCTGATGCCGTCGCAGCGCGAGCGGCCGGTCCACCCAACCGAGGCTCGCCGCGGCGGACACCAGCACCTGGGCGTATTGCGAGCAGAAGAACGTGTGGCCCTCGTCGATGGCCCGCAGGATCTCCAGCGCGCCGCGGGCATCCTTGGAAGGGTGGCCGAACTTCTTGAACTGCCGGTGCGTCCAGTCGAGCAACAAGATCTGCCGCTCGAACTCGTCCTTGCCGGGCGCGACCACCGCGTCGAGCCCGTGGCGGGTCCGTAGTTCCTTGAGCTTGGGGTTCTCGAAGGAGTCGAACTTGAAACGCCGGGTGTAGTCGCTCTCGACGCAGGGCAACGTATCCAAGCTCTTGAGCGTCGCGGTCCCTCCATCCAGCTCGAAGGTGAAGACTTCCCGGAGCGGCCCGGCCGCCTGGGCGCACAGCGTGCTCGCAAGCATGCCTGCCACGACGAGCGCGTCCCACGGGCAGAAAACGCGTTTCAACCTTCGCATCGGTCAGAAGCTATCGGAGCGCCTCGGCGCGGTCGAGCAGCGCGCGGTGTGTGATCGGAGGTGGCGGTCAGTCGAGGTGGTGTGAGGGGAAGATCCCCGTGGGCCTGCCCGAGGAGGTCGGCGTGAGCGGCGCGGAGGACAGATGAGGCCTCTGCGTCGGGTTCGGGCTCTTCGCCCAAGAGACCGTGGTCGCGGAGGTCGGCAGCGACTTCCGAGTCGTGGAGGTCGCCTGAGCGTGACCCGCAGGTCAGATGAGGCCGCGCGGCAGCGCGGACCCTACCCACGTGGGTAGGTACGGGCTGCCGCCCGTCCGTGACCTCTCCCCGCGTCGACGGCAGCCCGCAGGGCAGATGGGGCCGCGCGGCAGCGCGGACCCTACCCACGTGGGTAGGGACGGGCTGCCGCCCGTCCGTGACTTCTCCCCGCCTCGGCGGCAGCCCGCAGGACAGATGATGCC
>CAIWVP010000011.1 GCA_903916195.1 uncultured Verrucomicrobiota bacterium | reverse complement strand
CGCGCGGCAGCGCGGACCCTACCCACGATGGTAGGGACGGGCTGCCGCCCGTCCGTGGATTCTTCCCGCGTCGTCGGGAGTCCCGCCTCCGGGCGTCTAGATCGTGCATCCGGCCGGGCTGCGCCCCATCCGCCCACCTGAGCGCCATTTCTGCCCCCCGACCCGCGCCGCGGAGGACGTGGACCGGGGAGGCCGGCGGAGCTTCAGGCTTTGCCGCCGTAGCTCACGTAATCATCGAGGTCGAGCAACTCGAACCAGGTGCCGATGTCCTCGCGCTTCTCGCCGACCGCCTTGTGCAGGCCGTTGTAGAAATCGCGAGTCTCGACGTCGGTCACGATGCGGGCGGATTGGAAAGCGCTCCACTGCTCGATCTCCCACTCGCTCGGCTTGGTGGTGGAGCCGGATTCGATCCAGGCCAGCAACTCGCCATCGCCCTTGCCCGCGGCGACCTCGGCCTTGAAGGCCTCGGCGGTGATCCCGGCGAAGCGGAGGAACCGCCGGTCGAGCGGACAATCGTAGTGGTACTCGCCGTTCGTGCCGACGAGCGTGGCGCGGCATTTGTCGATCATCCGGGGCAGGACGACGAAGCCGCCGAGCTTCACGCGGGCGCTGCGGGGAGGATGGAGGGTCAGGTCGGGAGCGTTGTAGTTCATGGCCGCCACAAGTAGGCCTCCGCGGACGGTCCGGCAAACGAAGTTCGCGTCACGCCCGTCCGCGACGCCCGTCCACGATGCCCGTGGCAGCTCCGCCGACCGGGGCGGCGGATCAGATCACGAAGTCGACCGGCTCCATGGGCTGCGCTTGGAGCGCTTCCGCCCGCGCGACCAGATCGGCGAGGGTCATCCGTTCCATCATCGCGGCGACGGTGTCGCGGACCTCCTTCATCACCGATCGCAACGCGCACCGGGCCTCGTCCGGGCACGAGCATTTCTCATAGAACTGGTGGCTCACGCAGCTCAGAGGCGCGAGAGCGCCGTCGACGTGCCGGATGATCGTCGCCAGCGGGATCTCCGACGCCGGCCGGGCCAAGCGATATCCGCCGGTGATGCCCCGACGGCTCTCGACCACGCCGGCCGCCTTCAAGCCGTGGAGGATCTGCTCCAAAAACCGCCGCGGGATGTTCTGCTCAGTCGCGATGGTCTGCATCGGGACGACCGCATCGCCCGAGTGCCGCGCCAAGACCTGGAGCGCGCGCAAAGCATATTCGCCGCGGACAGACAGCTTCATCAGCCGTCAGGATAGATTCCTGACTTGATTCATCAAGATTTGATCCAATCCTTCATTCGAGCCGATTTCCCTCAATAAAACGACATTTTCGACAGCCAAACCACCCCTCAAGAATGAGCGATAATCAAATCCCTATTGACTTGGTGTAGTTTTAGGATTTAATCGCTCTCGTCGTGACCAAAACGCACCTCAACTCGACGGATTCTTTCGCCCTCGGAACCGCAGCCGCTCGCGAGCCGGACTGGCTTGTCACGCTGCGCGAACAGGTCGGGTCGCTCCGCTTCGGTGTGGTGCAGATCGTGGTCCACGAAGGACGCGTGGTGCAGATCGAGCGGACCGAGAAAGTCCGGTTCGATCCGAAGACCGCATCCGCCGCCTGACCTGAACGCCGACCCCGCCCGGAGGCATGACAACCCCTGATCCCGCAGCGCAACCGACCCCGACCGCGGAGGTGCCTGTCCAACGAAACGACAGTCCCCCTATGAACATCCCCCGCTGGTTGGCAGCCGCCGCGCTGTCCGCTTCCCTCGCTGGCACCTTCACCACCTCGGCCGACGACTCCTCCGCCACCATCGCCGCGCTGCTCCAACGCATCGGGCAACTCGAAGAAAAGGTGGTCGCCCTGGAGAAAACCCGTCCCTCGGCAGTATCGCCGGCCCCCGCGCCTTCCGCCGCAACGGTGGACGCCGCGCGCATCGCCTCGCTGGAGCAGCAGGTGAAGGTGCTCGACCGGAAGAACGAACTGGCCCACGAGGCCGCGACCGAGAAGGCCAAGACCGCGCCGGTCCTCACCGCCGGGCCCGGCGGGTTCCAGCTCCGGTCCGCGGACACGAACTTCGTCATCAAGCTCCGCGGCTACGCCCAGGCCGACGCCCGGTTCTTCCCGGACGACAACGCCGGCGGAACGGTGAACGACCAGTTCTTGATGCGGCGCGTCCGGCCGATCCTCGAGGGCACGCTCTACGAGAAGTACGATTTCCGCATCATGACCGACTTCGCGTCGGGCATCACGAGCAGCGCCGCGAACAACGGCTTCCTGCAGGACGGCTACCTGACCGCGCGCTTCTATCCGGAGTTCCAGGTGCAGGCCGGCAAGTTCAAGGAACCGGTCGGCCTCGAGCGTCTCCAATCCGGTGCGAACCTGCTCTTCATCGAGCGCGCCTATCCGACCCAGCTCGTGCCCAACCGCGACGTCGGCTTCCAGGTGCAGGGCGACCTGGCCGGCGGCCGGCTGAACTACCAGGTCGGCGCCTTCAACGGCGTGGCCAACGGCGGCAGCGGGGACGCGGACACGACGGACGACGACAAGGACATCGCCGCGCGCCTGTTCGCGACGCCGTTCAAGGACAGCGACAACAACTGGATCCGCGGCCTCGGCTTCGGCGTCGCCGGCACCCTCGGCGACCAGGAGGGCAACGCGACCGCCAGCAACCTGCGCAGCGCGGTCTCTCCCGGACAACAGCGCATCTTCGGCTACCGCAGCGGCGCGGGCACGAACGCCGCGACCGCGAACGTCGTCGCCGACGGCCGGATCTGGCGCGTCTCGCCGCAGTTCTACCACTATATCGGGCCCTTCGGGATCCTCGGCGAGTTCGTCGTCTCCAACCAGCAGGTCCGCCGCGACGACGGCGCGAAGACCTTCGCCCAGCTGGAGAACACGGCGTGGCAGGTCGCCGCTTCGTGGTTCCTGACCGGCGAGGACAACTCGTTCAAGGCCGTCGCGCCCCGCAAGCCGTTCACCCTCGGCGGCGAAGGATGGGGCGCCTTCGAGGTCGCGGCCCGCATCAGCCAGCTCGACATCGACGACGCCACCTTCCCGCTCTACGCGAACGCGGCTTCTGCCGCGACCCGCGCCACCAGCTGGGGCGTCGGGCTCAACTGGCACCTGAACAAGAACATCAAGGCCGGCCTCGACTATGAGCAGACCGATCTCGGCAGCGGGTCCTCGCCGCTCCTCGACCACGGCGAAAAAGCCGTCCTGACGCGCGCCCAGGTCTCCTTCTGATCCCGGCGCATCTCCACCCGACGCGACATCCCCATCCCATGAAACGATTCTTCCCTCTCCTCCTCGCCGCCGCCGCGTTCACCAGCGCGTTCGCGAAAGAGGTCACGCTGCTCAACGTCTCGTACGACCCGACGCGCGAGCTCTACAACGCGGTCAACAAGGCCTTCTCCGAACGATGGAAGGCCAAGACCGGCGACACCGTCATTGTGCGCCAATCCCACGGCGGATCCGGCAGACAGGCCCGCGCCGTCATCGACGGCCTCGACGCCGACGTCGTCACGCTCGCGCTCGCCTACGACATCGACGCGATCGCGGAGCGCAGCCGCCAGGTGCCCAAGGACTGGCAGAAACGCCTGCCCGAGAACTCCACGCCGTACACCTCCGCCATCGTGTTCCTCGTCCGCAAAGGGAACCCGAAGGGCATCAAGGACTGGGGCGATCTCGTCCGCCCGGGCGTGGCCGTCATCACCCCCGATCCCAAGACCAGCGGCGGCGCCCGCTGGAACTATCTCGCCGCCTGGGGTTGGGCGCTGCATCAGCCCGGCGGCACGCCGGCCTCGGCGAAGGAATTCCTCGCCAAGCTCTTCAAGAACGTCGCCATCCGCGACACCGGCGCCCGCGGCGCGACGACCACGTTCGTCCAGCGCGAGATCGGCGACGTGCTGATCGCCTGGGAGAACGAGGCCATCCTCGCCTTGAAGGAGTTGGGCGACGGCAAGTTCGAGGTGGTCGCTCCCAGCGAGAGCATCCTCGCCGAACCCCCGGTCGCAATCGTCGACAAGGTGACCAAGAAGCGCGGCACCGCCGAGGTCGCCAAGGCCTATCTCGAATTCCTCTACACCGATGCCGGCCAGGAGATCATCGCCAAGAACCACTATCGCCCGCGCAACGCCGCGGTCGCCGCACGGTTCGCCGCCGATTTCCCCAAGCTGAAGCTCTTCACCATCGACGAGGTCTTCGGCGGCTGGGCCAAGGCGCACAAGGAACACTTCGCCGACGGCGGCACCTACGACCAGATCCAGGCCCCGAGACCCTGAACCAGGCCTGATACCACGCGGGGCGGGCCGATCTCCGGCCCGCCCCGCCCATCCCGCTCCCCGTTCCGCACCGATCCCGCATCTCCATCGCCATGACCACCACGCTCCCCCGGCCCCCCGTCGTCCAGCCCGCCGCGCCCAAGGATCCCGCCGCTGAGACCCGGCCCAAGGCCGCCCAGAGCCGCTCGGCCGGACGCCTGCTCGCGCACCTCGACTTCATCGCCGAGAACTCGCGCCACCTGGTCGGCCGTTCCGCCTGGTCGTTCGAGAGCGGGGGGAAGACCCACGAGATCCCGCGCTACCTCTACGTCGGGCCGAAAGGCGGCGGCGACACCCTGCGGTTGGGCATCTTCGCCACCATCCACGGCGACGAGCCCGAAGGCGCGCTGGCGCTCACCCGGTTCGTCGCCGCGCTGGAGAAGAACCCCGAGATCGCGACCGGCTACGCGCTCTACATCTATCCGCTCTGCAACCCGACCGGCTTCGAGGACGGCACGCGGCACAGCCGCGGCGGGCTCGATCTCAACCGGCAGTTCTGGCAGCGGTCCGGACAGCCGGAGGTGCGGTTCCTCGAATCCGAGATCTGGATGCAGGCCTTCCACGGCATCGTGACCCTGCACAGCGACGACACGAGCGACGGGCTCTACGGTTTCGTGGGCGGCGACGTGCTCAGCCAGAACCTGCTCGAGCCCGCGCTCCAGTCCGCCGGCCGGTTCTTGCCGCGGAACCACCGACCGGTGATCGACGGTTTCGACGCCCGCGCGGGCATCATCCAGGACGGTTATCCCGGGATGCTGACGTCCGTGCCGCAGCTGGACTACCCGCCGTTCGAGCTGACGCTGGAGACGCCGCAGAAGGCGCCCCTCCATCGGCAAGTCGACGCCGCCGCAGCTGCGTTGGAGACAATCCTCGCCGAATATCGTTACCTTCAGGCCGTCGCGCAGAACATCTGATCCGATCCGGCGCGACCGACGATGACATCACCGAGCATGGACCGACCGAAGACGACCGCCCCAAGCGTGCGGATGCTCCCCCGTGGGCGGCAGAACCCGCCTATCCGCTGATGGCATTCAAACGATCCAGCCCGCTGCCCGGCTTCGGCCTGACGTTCGGCTACACGGTGACCTACCTCGCCCTGCTGGTGCTGATCCCCATGGGCGCGCTGTCGCTCCGCGTGGCCACGCACATGACGTGGGCGGAGTTCTGGAAGCTCGCGACCGCGGACATCGCGGTGGCGACGTATCGCCTCACCTTCGGCGCGTCGCTCGCCGCGGCGCTGCTCAACGCGGTCTTCGGCACGCTGCTCGCCTGGGTGCTCGCGCGCTACGAGTTCACCGGGCGCCGGGTGCTCGACGCGCTGGTCGATTTCCCGTTCGCGCTGCCCACGGCGGTCGCCGGCCTCACGCTTGCCGACCTCTTCTCGGGCAACGGCTGGCTCGGCCGGTTCCTCATGCCGCTGGGGATCAAGGTCGCGTACACGTGGCTCGGCATCGTGGTCGCGCTCACCTTCGTCGGGCTGCCGTTCGTGGTCCGCACGCTACAACCGGTGCTGGAGAACCTCGACCGGGAGACCGAGGAGGCCGCCGCCACGCTCGGCGCAGGACGCCTGCGGACGTTCTTCTCCGTCATCGTGCCGACCCTGACGCCGGCGTTGCTGACCGGTTTCGCGCTGTCGTTCGCCCGGGCGATCGGCGAATACGGCTCGGTCATCTTCATCTCCAGCAACAAGGTCTTCGAGGGCCAGATCACGCCGCTGCTCATCGTGCACCGGCTCGAAGAATACGATTACACGGGCGCGATGGCGCTGGCGGTGGTGATGCTCGTGTTCTCGTTCACCCTGCTCATCGGCATCAACGCGCTCGAGCGCTGGGCCTCGCGCTTCCAAGAGTAGTGGATTGAAGTGAGTGGATGGTGGATACAGATCGAGCCACGCAAGCGACGACCCGAACGACCGAGAAACAGACCACGAAAAAGACTATGTTCATCTTTGAACGGCTGGAGACATGGCAGAAGGCGGTCGCGTTCGCCGACCTGGTGTATCGCACCACGCAATCATTCCCGGCGGATGAACGGTTCGGCCTGACGAACCAAATGCGGCGGGCGGCGGTCTCGATCTCTTCCAACATCGCCGAAGGCAGCAGCCGTTTCTCCAAGACGGACTTCGCCCGCTTTTTGGAGATCGCGGCCGGCTCGTTGTTCGAGGTCGTGTCACAGGCGTTCATCGGCCGACGCCAAGGCTTCATCACGGAAGCCGAGTTCCATCGGCTTTACACGGCTGCGGAAGAACAAGGAAAGATGCTCAGCGGCCTCCGAAGATCTCAGCTGGACCAGATCTGAACCGCGCACCGTTCCCGTTCTTCAATCCACGATCCACTCTCGTTCTATCCACTCCGCCGTGTCTTCAGTCGCCAGATCCCGTCCCGCCGCTTCGGCGAAATCCCAACGGGGCGCCGAGGAATCACCCTTGGTGAAATGGACGCTCATCACCATCGCGCTGCTCTTCGCCGGCACCTTCCTAGTGCTGCCGCTGGCCAACGTGTTCTACCAGGCGCTGAGCAAGGGCTTCGGCTCCTACTTCCGCGCGCTGGTCGAGCCGGACACCTTGGCCTCGATCCGGCTGACGCTGCTGGTCGCGGCGATCAGCGTGCCGTTGAACTGCTTCTTCGGCGTGGTCGCGGCCTGGGCGGTCGCCAAGTTCGATTTCAAGGGCAAGGCGCTGCTGCTGACGCTGATCGACCTCCCCTTCTCCGTCTCGCCGGTCGTGGCCGGCCTGATGTTCGTCGTGCTCTTCGGCCTCCAGGGCTATCTCGGCGAATGGCTCGACGCGCACGACATGAAGATCATCTTCAACGTCCCGGGAATCGTGCTGGCGACGCTGTTCATCACCTTCCCGTTCGTGGCGCGCGAACTCATCCCGCTGATGCAGGCGCAGGGCAGCGACCAGGAACAGGCGGCGCTCACGCTGGGCGCGAACGGCTTGCAGACCTTCTGGTATGTCACGCTGCCGAGCGTGAAGTGGGGCCTGCTCTACGGCGTGATCCTCTGCAACGCCCGCGCGATGGGCGAGTTCGGCGCGGTGGCCGTCGTGAGCGGACGCGTGTCCGGTCTGAGCGAGACCATGCCGCTGCGCGTGGAGAAGCTGTACAACGAGTACAACGCCGCCGCCGCTTTCGGCGTGGCCAGCCTGCTCGCCCTGCTCGCCCTGCTCACCCTCGGCGTGAAGACATGGCTGGAACACCGGCAGTCCTTGGAGATGGAGCGATCGCAGGAGGTGGAGGAACCGTCCACCGTCAGCCATCCGCTTTGAAAACGCCGATGCAGGATCTTCGTCAGCTCCCCGTGTGGCAGAAGGCGCATCCGCCCGGCCCCAAGGTCGACACGCTCACGGGTGCGTCCCCGAAACGTGAACCGTCCAGCCTCACCCGCCGGATGCGGCGGGCCGCGACCGCCGTCACCGCCGATGTCGCCAATCTCGCCGAAGGCCGGGGTCGCGGAAGCGATGCCGATTTTGCCCGCTTGGTCTTCATGGCCATGGGTTCCGCCTGCGAACCCGGATCTCACCTGGAGCTGGCCAAAGACCTGGATTTTCTTTCCCAGCCCGATCATCGCGCCACGCTCGACCTTCTCATCGAGGTCGAACGCATGCCCGCTTCCCTGATCCAGAAACTCTCGCCCAACCGCCGCCCTGCTGAAGGCTGATAGCTGATAGCTCTCCCCCCCATGTCCATCGAACTCCGCAACGTCACCAAACGCTTCGGCGACGTCCCCGCCGTCAGCGACGTCTCGTTCACCGTCGGCGAGGGCGAGCTCGTCGCGCTGCTCGGGCCCAGCGGCGGCGGCAAGACGACCGTGCTCCGCATGATCGCCGGCCTCGAGGTGCCCACCTCGGGCGACCTCTTCATCCGCGGCCAGCGCGTGAACGACGTCAGCGTGCAGCAGCGCAACATCGGGTTCGTGTTCCAGGGCTACGCGCTGTTCAAGACGATGAGCGTCTTCGACAACATCGCCTTCGGCCTCAAGATCAAGAAGTGGAAGAAGGCCGACATCGCCGACCGCGTCGGCGAACTGCTCAAGCTCTTCGGTCTCGACGGTCTCGCGCGCCGGTATCCGCACCAGCTCTCCGGCGGCCAGCGCCAGCGCGTCGCCATCGCCCGTTCCCTCGCGCCCCGACCCGGCGTGCTCTTGCTCGACGAGCCCTTCGGCGCGGTCGACGCCAAGATCCGCCAAGAGCTCCGCGAATGGCTCGTGCAGCTCCACGACGACCTCGATGTCACGACCGTCTTCGTCACCCACGACCAAGAGGAGGCGCTCGAGGTGAGCAACCGCATCGTCATCTTCAGCCGCGGACGGCTGGAGCAGATCGGCACGCCGCGCGAGGTCTACGAGCAGCCGAAGAACGAGTTCGTCGCCCGCTTCATCGGCGTGATGAACGTGCTCGAGCTCACCGTCCGCGACGGCCACGCGCGCGTAAACGAGCTCTCCTTCCCCGCGCACGGCGCCGCCGAAGGCCGCACCCTCCGCATCGGATTCCGGCCCTACGCGGTCCAGGTCTCGTCCAATCTCGGCGAGCACCGCCATCGGGCGACGCTCAAGCACGTGTACTTCCTCGGCGTGCTGTTGCGCCTGGAGCTGGAGACGCCGAGCGGGCTGGTGATCCGCGCCCGCATCACCAAGGAGGAGTTCAGCCGGCTCGGCCTCGAGGAGGACCGCGAGGTCAGCTTCCAGATCCGCGAATACCGCGTGCTCTCCCGCGAAGGTGACGCGCTGCCGCCCGAATCCGCCGTGGCCCACCAGATGTCCTACGCCGAAGGGATCTGAGCCCCGGGCCGACCGCTATGCGCTGGGCCGGTGGGCCGGTGGGCCGGGATGAACGCGGATCTGGACGACGGACGCGTGGAGATCGACAACCATCTCGTAGAGAACGCCACCAGGCACACCGGCCTCGGCAAGAAGAACCGGCTCTTCGTGGTTGAAGCCGGCGCCGGCCAACGCGGTGCCATCCTTTACTCGCTCATCGAGAGCTGCAGGCGGCGCAAGATCGACCCCTCCGCCTATCTCCGCGACGTCCTCACCCGCCTCCCCGCCGTGACCACCGGCCCGATCGCCGCCATCACCCCGCCAACTGGATCCGTCCGGCAAACAGGCCATCCCGGCTCGCTGCATAAGTGTCATCGTCTTCACGCTATCACTCTTATGCACCCAGCAGGGGCTCGGCGTGACGCTTACACTCATCAGGACCCTCGATGCCTCGTCATAGCCACGCCGCTTGGACACCGTACCTATTTGGAAAGCAGTTTGGCGCAATGGATACCGAGCTAAACGTGGAGGCTGACGGCAGCAACCACCCCTTAAAATCAGTTTTTACGCAGGGTGACTGCGAAGACTCCTTCGTCAGCAAAAACCCACATGTCCCGCGATTCAGGTTCTTGGAGCAGACTCCAGCAACGATACATCGCGATACGCTCCCCTTGGTTGGGTAGAGTCCGCGGAACCTTACCTTCCTCCCCCTCCCAAATATGGAATTGAGCTTCGCCTGCGGAACCGGTTGCGCTTCCGCTCAGCAACACAGGTAGACCGATCCCTGTATGGAAGATACCATTATTAACATTGGGCTGTGCCCACGATTGCACATCAAACAAGCATGACCACCGATTGCTCTGGTGGTCAAATCTCCATAAGTCTCCCAGATGATAATATATTCCATTGAAATTTTTTAGCCCTTGTACCTGTTCACGTTCTTTTCCTGACTGATTCCCTCTCCCGCCAAAGATATAAAAGTGGTCCTTTATTGTATCGGAAAAGTATGTGGTTTCAGTGCGTTTCCAAGGGACGATCCCATATTCTGGCATTTTCTCCCACCGCAGCTTCTTCAGATTTAGTTCATACCGCCAGTTTGAAGCTATGAAGTTTCCGTAGCCACCAAAACAACCAATACTCTCCGAGCTTCGTGATAAATAGCAGCTTGCCGCGAATGTTAAATCATTTAATTCCACCACACCCATTGAATGCATTTGCTGCAAAGACAGGTCTACCCTAAAACATTGACCTGTGTTTTTTTGGCTCCTGATGACTTTGTGTGGGTGAGTTGGAGGGACTTCGACCGCCCGGCGGCGCGAGCTTGGGCTCGCAGCCCGCCGCCGGGCTCGTTTATCCGGCGGGCTGTGCGATGGTGACGGCCGCCTCGGCCGGTGCTATCCCCATCGCCGTGGACCAGAAGGATGTCTTCGCCTTGGCCCTGGGTTTGGCCGGCACGCCGTGGACGGTGGTGGAGGTGCGATTCGATCCGGAGCTGAAGCGCCTGGACATCGAGGTGGATTTCCCTCCGGGAAGCCGCTTCCCGCACCCGGAAAGCGGCCAGGACCGCGCCGTCTACGACAGCGAGCCGCGTTCTTGGCGGCACATGAACTTCTTCCAGTTCGAGTGCTACGTGAACGCGCACGTCCCCCGCGGGGACGCTGGGCCCGGAACCGGCGTCAAGCGGGTGGCGGTGCCGTGGGCCCGGCCCCACAGCGGCTTCTCGCTGTTCATGGAGTCGATGATTCTGCTCATGGCTCGTAGCGGCATGACCGTCGCCGATGCCGCCCGCACCGTCGGGGAGTATCCACAACGGGTCTGGACGGTCCTGCTCCACCACGTCGCCCAAGCCCATGGGCGGATGGACCTGGGCCAGGTCCGTGTGATCGGCGTCGACGAGGTCTGCCGGGCCCGGGGACAGGACTACCTGACGATTGTCAGCGAACCCAAGCAGAACCGGCGTCCGACGCGTGTCCTCCTGGCCGTGGAGGGACAGGACAGCCGGAGTCTCCGGGACCTTGCCGATTCCCTGCGGCGCCGTGGGCTGGCCCCGAAGCAGATGGTTTGCTGAGAATGTGAGGTGCAGAACCTCATTTCATCCTCGAAACCTTTTTTTACCTAGAAGTCAAAGTTGAAAAAAGTGGCTGAGTTTTGTAACGGCTACACGGACATCCATCTGGCACATCAGCGCGCGCATCGTGGCGGAGGACGGCCGGCTCGGTCTGACGGAGGGCCGGTTCGGTTTCAGCCTCGCGGGGGTGGCCGGGAGTTCCGTGCTGGTGGAGGCGAGCGAGGACGGCGGCCGGGCCGACTGGACCCCGTGAGCACGCACACGCTCAGTCCGCAGGGCCGGGCGCAGTTCGCCGAAGCCGCGCAGGCCGATCGGCCGGGGCGGTTCTACCGGGTGCGTGTTCCGTAGCCGCGGCCGGGCTTGTCACCTCGCCGCCGCCGACTAGCCTCTCCGCCCATGCAATTGGATTTCGTGAAGATGAGCGGGGCGGGCAACGACTTCATCGTGGCCGACAACCGCGACGGCCGCCTCGACCTCACCCGCGAGCAGGTGGCCAAGCTCTGCCATCGCCAATTCGGCATCGGCGCCGATGGCCTGATGCTGCTGGTGCCCTGTGCCTCGGGGAAGGCCGAGTGGGCGTGGCAGTTCTGGAACTCCGACGGATCAGATGCCGAGATGTGCGGCAACGGCGCGCGCTGCTTCGGCCGCTACATCCAGAAGCTCACCGGTGCGGCCGGCAAGACCACCTTCGAGACCGCCGCCGGCGTCATCACGGCCACGTTCCACGGCGAACGCGTGACCGTCGGGCTCACCGCGCCGCACGGCCTGCGCCTCGGCGAGAAGGTCGCCACCAGCGCCGGCGAGCTCACCGTGCATTCGCTCAACACGGGGGTGCCGCACGCCGTGGTGTTCGTGCCGGACGCGGACAAAGCGATGGTCATGGCGCTCGGGCATGAGCTCCGCTTCCATCCGCATTTCAGCCCGCGCGGAACGAACGTGAACTTCGTCGAGGTGAAGGGGCCGGACTTCATCCGCGTGCGCACCTACGAACGCGGGGTCGAGGGCGAGACGCTCGCCTGCGGCACCGGCGTGACCGCATGCGCGATCGTGAGCAGCCGCGTCCACGGCTTCCGATCGCCGGTGCGCGTGCAGGTGCAGGGCGGCGACGAGCTGCAGGTCGGTTTCGCCGAGACGGACGGCGGCTTCTCCGGCGTCGAGCTCAACGGTCCGGCCACGTTCGTGTTCGAAGGCCGCGTCACGATCTGACGGGAACATGCGGGCCTTGTCATCCCACCCCGCGCCACGAAGACTCGGCAGCAGACCATGGATGACACCACCACCCTCTGCCGGCTGGATGCCAAGTATCTCGCCCCGCGCCTCCCGGCATCGTCGGCGTCCGCAAGTTCGCCTACGATTTCTGGGGCGACACGGTGAACACGGCCGCGCGCATCGAGGCGGCCAGCGTCCCCGGGCGGATCAACGCCTCGGCCGCGTTCCTCGAGCGCGTGCGCGACCAGGTCCGGTACGAGCCAAGGGGCTCCATCGCCTGCAAGCACAAGGGCGACCTGGAGATGGCCTTCATCGACGCCCTGAAGCCGTGAGACCGTTCCAACACGGACACGGGGCAGGACCTGAGAGCACCATGGTCCGGGGTTCTGCCGTCCGGCGGTCCGCGTGGTCCGGAAGAATCCTCGCCCTCAGCCGTGCGACCGCGGAACTCCGGATGCTGATCGCTTCGGCGGCAGGAGGGCTCTCCGGCGCCTCCCGTCGGAATGCCGCCACTTTGGCCTGGCTCCTGGCGAGCTTCCTATCCCCGGCGTCGGCCGACGGACCGCTCCACGAACAGATCGCCGAGCTGACCCGCCAGATCGACGGCCGCGGATCGGATCCGTCCCTCTACCTCCGCCGCGGCGAACTGAACCGGCTCCATGACCAGTTCGACGCCGCGCGCGCCGATTTCCAGAAGGCGCAGAAGCTCTCTCCCGCCGACCCGGAACCGCTCTTCCGACTGGGCCGCCTCGCGTTGGACGAAGGCAAGCCGGCCGACGCCGCGAAGCGGCTCGCGCGATTCACGACGCTCCGCCCCGGGAGCGCCGAGGGATGGTTCCTGTCCGCCCGCGCCTTGGCCCGCAGCGGGCGTTTCTCCGAGGCGGTGCCCGATTATCATCGCGCCATCGCGCTGTCGGTCGAGCCGAGGCCCGAGTGGTTCGTCGAACGGTGTCACGCCCAACTCGCGCTGACGGGCGACCCTGCCACCGAGGCGCTCGCCGGACTCGACGAGGGCCTCGCCAAGATTGGTCCCCTGCCCTCGCTCCAGCTGCTCGCCATCGAGATCGAGACCCGGCGCAAAGGTTTCGACGCCGCCCTTTCCCGGTTGGACACGCTCGTCGCCGCCAGCGAGCGCAAAGAGACCTGGTTGGCGCGCCGCGGCGACCTGCTCCAGCAGGCCGGGCGCATCGCCGATGCGCGGGCCGCCTACCGTTCGGCCGGCGCCGCCATCGATAGCCTCCCCTCCGGCCGACAGCGCACTTTGGCGATGCTCGAACTCCGCCGCGAGTTGGAAGGCAAGCTTGCCGCGCTGCCCGCCGGTCCGGAGAGTGCCCCCGTCCCGTGATGAAACCCGTCGTCATCGTCCTCCTCCTGTTGTCGTTCCTGCCGGCGACCCGCGCCGCCGAGAAACCGACCCGCGGACCGTATCTCCAGATGGCGACCACCAATTCGATGGTCGTCCGCTGGCGCACGGAGAAGCAGAGCAAAGGCTACGTGCGCTACGGCCGGACGCCCGGGACCGCGACCAACCTCGTCACCCACGCCGGCGTCCTCACGGAACACATCGTCCAGCTCAAGAAGCTCAAGCCGGACACCCGTTATTACTACGCGGTCGGCACCGCCACGAACCAGTGGCTCAACGCGATCGGCGAGGACCACAGCTTCGTCACGCCGCCGGTCCCGGGCCCGGCCCGGCCGACGCGCATCTGGGCGCTGGGCGACCCCGGCACCGCGAACACCAACCAGATCGCCGTGCGCGACGCCTTCTACCAGTGGAGCGGCGGCAAACATCCGGACGTCTGGCTGATGCTCGGCGACAACGCCTACAACACCGGCACGGACAAGGAATACGGCAAGGCGGTCTTCGACATCTACGCGCCGCTCCACCGCGTCTCGCCGCTCTGGCCGGCGCTCGGCAACCACGACGCCGGCAGCGCGAACTCCGGCACGCAATCGGGCGTGTACTACGACGTCTTCACCTTGCCCACCCTTGGGCAGAGCGGCGGATCGCCCAGCGGCACCGAGGCCTACTACGCGTTCGACCACGCCGACATCCACTTCATCTGCCTCGATTCGCAGGACACCGACCGCAGCGCCGACGGCGCGATGGCGACCTGGCTGAAGGCCGACCTCGCCTCGACGGCGCGCGACTGGGTGGTCTGCTTCTTCCATCATCCGCCCTACACCAAGGGCTCGCACGATTCCGATAAACGCAGCGATAGCGACGGCCGGATGGCACAGATGCGCGAGAACATCCTGCCCATCCTGGAGGCCGGCGGGGTGGACCTCGTGCTCACCGGCCACAGCCACGGCTACGAGCGCAGCTTCCTGCTCGACGGCCATTACGGCACCAGCACGAACCTCGTCGCCTCGATGATCAAGGACCGCCGCGACGGACGTCCCGACGGTGACGGCGCCTACACGAAATCCGCCGGGCTCCGGCCGCACGGAGGCGCGGTCTACGTCGTGAGCGGCAGCGCCGGCCAGGCGAGCGGCGGCAAGCTGGACCACCCGGCGATGTACCTTTCCTTGAACAAGCTCGGCTCGCTGGTGATCGACATCGACGGGCCGGTCGCCGAGGTGAAGTTCATCGGCAGCAAAGGGCAGGTGCGCGACTACTTCAGCCTTCGCAAGCAGTAGCCCGCCGGCATCCGCGGCCCGGTCTGGATGGCGACGCAGAGCACGAAGCGGCACCCTCCGACGCAGCTCGATCCCTTTCTCCCCCTCGCGCCCCCATACCGGTCCGGGTGAGATCAAAAGTGGCGGCCGCTCGTGACGCAAGTTTGCAACCTGCTGTATCGCCGAGTTGCACTCGGCAGGCCGTCAGCAAGGCCCGACGCGCTCACCTGCCGCAGCGTCTGCGGATTTCAAATCCGCGATACAGCCGAGTGCAACTCGGCGCTACGTCCGATCGCACCCGCGTACTGAGCGGGTCACGGTCGTCGTGACGCTGCCGGAGAGAGCGATTTGGACTGGCGGGCAGACAT
>CAIWVP010000010.1 GCA_903916195.1 uncultured Verrucomicrobiota bacterium | reverse complement strand
GCGGGTTTCGCCGCCTGGGACGCATCGCGGGTCCGGCAATTCCAGACACTCACGCATCCGGAGCATCTGGGGCGCGCCTTCAGCGCGCTATGCCAGCGGAAGCGGGTGAGCCAGTGAGCCAGTGGGTCAGTAGGTCAGCAGGTCCAAGAGGACCTGACCGTGGGCGAGCAGGGTCCAGACCTGGCCGCGCTTGAAGACGAGTCTGCCGCACGGTTGGCGTTCGCGCTCGGCTTCGGTGACGGAAAGGAGCGCGACCTTGGAACACCGGCACCGTCCATGGGTTGAGCGTCCGATCGCCGTGGACCTACTAGCCGGCGGCTTCGCGCAGTGCGCCAAGCCATCGAGGTCCACGTCGTCGGTGGTTCACCGTCGGACGCGGAGGCGGTTCATGGGCGCGCATCCTGCGGGAGCAGATCCCGCACGAAATCGTAGATGCCCTGGGCTTGCTGCAACGCCTCGTCATATTCCACCGGCAGCGGATCGACGGCGAAGGTCGCGTTCGGATAACGGAACCGGGTGGCGTAGGGAGTCAGCGCATCGGCGGCGTCGGCCCACTGGCGGAAGCCGGGCTCGATCTCGCCCGCGATGTCGACCAGCACCTCGATATCGTGCGTCTTCTCGTAAGGCTGACCGTGCCGGACGAGGAACGCCTTGACGGCTTTCTCCGCCGCCTGCTGACAGTGATAGACGGCCACGTCGTAGAACGGGGGCTGGCCGGCCACTGCCCGGCGGGCGGTCTCCAGATCGCGCCACGCTTTCGACATCCACGCCTTGGTCTCGGTGATCGTCTCAGCCATAGAGCCGGCGCCCTCGGGTCAAGATCGTGTTCTCCAGCGAAGTCGTGAGGTCCCGCACGCGGTCCACTTCTTGCCGGGTCTCGACCAGCACATCTTTGGGCATCCGCAGGCCACGCAAGCACCGGTGCGCGCGCTGCGAGCGCCGGATCGGGGATTCGTCGCTGTGCGGCACCACCACGAGCAGGTCCACGTCGCTGTCGGCGTGCGGCTGCCCCCAAGCGTGCGAGCCGTAAAGCCAGACCTGCTCGGGCTGGAATTCCACCACGAGCCTTCGGGTCGCGGTGTCCAGCAGGCGCTGGTCCAGCGTTTTCATCCGATTCTTCTCGCACAGTTCGGAAGCAATGGAAAGCCGAAGTCCCGCGCCCTCCTTTGGCACGAACATGCGGTCCGACCCTCCGTTCCACTTCGACTCCTTGCCGGGCGGGGAGCTAGCCTCGAACCGTGGGACGCATCGCGGGTCCGGCAATTCCAGATACTCACGCATCCGGAGCATCTGGGGCGCGCCTTCAGCGTGCTATGCCAGCGGAAGCGGGTGAGCCAGTGGGTCAGTAGGTCAGCAGGTCCAAGAGGTCCTGGCCGTGGGCGAGCAGGGTCCAGACCTGGCCGCGCTTGAAGACGAGTTTGCCGCACGGTTGGCGTTCGCGCTCGGCTTCGGTGACGGAAAGGAGCGCGACCTTGGCCGACGATCTCATCTCCGAGGCCGCCCGAGGGATGACGCGGACCGGCATCCCGTTGAAGGTGAGCGACAGCTCGTATCCAGCGATGCCTTCCCGCTCGGCGACCGGGTTGCGCTGCACGAACTGCGGATACCGCCGCGCCCATCCGAGGCTCTTCCCGCGGACCATCACGCGGCACATCTCCGGTTGCGACTGGAGGTAGCGTACCAGGCTGAATGCCGCGCCGAGCTTGGCTTGTTCGCGGAGCACGGCGGCGGGGTCGAAACCCATCAGGTTGCGACCGTTGAAGTTTCCGTGGTCGTTCCGCTGCCCTTCAAGGCGGTCCTTGTGCCACTGCGCGTAACGGTCGTTGACCACCAGATCCAGCTCGAAGTGGCAGTGCGCCCGGTCCTGCGTGATGCGCTGCCGGGTGTTCGAGGTGCGTCCCATGGTGGCGATGCGCTCGCCGGCCTGGACGCGGTCGCCGATCTTCAGGCCGGACCGGACGGCGCTGAGATGCGCGTAGAGGGAATAGACCTCCAGCCCCTCGATCGAGTGCCGGAGCACCACGTAGTTGCCGTAGTTCGAGAGGCCGGACCTGCTGTTGACGTAGGCGACGACGCCTTCGGCGGTGGCGTTGACCGGATCGACGGGCTCGCCGCGGCGGTCGCGCTGGATACTGCGGATGTCGAGGCCTTCGTGCAGCTGGTTGCCGTCGCTGCGGACGCATCCGAACTGCCCGCTGGTCCACGGCTTGCCGGCGGTCCCGACGAAGAAACGTTCCTCCGCGCCCGGTTCGAGCAGGGCGCGGTTGGCGGTCGGGAAGAGGAACGTCTCGGCGGCACCGGGGATCGCGGCAACCAGGAAAAGCGCGGCCATCGCCGCACGCAGGACCCGGCGCATCAACGGGCCTCCTTGAACGCCTTGATCGGGTCCTCCTCCGGCTTCGGGGCGGCAGGCTTCGCCTTCGCCTTCGCGGCCTTCGGCGGCTTGGGCTGGTTCTCCAGCTTGATGGCCACGTTGTTCAGGCCGCGCACGATGTGCTCCGCCTCCTCGCGGGAACAGTCGGCGATGAAGCTGAAGGCGCCGTCGCGGAGCGGTTCCCGGAAGATCGGCGCCGCCAACCAACGCGTCTCGGTCAGGTCCTTGCCGGTCGTCCAGGTGCTGACGACCGCCATGCGCCGGCCGAGCCGCGACACGCTGGTCATCTCCAAAGCCAGTCGCCCGTGGAAGGTGCAGTCGATGGCGATGGCGGTCCCGCCCAAGGCATCGACCAACCGGGCGCGCACGATGTCGCGCTCGTCGAGGAACGGTTCGGTGTCGACCGACAGCGTGACGGGGTTGTTGCGGAGCACGGAGACGACCCTCGATTTCGGTGCGTCGTCCTTGGTTTCGAGGTGCAGCCGGATCGCCGCGACCTCCTTCTCCTCCTCCTTCTCCAGCTTCGCTTCTGGTGTCGTGGCGCAGCCGGCGACCCACCCCGCCGCCAAGAGGCACGGGAAAAAGGTGTTGATGGCGGCCCGCCAACTCCGCAGTTTAGTTCCCTGTTTCGAATTCATTCTCGTAAACGAAAACTGCTATGGGTCAACAATCCAACAAAGTCCAGAAACGTTCCCGCCGCTCCTCCTACATCAAGCGCAAGAAGCTTCGCGTGAAGGCCGCGACCGCTGCCCGAGGCAAAAAGGCCTGACCGGAGCCGCACCCCACCGATGAGCCGCCCCACCGGGCGGCTTTTTCGTTCCCAGCATCGCCGCTGCGCGCGATGCTGCGCGCATGATTCTCTGCGGCATCGGCGACGAGGCGGGCAACTCCCTTGCGTCCCAGATCCAGGCCACCCGCGAGCTCGGCTGGCGCCACCTCGAGGCGCGCAACGTCCTCGTTCCCGGTTTCCCCAAGGCCAATCTCCACGAGATCCCCGACGCGGCCTTCGACCTCGCCGCCGCCCAGCTCGCCGAGGCCGGTATCGCCGTCCATTGCTTCGGCTCCACGGTGATGAACTGGGCCAAGAAGGTCGCCGACCCGCACGAGGTCACGCTCGGCGAGGTGCGGCGGTGCATCCCGCGGATGCAGCGGCTCGGCACCCGGTTCGTCCGGGTGATGAGCTTCAAGCCCGACGACGACGAGGCGACGCTGCCCGCCGAGGTCGTCCGCCGCGTCCGCGAGGTGACCGCCCTGTTCCTCGACGCCGGCCTCCAGCCCGTGCACGAGAACTGCATGAACCACGGCGGCATGAGCTGGCGCCACGCCTTGGAACTTCTCGATGCGGTGCCAGGGCTCCAATGGGTCTTCGACACCGCCAACCCCGTCTTCAACGTCGACCGCTCCGGCCCGAAACCGTGGCCGCGGCAGGACCCTTGGGAGTTCTGGACCCACGTCCGCGACCACGTGACCCACATCCATGTGAAGGACGCCCGTTGGAATCCGGCGAAGAACGACGCCGACTACGCCTGGCCCGGAGAAGGCGACGGCGCGGTCCGGCGGATCCTGGCCGATGCCTTGGCGCGCGGCTACGACGGCGGGATCAGCATCGAGCCGCACATGGTCGCCGTCTTCCACGGCGCCGCCGCGGACGCCCAGGACGACACGTTGCGCTCGAACTTCGTGGAATACGGCCGCCGGCTCGAACGGCTCATCGCGGATATCCGGACGGGAGGGTGAGGGGCGGGCGTCCGAGGTCTTGGATCCAAGGTCCCACGTCCCGGCGTTGGGCGTTGGGCGTTGGCCATCGAACGTTCAGCGCGCCGTGTCACGGCTTCGCTTCGGCCGCCGCCTTCTCCGCGATCTCCCGCTTCCGGCGCTCGATGTTCTCCATCGGGTCCGCCGGCGCCTTGGCCGGATCGATGTAGCGCGACAGGTCGCGCATCGCGATGACTCCGCTCCCCGGGACCCGGTTGGTGGCCACCGGCGACCACGTGAGCAAGTCCGAGCTGGCTTCAACCACTTGGACACTTTCGGGCGGAGCCGCGAGCGAGAAGGTGAAGGCGTGCTCGGAGGCGGCCATCGGAAGCAGCACTGGGTCGAGGAAGGTGAGACGGATGAAAAGGGCGGAAGGGCCCATTGGGTTTATCAAGAAGCTTGGTAGGCTGTCGTACCCGTACCCGCCGACTACAAGGCGTCCTGAGAACCATGCAGTTCCGCTCGTAGGTGCCGCCAATCACGTTGGCCTCGCCTGGAATCACTCTGAGCCGGGCCTTGCGCTCAGCAGAGGCTTCAGTGTGCCATCGCTGGCGTTGTCTCCTGAGTTTGGACCGTTTCTGAAATCATCCACGAGCGGTGGATTCTCGCGCGAGGTTCGTACTGGGGGCACAACGAAGCGCACCGATCCGAACGCAACGCCATCATGTCTCTCCACCCGGAGTTCCCCGCTTCGCCCTACGCTCCTCTGATCCCGGCCCAGCGCTGGTTTCCCGCCGATGAGGCTCTCCGAGGCACTTCCTACGAAAAGCTGCTCCCGCCGCTCGTCGCGAATGTCCGCAAGGAGATCCATGCCTGGCGCAATCAAGGGTATCCGGGAGCATCGGCGACCTCCACGGCCTTGCTGCGACATTGGTTCGAGTCCGAACATCTGACCGAGAACGCCGATGGGTCGCGCTCGTCCTTCCGCTACTATTTCGCGCAGCGGGAAGCCGTCGAAACCGTCATCTGGCTCCACGAGGTCCGCCGCGCCCGCGACAAATACGACCTCCTCCGCTTCGACGCCTCAGGCGCTGTGTCCAGCGGCATGTTCCCCGAGGATTGGCCTCGTTACGTGCTGAAGATGGCGACCGGAGCCGGCAAGACCAAGGTCCTCTCGCTGCTCATCGCTTGGAGTTTCTTCCACAAGCTCTACGAGACCGACTCCGCTCTCTCCCGCAACTTTCTCGTCATCGCGCCCAACATCATCGTGTTGGACCGTCTCCGGGCAGATTTCGACGGGCTCAAGATCTTCTTCAACGACCCCATCCTGCCCCCGAACGGCCTTGAAGGGCGCAACTGGCGAGACGACTTCCAGCTCACGCTGCACATCCAGGACGACGTCCGCGTCGTCCGCGAGACCGGTAATTTCTTCCTCACGAACATCCACCGCGTCTTCCTCGGTGAGGTTCGCGACCCGTCCTTGGAGGACGAAGACCTGCGCGACTATTTCCTCTCGGATGCCTTCGGGAAAAAGCCTGCCGGCAAGACCACCGACAGCAAGGCCGACCTCGGCGAGATCGTCCGCGAGATCGAAGAACTCGCCGTGTTCAACGACGAGGCGCACCACATCCACGATCCCCGCATGGCGTGGTTCAAATCCATCCAGGACATCCACCACAAAATGCTCCAGAAGGACCGCCGCCTCGCCTTGCAGGTGGACGTGACCGCCACCCCTCGCCACGACAACGGCGCGATCTTCGTCCAGACGGTCTCCGACTATCCACTGGTCGAGGCCATCCACCAGAACGTCGTCAAGCATCCCGTCCTGCCCGACGTGGTGAGCCGCGACAAGCTCCACGAGAAGAAGAGCGCGATCTTCACCGAGAAATACGACGACTATCTCAAGCTCGGCGTCGAGGAATGGCGCAAGAGCCATGCGGAGCACAGGGCGCTTGGGAAGAAGGCGGTGCTCTTCGTCATGGTGGACGACACCCGCAACTGTGACGACGTGGGCGCGTATCTGGAGAAGATCTGCCCCGAGTTGCAGGGCGCGGTGCTGGTCATCCACACCAAGAACAACGGCGAGATCTCCGAGGCGGCTTCGGGCAAGAACAAGGAGGAGCTTGAAAGGCTCCGCAGGGAGGCCAATGAGATCGATACGCCTAAGTCGCCGCACAAGGCCATCGTGTCCGTCCTCATGCTCAAGGAGGGCTGGGACGTGCGGAACGTCACGACCATCGTGGGTCTGCGGGCCTATGCCGCGAAGAGCGACATCCTTCCCGAACAGACCCTCGGGCGCGGCCTGCGCCGGATGTATTTCGGCAACGACGTGGTCCGCGAGACCGTCTCCGTCATGGGCACGCCTGCGTTCATGGAGTTCGTCGAGTCCATCCAGAGCGAAGGCGTATCCTTCGAGCGCGTGCCCATGGGCAGCGGGACGACCCGGCAGGATCCGCTCATCGTGGAGGTGGACACGGAAAGCGAGGACAAGGACCTCGACGCCCTCGACATCCCGCTGCCAAAGCTCACCCGGCGTTTCCAGCGAGAGTTCAAGAACCTGGAGGCACTCGACCCGGCCACATTCGGGAACGCTCCGTTGCCGCTGAAGCCGTTCACGCCGGAGGAGACCCGCGAGATCGTCTTCAAGACCATGCTCGACGCCGAGGTGCATCACACCATCCGTCTCGACGGCACCGGACCCGCGGATTATCGCTCGGTCGTCGCCTTCTTCGCGCGCCAATTGCTCAAAGACCTCCGGCTCGTTGGCGGCTATGAGGTGCTTTATCCCAAGGTCCGCAGCTTCATGCGCGACCATCTGTTCAGTCCTTCGCCGGTGGACTTGGACGACCCCGTCGTCCTCCGTAACCTGTCCGAACCGGACGCCGGCAAGCTGCTTTACGATTCGTTCAAGGCAGCCATCAACGCCTTGACCATCCAGGAGACCGGCACCACGCACATCGAGGGCCACATCCGTTTGCGGGAGATGCGTCCCTTCCGCACGGATCACCGCGCCCACCTGACCACGGCCAAGTCCATCTTCAACAAGACCGTCGGCGAAGCGAACTCCGGTGGTTTCGAGCTTCGTTTCGCTTCGTTCCTGGAAGACGCCGGCGATGTGCAGGCGTTCGCCAAGAACTACCTCGCGGTCGGCTTCAAGGTCGACTACGTGAAGGCGAACGGCGACCTCGCCAACTACCATCCCGATTTCATCGTCCGCACCACTGCCGGCAAGATCTGGATCGTGGAGACCAAGGGCCGCGCTGAACTCGACCTGCCGCAGAAGATGGCCCGGCTCCGACAATGGTGCGCCGATGCCACCGCTGCCGAGGAGAACGGGCGCCGCTACGACTTCGTGTTCGTGGACCAGAACGGCTTCGAGAAGCACCCGCCCAAGACCTTCACCGCGCTGGCGGCCAGCTTCACGGAATACAAAACCTGAACATGAACCCCGCGCCCTCCTCCGAATACCTCAACGGTCTCGTGGTCGAGCTCCGCAAACTTCCTTGCGAGACGGGCTGGGTGGAGTTCAAGGAGAACAACCCGAACCCCGAAGACATCGGCGAATACCTTTCCGCACTGAGCAACAGCGCCGCGCTTCACGGCAAGGCCAACGGCTACGTCGTTTGGGGCGTGCGGGATGGCACGCACGAAGTGACTGGCACGACCTTCAAGCCCGCCCAAACCAAAAAAGGCAACGAGGACATCGAGAGCTGGCTCCTCCGCCTCCTGAATCCACGGCTGCATTTTCATTTTTACGAAATCACGCACGATGGTCAGCCCGTGGTGGTGCTGGAGATTCCGCGCGCGGAGGGCCGCCCGGTTCAGTTTCAAGGCGTCGAGTTCATCCGCGTCGGCTCCTATCGCCAGAAGCTCAAGGATAACCCCCAGATTGAGAAAGACCTCTGGCGCGTCTTCGACACCACCCCATTCGAGGAACTCATCGCCCTTCCCCACGCCGATCCGGCAGACGTGCTTTCGCTGCTCGAATACCCCGCCTATTTTGAGCTGCTCGATCAGCCGCTGCCCACCGATCGCGACAAAATTCTCTCGCGGCTGGCCGACGACCGGTTGATTTCGCCCGACTCCGCCGGCAAGTGGAACATCACCAACCTCGGCGCCATCCTCTTCGCCCGAAATCTGGAGGAGTTCAAGCACCTCGGCCGCAAGACCGTCCGCATCGTGGTCTATGAGGGCAAGGGCCGGCTCAAGACGCTGCGCGAGCAGCCCATTCGAAAGGGCTATGCCGCCGGATTTCAGGGGTTGCTCTCCCAGCTCAACGCCCTGCTCCCGCGCTCCGAGGTCGTCGATCACGGAGTTCGCCGCGAAGTCCCGCTTTATCCCGAGCCGGCCCTCCGCGAACTTGTCCCCAATGCCCTGATCCACCAGGATTTTTCCGTCACGGGCAGCGGCCCCATGATCGAGATCTTCACGGGCCGTATGGAGATCACCAACCCCGGCTCGCCCTTGATCGAGACGGGGCGATTTCTCGACAGCCCGCCCCGCTCCCGCAACGAGGCGCTGGCCTCCTTCATGCGCCGTCTCGGAATCTGCGAGGAGCGTGGCAGCGGCGTCGATAAGGTCGTCGCCGAGACTGAGCGCCACCAGTTGCCCGCCCCGCTCTTTGAGCGGCCCGATGGCTTTACCCGCGCCGTTTTGTTCACCCATCGCCCGTTCCGGGAGATGGACCGTGCCGACCGCTTGCGCGCCTGCTACCTCCACGCCTGCCTCCGCTACGTCGAGCGCGAACCCATGACCAACGCCAGCCTCCGCGCCCGGCTGGGCATCTCCGAACCCAACAAATCGATGGCCTCCCGGATCATCGCCGATGCGGTCTTCGATGGGCTCATCAAGCCGGAGGGGCCAAACCAAGGGAAAAAATATGCGAGCTACATTCCCTCTTGGGCCTGAGCACCGCCCATTCTTAATTGATGGCCAATTGACTGGGATGCCTTTTGCCCCCGTCTGTCGGCGCGTGGAACGCTGATTTCCAGCCGCTTGCACCACTTGCGCTTAATTGACGGCTAATTGATTGGAACCCCTTTTTGACCATGTCCCGCCCCGAAGCCGACCGCTACGAACTCTCCGACGCGGAGAAACGCGACCTCATCAAGCTCATCGAGCTGGGCAAGCCCCTCCCCGAGAGGTACCGCTTCCTCCTCTTTGCCGACAAACGCGAGGTCGAACTCGTCTGGAACGGCAAGTCCCGCGAAGTCTGCACCTCCATCCTCCCCTTCCAGACCCTCGAACACATCGACGAGCCCCGGAAGGAAAAGCGCGACGACGAGGAACTCGGCCTCGACACGGGAGGACGGCAGGTCAAGGGCTGGACCAACAAACTCATCTGGGGCGACAACAAGCTCATCCTCGCCTCCCTCAAGAGCGGCGCGCTCCGCCGCCAGATCGAGGACGCCGGCGGCCTCAAGCTCATCTACATCGACCCACCCTTCGACGTAGGTGCGGACTTCAGCATGGACATCGAGATCGGCGGCGAAACCTTCCACAAGGAGCCGAACCTCCTCGAACAGATCGCCTACCGCGACACTTGGGGGCGAGGCGCGGATTCCTTCATCGCCATGATTTACGAACGCCTCATCCTCATTCGTGATCTGATGCACAATGAAGGAACAATCTTCCTGCACATGGGCTGGAACATCAGCCATCACGTCCGGCTGGCGATGGATGAAGTGTTTGGGCGGCAACACTTTCTAAATCAAGGGCACTTCCGAAAACCTGTTATTGTGTGATATGATGTTGATGGAGAAGCCTGTTTGTGGTCTAATATAGACATATGAGCGCGCCCGCCAAGCAGTATATCCGAAGCCGTCCGCCCGGACTCTTCGACCATGATATGCG
>CAIWVP010000009.1 GCA_903916195.1 uncultured Verrucomicrobiota bacterium | reverse complement strand
GATCACAGGAGCTGCTCTGCACGAAGAGGGTGTGAGGTGATCGTGCGACGGACGACACCGGCCATCGCCCGGGACATCGACCGGAAGCGGCCCCCCCCGGGCGTCGGCCCTGCTCCCGGAAACGGGGCAAGTGTGCCGGCAGCCCGCCCGCAACTTGGGGATGTTGCCGGCATCCTCTCGGGATGCTTCAGGTCGGGCCCGTTGTCCGGGATCGTCGCCGCGCTCCGCGCTCCTTGCCCCGCCTCTCCGGCTCATCGCTGGCAACCCACCAAGCTGCTCGGAGATCCTGCGTTTCGCGACCAGCGCCGAACCGGAACGATGGAACCAAAGAATCAGGTGAACGGGCCACCGGGCACGGAAGATCCAGAGGGTGTGGGCTTGTGCCGAGCACGGCCATGTCGGCTTTCCCACCCGGGGGCAAGCATCGTTCCGGCTGGGTGCCGCCTCCGCGCGGCCGGTCCGACAAGACCGGGCGGGTTGCTTGGCGCCGGGTTGCTGGCGCCCGCCTTTCAACCGGCACCAACCGGGGCTTGACCACGCGGCCGGCTGTGATTGCATCGGCGCGCCATGAAACAGCTTCTCTCCGCGTTCTCCCTCGGCGTCGTCGTGCTCGCCGCTTCCGGCTGCTATTCCACCCAGGAAGGCCGGAACAAGATCGGTGCGCCGTGGGCCAAGGACACCATCGAGAGCCGCTACGAGCGGCCGGTCGACCAGGTGTTCGCGGCGGCCAAGGAGACCCTCGCGTTCAACGGTACGCTCACCGGTGAGAACACCATCGCCAAGACGCTGGTCGCCAGCATCGACAACCGCACGGTGTGGATCAAGGTCGACGAGATCGAGCCTCGCGTGAGCCGCATCAACGTCCAGGCCCGGAAGAGCGGCGGCGCGCCGGATATCTATCTCGCCAGCGAGATCGACAAACAGATCGTCCTCCGCCTCAAGTGAAGTGAGAGCGGTCGGAGGTCATGACACCTCCGCAGACGCCACGGGCCGGATCGCGGGATCCGGCCCGCCGCTTTTTCCCACGGCTCCATCCACGGCGTCCCGCGCGGATCAATCGAACATCTTCCCCGGGTTGAGGACCGCGTGAGGGTCGAGCGCGCGGCGGAGTTCGCGCATCACGCGCATCTGGGCGTCGCCCATGAACCGGGGCAGGAAGTTCTTCTTCGCCACACCCACGCCGTGTTCGCCGGTGATGGTGCCGCCGAGCCGGATCGCTTCCTCGAAGATCTCGTGGAACGCCAGTTCGACGCGGTGCATCTCGTCCTTGTCGCGCTCGTCGGTGAGGAAGGTCGGGTGCAGGTTGCCGTCGCCCATGTGCCCGAAGGTCCCGATGCGCAACCGGTGCTTCACGGCGACGCCGGCGATGAAGCGGACCATCGCGGCAAGCTCGCTCCGCGGGACCGTGGCGTCCTCGAGGATGGTCGTGGGCGCGACCCGGGCGAGGGCGCTGAAGGCGCTGCGACGGGCGTTCGCGAGCTGGTCGGCCTCGGCGTCGTCCTTGGCGATGCGGACCTCCAGACAACCGTTCCGGCGGGCGATGGCCTCCATCTGGGCCGCTTCCTCGGCGACCTGTGCCGGATGGCCGTCGGTCTCCATCAGGAGCAGCGCCTCGCAATCGGGCAGACCGATCTTCGCGTGGTCCTCGACGCAGCGGATCGTCGTGCGGTCGAGGAATTCCAGCGTGCAGGGGATGATCCGCGCGGCGATGATATCGCTGACGGTCTGCGCTGCGGCGTCCATCTCCGGGAAGGTCGCCACCATCGTGCGCTTCGCCGCGGGTTTGGGGATGAGCCTCAGCAGCACCTGGGTGACCACGCCGAGCGTGCCTTCGCTGCCGATGAAGAGGTCCTTGAGCGAATAGCCCGCGACGTCCTTCACGCACTTGTTGCCGGTGGACATCACCTGGCCGTCGGGCAGCACGACCTGGAGGCCCATCACGTAGTTGCGGGTGATGCCGTACTTCAATCCGCGGAGCCCACCGGAGTTCTCCGCGACGTTGCCCCCGATGGTGGAGATCTTCATGGAGCCCGGATCCGGCGGATAGAACAGCCCGACGGCTGCGGCGGCCTCGGCGATGCGCAAGGTCGTCACGCCCGGCTCGGCGAGCAGGGTGAGGTTCGCGGTGTCGACCTCGAGGATGCGGTCCATGCGCACGGTGCAGAGCACGATGCAATCCGGTGACGGCAGGCAGCCGCCGCTCAGACCGGTGCCGGATCCGCGGGTGACCACCGCCGTGCGGGTGCGCGTGGCGATCTCGAGCACGGCCACGACATCCGCCGCCGACCGGGCGAACACCACGCAACCGGGCATCTGGTGGAGCGCGGCGGTGCCGTCGAAAGAATAGGTGATCAGGTCTTCCGGCGCGGTCAGGACCTGTGGCTCGCCCAAGCGGGCACGGAGTTCGGCGATGGTGGCATCGGACAACGTCATGGGGCAGCGTGGTGGACGCGAGGCACGAGGGTCAAGGCGCCGGGAGCGGGCGGTCGGGGGAGAGGAGGGTCGCCGCCGTCGATCCGACCGCAGGGCAGGGCGACGCGCCCCGAAGAGCGCCTGCGAATCGCGCTTTTCTCCCCGGCCCGCTTTCCCGCATCTTCCGCGGACGCATGGGCAACTCCTTCGGGCAACTCTTCCGCATCACCACTTGGGGCGAATCCCACGGGGGCGGAGTCGGCGTGGTGGTGGACGGATGCCCGTCGCGGCTCTCGCTGGGCGAGGCCGATATCCAGCCGGACCTCGACCGGCGGCGGCCGGGCCAATCGAGCATCGTCACGCCGCGCAAGGAGACGGACACGGTGAAGATTCTCTCGGGCACGTTCGAGGGGCGCACGCTGGGCACGCCCATCTCGATGATGGTCCGCAACGAGGACCAGCGCAGCGAGGCGTACAGCGAGATGGCGACCAAGTTCCGCCCGTCGCACGCGGACTACACCTACCAGGCGAAGTACGGCATCCGGGCCTGGCCGGGGGGCGGTCGCACCAGCGCCCGCGAGACCATCGGCCGGGTGGCGGCCGGCGCCATCGCCAAGAAACTTCTCCGCGAACGCTGGGGCGTGGAGGTGCTCGCGTGTGTCACCCAGGTGAAGGACATCGCGGTGACCGTCGACCCGGACGCGTTCACCGTCGGGCAGACGGAGGCGAACATCGTCCGTTGTCCGGACGCCGCAGCGGCGGAGCGCATGGTGGCGCTCATCGAAGCGACACGATCGGCGGGGGACAGCGTGGGCGGGATCGTCCTCGGCGTCGCCCGCGGCGTGCCGGTCGGCTGGGGCGAGCCGGTCTTCGATCGTCTGGAAGCGGATCTTGCCAAGGCGATGTTGTCGTTGCCGGCGAGCAAGGGCTTCGACATCGGGAGCGGGTTCGGCGGTATCGGCATGACCGGCCGCGAGCACAACGACGCGTTCCGCAACGTGGACGGACGTGTCCGTACCGTCACGAACCGCAGCGGCGGGATCCAGGGGGGCATCAGCAACGGCGAGACCGTCTATTTCCGGGTGGCTTTCAAACCGGTCGCCACGGTCATGCACGAGCAGGACACGGTGGACGTCACCGGCGCCGAGACGACGCTCAAGGGCCGTGGTCGCCACGATCCGTGCGTCTTGCCGCGCGCGGTGCCGATGGTCGAAGCGATGACCGCGCTCGTCCTGGTCGACCACGCACTGCGCCACGAAGCGCGATGGCGCGAGTGAAGGACCGGTGGAGGAGGCCTCCGCGCGTCCCACCCGCACGCCGATAGGCCCGGAACTGCCGCCCGGCCACCCAACTTGACATCGCCGGAGCAGCGTGAGCCTGTATTCTTTACGGCGTGCGCGACACAGCCCTCCGAGGGTAGGCCCCCCCTGAGATGCATCGATTTCAGGGCTGATTTATTACCTTCCGAGACTTTGTCGGATCAGCGAGCGCTCTTGTCCGTACTCGAGCCGACCCTAAGTGATACCATCCCTGCATGAACAGCTTCTCGATTTCCAAGCGCTTCGCCCTGGGCGCAGCTGCCTTCTTGGCCGCCCTCGCGCCGACCCTCTTGGCCGACACCCAAGAGGACGACCGCGAGATCCGGACCCGCGATCGCCAGACCTACGAGGTCATCGTGGGTGATCATCACACCGGTCGGTCGCCCTACTTCAAGTCGCTCAGGGAGCCTGTTCCCAAGTGTATGGTGGTCGCCCAGGCGGCTCCCGCGGCCAAGCCGGCCGCCGGTCCGTGCACGACGGTCACCGGAGGTCTGGTCCAGCTCGCGAAGACCGCTCCGGCCGAAGCTTCCATCGGTGAGCCTTACACCTACGACCTGAAGGCGCTCGCCACGGGCTGCGCCGGCAACGTGGTCGTGACCGACACCATCCCCGCCGGCACCTCCCTCGTCACCACCTCGCCACAGGCTTCGGTGTCCGGCAACACGTTGACCTGGAACCTCGGCAACATGGACGCCGGCGAGGCCAAGAACCTCAAGGTGACCGTGAAGCCGGAGAAGGAAGGCACGCTGTTCTCCTGCGCCACGATCAAGGCCGACCCCCGCGTCTGCGCCCAGACCGTCGTCGGCCGCCCGCAGCTGGCGATCGACAAGACCGGACCCGAGGTCGCCCTACTCGGCGCCGATGTCGCCTACAACATCGTCGTCAAGAACGTCGGCACCGCGGTCGCCAAGAACGTCGTCGTGACCGACAAGGTCCCCGCCGGCCTCGGCGGCGTGAAGGAGATCCCCTTCACCGTCGGCGACCTCGCCCCCGGCGCTTCCAAGTCCATCCCGGTCAGCTTCAAGGCGGCCGAGCGCGGCAAGCATTGCAACGTCGCCACCGCGACCGCTTCCAACGCCGCCAGCGTGGCCGATGACGCCTGCACCTTGGTCGTCAAGCCCGGCCTCAAGCTGGTGAAGACCGGTCTCGCCGAGCAGTATCTCAACAAGCAGGCGGGCTACAAGATCACCGCCTCCAACATCGGTGACACCGACCTCACCGGCGTGGTCGTGACCGACACCGCTCCTTCCCCGACCAAGATCGTCAGCGCGCCGGGCGGCACCATCGCGGGCAACAACATCACCTGGAACACCGGAAGCCTGAAGGCGGGCGAGTCGAAGACATATGACGTCGTCCTCACCAGCGTCCAGGCCGGCAAGTGGTGCAACACCGCGGTCGTCAGCACCGCCCAGGGTCTGAAGGAGACCTCGGAGGCCTGCACCCTCTGGAAGGGCCTCTCGGCCGTCTTGCTCGAGGTCGTCGATGACCCCGATCCTCTGCAGGTCGGCGAGTCCACGACCTACACGATCAAGATCACCAACCAGGGCACGGCCGATCTGACGAACATCAGCACCGTCGCCAACTTCTCGAAGGAAGTGACCCCGACCCGCTCGCAGGGCGGCAAGGTCGACGGCAAGACCGTGAACTTCCCGATCGTTCCTCGCCTCGCGCCGAAGCAGGTCATCACCTACACCATCATCGGCAAGGCCGCCGAGGTCGGCGACAGCCGCCTGAAGGTCACGCTGACGGAAGACCAGCTCCTCGCCCCGGTCGTCGAGGAAGAGTCCACCCGCGTCTACTGAACCTCGCGGCCTGATCGGTCCGAGCAAGGCGCCCCCGGCAACGGGGGCGCCTTTTTTACGCCCGAACCCGGCATGGATACCCGCTTGCCAACGGCCCGCCCCGACGGTACCTCAACGGCCCTGATGAGACGGACGTTCCTACCTAAGACCTTCCTGCGCTTGGCGATGTTCGTCTTGGTGGCCGTGCTGGTGTGGTCCGTGTGGCCCGCCCGCGCCGCGGATGCCGTCGCCGGCATCCACACGCCCGCGGCATCGTCCACGAACCAGGCAGGCCCGCTGGCGCGCGAGCTCGACGATTTCACGAAGAAGCACACGGACTGGCTCTCGTTCGGCCTGAACCGGTGGGAGCCGTTGCAAGAATCGTACTTCGGACGCCCGTTGTGGCAGTACATCGCGTCGCTGTTCTACCTCTTCCTGGCTTTCTACGTCTCCAAGACGATCGACTGGCTCATCCAGTCCCGCCTCAAGCAGTGGGCCGAGCGCACGGAGACCGAGTGGGACGACATCGTGGTCGACCTCGTCGACGGCCCGGTCAAGACCATCGCCTTCGTCCTCTTCCTGCACCTGGGGCTGGCCATCTTCGATTGGCCGACGTGGCTCGAGGCCTGGGTCTCCAAGCTCACGGTGATCATCGTGGCGTTCGCCATCATCGTGGTCGTCCTCCGCGGGGTGGACGCGGCCCTCGGGGTCTGGCGGAAGAAGCATCTCTCGGCTCCCGGGGAACGTGCGTTCAACGACCAGTTCCTCTTGCTCATCGGGAAGCTCTTCAAGGCCTTCATCGTCGTGGTCGCGGTGCTCACCACGCTCGGCCACCTCGGCATCGACATCCAGCCGGCCCTGGCCTCCGTGTCGGTCGTCGGCCTCGCCATGGGCTTGGCGGCCCAGGACACCGTGGCCAACCTGTTCGGCGCGGTGTCGGTCTTCGTCGACAAGCCCTTCCAGATCGGCGACCGCATCCGGGTCGGCGAGGTCGATGGCGAGGTCGAGGAGATGGGCCTGCGTTCGACCCGCGTCCGCAGCCTCGACGGCTTCCTCATCACGGTCCCGAACAAGACCATCGGCAACACCACCATCGTCAACATCACCCGCCGTCCGACCGTCAAGACCGAGATCAACCTGGGCATCACCTACGACACCACCGCCGAGCGGACCCGGCACGCGACGCAGGTGCTCGAGGAGATCTTCCGGGCCCATCCGCGCACGGCGGACGTGGTCGTGACCTTCAACAAGTTCCTCGACTCGTCGCTCAACATCCAGGTGCTGCACTGGTGGCAGGGGACCGATGCGAAGCTGAACATGGCCGACCTCCAGGACCTCAACCTCGAGGTGAAGCGCCGTTTCGATGCCGAGCGCATCGAGTTCGCGTTCCCGACGCAGACCGTGCTGCACCGTCCCGTGACGGGACCATGAGCCCTTCGGAGCGGGGTGTCCTGGAAGCTTGTGCAACAACCCGTTGACAAGCGGCCCTCCACCGGTACGGTCGCGGCTCCATTTTCTACGTCTAGATATGCCGAACACGAAGTCAGCCGAGAAGCGCGTCCGCAGCAATGCCGCCAAGGCCGCGCGCAACAAATCGATCAAGTCCCGTCTCAAGACGCTCGAGAAGAAGTATCTCGTGCTCGTCACGGAAGGTAAGCTCGACGAAGCCAAGGTCGCTTACCGCGATGTCGCCTCCGCTTTCGACAAGGCGGCCAAGGTGGGCGTGATCAAGAAGGAGAAGGCCAGCCGCAAGCGCAGCCGCCTCCAGATCCGCCTCAACGCCTCCGCGACGCCCGCGACGCCCGCGACGCCGACGTCCGCGAAACCTGCTAAAGCGGCTAAAGCGGCTAAAGCGGCTAAAGCGGCTAAAGCGGCGAAGTGACGACGGAAGGCTTTTGAAGCCGAGAACGCGGCGCCCCTCCCGGGGGCGCCGCGTTTTTTCATGCCCAAAAGCGGAGGGACGACCCTCCGCTGGACGGTGTCATTCGAGCACGCGGACCGTGTAGCCGCCCGACTTGTCGTCGGCTTCGAGCTTGATGAGGTTGCGTTTCTGCGCCTCCAGCAAGAGGTCGTTGAACGAGCGGAAGCCGTAGGCGCGTTCGTTGAAGCCCGGCTTCCGGCGCTTGATCGTCTGCTTGATCATCGAGGCCCAGATGGGCTCGTCGCCCTCGCGCTCCTCGGTGAGGGCCTCCAAGGTCACGATCACCAGTTCGAGCGCGTCGATCAACGGCGGACCCTTCGGCTCGGTCGGTGCCGTGGCCTTGGCAGCGATCACCGCGGCCTGGGACGCGCTGGCCTGGGACGCGGCGGAAGGCGCCGATGCTTGCTGCGCCGGGGCCGGTGAAGGCGCCGAGGTGCTGCGGTTGCGGTTGCGGGAAGGTTCGCGGCGGACGAGATCGTCGTAGTAGAGGAACTCGTCGCAGTTGTTGATGAAGAGGTCGGACGTGGAGTTCTTCACGCCCACGCCGATGACCGTCTTCGCGTTCTCGCGCAGCTTGCTGACCAGCGGGGAGAAATCGGAGTCGCCGCTGATGATGGCGAACGTGTCCACGTGGCCCTTCGTGTAGCAGAGGTCCAAGGCGTCCACGACCATGCGGATGTCGGCGGAGTTCTTGCCCGATTGGCGGACGTGCGGGATCTCGATCAGCTCGAAGGCGGCCTCGTGCAGGCCGCGCTTGAACTCCTTGTAGCGGTCGAAGTCGCAGTAGGCCTTCTTGACCACGATGTGGCCTTTCAGCAGGAGCCGTTCGAGCACCTTCTGGATGTCGAACGCGGGGAAGTGGGCGTCGCGGGCGCCGAGCGCGATGTTCTCGAGATCGAGGTACACCGCCATCGTCGAATCGGATTCTTTGGGACTCATCTTGTCCGCGAGCGTACCGCCGAAACGTCCGCAGCACAGCGCAAACGCTCGCCGTTCCTCGATGTCTGCGCGTCGGTTGCCGGCACCGTCCATCCGGTCCCCACCGGATGGACAAAAGGCCCGCCAAAGCCGAGACCACGCGCGATGCGATACAAGACCCCGCTGATGCCCGTCCTGCGCTGCCTCCTGGCCTGTGCTGCCGGTGCACAGGTCTTCGCAGCCACCGGTCCCAGCATCGCGCGGGTCTGGGACGAGGAGACCCTCGCGGGCATCCGATTGGATCGTCCGAACCCACCGGTCCATGCCCGGAACCTGTTCCACCTCTCGGCCGCCATGTACGACGCTTGGGCCGCCTACGATCCGGTGGCGGTCGGCTACCTCCACCACTCGAAACATCCGGCCGCCGATGTCGCCGCGGCGCGCCGCCAAGCGATCAGTTTCGCTGCGTACCGGATCCTTGCCGAGCGCTACGCGTCGTCCCGCGCCGCGACCAACACGTTGCCCGCGATCCGCGCCCGGATGGTCCAGCTCGGCTACGATATCTCGGACTTCTCACGCGACCCCGCGACCCCGGCCGGGCTCGGCAACCTCGTGGCGGCGACGGTCTCCGCGTACTTCATCGACGACGGAGCGCGCCAGAGGCAGGCGTACGAGGACCTCGATCCCGCGGACGGCGGTTACGCGTCGTCGAGCCGGCCGATGATCGTCTTCGCCGAGGCATCGCTCGCGTCGACACCGAACAATTGGCAACCGCTCGCCATCACCAACGCGCTCGACCAGCACAACCTCCCGGCCGACATCGTGCAGAAGTTCGTAGGCGCCCAGTGGCGCGACGTGCGGCCCTTCGCGTTGGTGCGCGATGATACGGGCCGGCTCTGGATCGATCCCGGTCTGCCGCCGCGTCTCGGGGACACGGACGACGCGCGGTTCATCGAGGGCGTCGTCGAGGTCATCCGTCGCAGCAGCGAGCTGACGCCCGACGACGGCGTCACCGTCGATATCTCGCCCGGGGTGTTCGGCGGGAACAGCCTCGGCGAGAACGACGGCAAAGGCCACCCCTCCAACCCTGCCACGGGCGCTCATTATCCGCCGAACGTCGTGAGGCGCGGCGACTACGGCCGGGTGCTCGCAGAGTTCTGGGCCGACGGCCCCAACTCCGAGACGCCGCCGGGCCATTGGAACACGATCGCCAACGGCGTGGGCGACCATCCGGCCTTCGTGAAGCGCTTCGGCGGCACCGGCCCAGTGGTCGAAGATCTCGAATGGGACGTGAAGGTGTACTTCGCCCTGAACGCCGCGGTCCACGACGCGGCCTGCGCGGCGTGGTCGGTCAAGCGGCGGTACGACGGCGGCCGCCCGATCCAAGCGGTCCGTTACATGGGGACGCTCGGCCAATCCAGCGACCGGGACGGCCGATCGTACCACAAGAACGGTCTGCCGTTGGTCCCCGGCCTCATCGAGGTCGTCAGCCCCGGGTCGGCGGAACCTGGTCAACGGCACGCCGGCCTCCCGGTCGATGCGGTCGCCATCTACGCGTGGCCCGGACAATCGTCGGATCCGACGGCGCGTCATAGCGGGGTGCGATGGATCCTGGCGAAGGACTGGCTGCCCTATCAGCGGAAGACCTTCGTGACCCCGGCCTTTCCCGGCTACATCTCCGGGCACAGCACCTTCAGCCGCGCGGCGGCGGAGGTCCTCACCGCGATCACCGGGTCCGCGTTCTTCCCCGGCGGGCTCGGGACCTATACGGCCCCCGCGGACAAAGGGCTCGGGTTCGAGAAGGGCCCGGGCACGGAGGTGCAGCTGCAGTGGGGCACTTACTACGACGCGGCGGACCAAGCGGGGATCTCGCGGATCTGGGGCGGCATCCATCCGTCGTCGGATGACCTGCCAGGACGGCGCATCGGATCCCGGTGCGGCATCGGCGCATGGGACCTGGCGCGCCGGTATTTCGACGGGTCGGTGGCGGGGATGCCCGCCCAGGTCGAGATGAGGAGCTTGGCCGACGGCCGCCACGAGGTCCGCGTCCGCACGCTCCGGGGCATGTACCATGCGCTCCGATCCGCCGCCGATCCGGGCGGACCGTTCATCGATACGGAGCCGGTTCCGGTGCAGGCAACGGATTCGTCCGCGGTCGTGGTCCGGGAGACCGCGACCCCGGCGGCATTCTATCGGGCGGTCCGCACGCTCACGCCCTGAACGCTGCCTGCTTCAGCGTAGGCATCGGTCGTTACCTGGATCCACGCCTTGCGCCTTCGGGGCCGCATCGCGTGAAGAATATGGGGCGGGGGTGGAAGCGCCGCCCTCCCGCCACCCGCTCGTCTTGACAGGCCTTCCGCTTGCCGTGTGAAAAATCCCCTTCCATCGCCCGCCGGGCTTTCCCAACCTCCGCGCGCTTTATGAGTTCCAAGACGTTGAAGATCGCCGCGCTTGCCGGCGACGGCATCGGCCCCGAGGTGATGCGCGCGGCCATCCAGGTCCTCCGCGCGATCGAGAAGAAGCACGCCCTCGCCTTCGCCCTCACCGAGGCCCCGGTCGGCTGGGCGGGCATCGATGCCTCGGGCCAGGCCCTGCCCGACGCCACGCTCGCGCTTTGCCGCGCTTCCGATGCCATCCTCTTCGGCTCCGTCGGTCTGCCCGACCGTGATCCGACCCTCCCCAAGGAGCAGCGCCCCGAACGCGCCGCGTTGCTGCGTCTGCGCAAGGAATTCGCCCTCTTCGCCAATCTGCGCCCGGTGCAGCTGCCCAAGGCGTTGTCCCACGCCTGCCCGCTCCGCCCGGAACGGCAGGGCGACGGCATCGACCTGCTCGTCGTCCGCGAACTGACCGGCGGCATGTACTTCGGCCAACCGAAGCGCACCGAAGAGGTCGTGGAACCCGGCGCGCCGGGGACCGAGCCGCGCCGCTTCCAGCGCGCCATCGACACGATGGTCTACACCACGCCGGAGATCGAGCGGATCGCCCACGTCGCCTTCCGTTCGGCCGGTCTGCGCCGCAAGAAGCTCACCAGCATCGACAAGGCGAACGTGCTCGAGAACGGCATCCTGTGGCGCGAGACCGTCACCCGTGTCGGCAAGAGCTATCCCGACGTGGCGCTGGACCACATGTTCGTGGACAACGCGGCGATGCAGCTGCTGCTGCGTCCGACGCAGTTCGACGTGGTGCTCTGCGAGAACATGTTCGGCGACATCCTCAGCGACGAAGCCGCCGCCCTGGCCGGATCGCTCGGCATGCTGCCCAGCGCCAGCTTGGGCGCGACGCAGGACGGCGTGACCTTCGGCCTCTACGAGCCGGCCGGCGGCACCGCGCCCGACATCGCCGGCAAGGACCTGGCCAACCCCATCGCGCAGATCCTGTCCGCGGCGCTCATGCTCCGGCACAGCTTCGGTCTCGAGGACGCCGCGCGATCGATCGAGGCCGCGGTCGGCAAAGCCATCGCGGACGGCCTGCGCACGGGCGACATCTTCAATCCGGGCGAACCGGCCGCGAAGAAGGTCGGTACCCGCGTCATGGCCGACGCCATCACCGCCGCGGTCTGATCCGCGCGCGATCGCGGCCGCGACCGGAAGTGGCGGACACTTGTGGCGCAGGTTTGAAACCTGACGTTTCGCCGAGTTGCACTCGGCAGGGCGCCGGCAAGGCCAGACCGCTGACCTGCCGCAGCGCCTGCGGATTCCAGATCCGCGATACAAGAGTGCATCTGTGCGCCACATCCCCCGACGTGTCCGCCTTTTCCGGGCGCACCCGTGGTCCGCGGGTGCGCTTGCCCGGCCGGGCCGGGGTCTCTAGGTTCTGGGTGCTTGAAAAGAACCGACCGCCCCGAGATCCCGCGCAAGACCATCTACCGGCTCTCGGTGTATCTGCGCTGCCTCCAGCGGCTCCGGGAGAACCATCTCCAGACGGTCAGCAGCGAAGCGCTCGCCCGGGCCGCGGGCGTGAAACCGACGCAGCTGCGCAAAGATCTCACCTACTTCGGGCAGTTCGGCACCCGCGGTCTCGGCTACGACGTCGACCAGCTCGCGAAGATGATCTCCGATCTGCTGGGCACGAACCGGCTCCAACCGGTCGTGCTCGTCGGTGTCGGCAACCTCGGCACCGCGCTGCTCAGCTACCGCGGTTTCGAGCAGGAAGGTTTTGAGATCGTCGGCGCGTTCGACCAGGACGCCAAACGCCCGCGCGACAAGATGCCGAAGACGCCCCTCTACGGCATGGAGCAGCTCGCCGGGATCATCCAGGACCGCACGGTGCGCATGGCCATCATCACCGTGCCGGCCGACGGCGCGCAGAGCGTGGCCAACCAATTGGTCGAGCACGGGATCACCGGCATCCTGAACTTCTCGCCGGCGATGATCTCGGTCCCGGAGCACGTGATGGTCAACAACGTGAACCTCGCCATCGAGCTCGAGAACCTCAGCTATTTCATCCAAGAATGACCCGGCGCCCCGGGCCCGGGCGCTACGCTTCGATTTTGGCAGTTCCCCCCGCCAGCGTTCCCCTGTCATCCTGACCGGCTCCGGCATGGCTGACGTCCGCATCGAAGAACTGAAGGCTCTGTTGCCGCGCTGCATGACGCACGATTGGGTGCGCCTCGGCTCGCGGCTGGTCCGTCTCTTGCGCGACCGCCACCACGCGGACGCCCATGACGCCGTCGTCGAGCGGTTGCTGGCCCAGGCGCGGCAATCGGCCGGGCTGCGCGAGTCCAGGCGGCTCGGCGTGCCGATGGTCAGCTATCCGCCCGACCTCCCGATCACCGCGCGGAAGGACGACATCGTCGCCGCCATCCGCGCGAACCAGGTCGTCGTCATCGCCGGCGAGACCGGATCGGGCAAGACGACCCAGATCCCCAAGATGTGCCTCGAGGCCGGGCTCGGCATCGAGGCGAAGATCGGCTGCACCCAGCCGCGCCGCGTCGCCGCGTTGTCCATCTCCCAGCGCATCGCCGAGGAGCTCCAGGTCCGCTGGGGCCGCGAGGTCGGCTGCCAGATCCGCTTCGACGACCGCTCCAGCCCGGAGACCTACATCAAGCTGATGACCGACGGCATCCTGCTCGCGGAGACGCAGGGCGACCCGGACCTGTCGGGCTACAACGCGATCATCATCGACGAGGCGCACGAGCGCAGCCTGAACATCGACTTCCTGCTCGGCTACCTGAAGGGCCTGCTCGCCCGCCGCGCCGACCTGAAGCTCATCATCACCTCGGCGACCATCGACACCCAGGCCTTCTCGAAGCACTTCGGGGACGCGCCGATCATCGAGGTCTCGGGACGGATGTTCCCGGTCGACGTCCGCTACGCGCCGTTCGGCCGGGACCGGGGGCAGGACGGCGAAGAGGCGGAGGACGACGGCGACATCACCTTCATCGACGCCGCGGTCCGGGCGACCGAGCAGATCCTCTACGGCTCGGACGACGGCGACGTGCTGATCTTCATGCCGGGCGAGCGCGACATCCGCGAGACCGGTGACCAGCTGGAAGGCCGTTTCGGGGGCGACGTGGAGGTCGTGCCGCTCTACGGCCGGCTCAGCGCGGGCGACCAGCAGCGCGTCTTCGCGCCGTCCTCGAGCCGCAAGGTCATCATCGCGACGAACATCGCCGAGACCTCGCTCACCATCCCGGGGATCCGCTACGTCATCGATTCCGGGCTCGCGCGCATGAGCCGCTACAACCCGCGCACGCGGACCAGGCGCCTGCCGGTCGAGCCCGTGTCGCAGAGCAGCGCGAACCAGCGCAAGGGCCGGGCCGGTCGCGTGAGCGACGGCGTGTGCATCCGGCTCTATGCGCAGGAAGATTTCGATGCGCGGCCCGCCTTCACCCAGCCGGAGATCCAGCGGGCCAACCTCGCCGAGGTCATCCTGCGGATGAAGGCCTTCCGCCTCGGCGACATCGAGACGTTCCCCTTCGTCAACCCGCCCACGCCCGCGGCGATCACCAGCGGCTTCATCCTGCTCCAGGAGCTCGGCGCGCTCGACGAGCACCGCGGGCTCACGCCGTTGGGACAGGACCTCGCGCGCCTGCCGATCGATCCGACGCTCGGCCGCATGCTGCTCCAGTCGCAGCAGGAGCACGCGACCCGCGAGCTGTTGATCATCGCCGCCGGTCTCAGCATCCAGGACCCGCGGGAGCGACCGCTCGAGCAGCGCGCCGCCGCCGATGCCGCGCACAAGCGCTTCAGCGACCCGCGCTCGGATTTCCTCGCGCTGCTGAACATCTGGGACGCCGTCCACGACCAGTGGGAATCGCTCCGCACCCAGGGCGCGCGGCGGAAGTTCTGCAAGCAGCACTTCCTCTCCTACCTCCGCATGCGCGAGTGGCAGGATCTCCACGCGCAGCTCAGCGGCGCTCTCGGCGACATCGCCACGGTGAAGCTCAACGAGAGCAACGCGGCGTACGATGCCATCCATCGATCCATCCTCACGGGGTTGCTCGGGCACGTCGCCTGCCGCGAGGAGCGCAACTTCTACAAGGCCGCCGGCAACCGCCAGGTCAACGTCTTCCCCGGTTCGGCTCTGTTCGAACGCGGCGAGAAGCCCGTCAAAGGCCGCGATGCCAAGCCGGCGAAGGAGGCCGGCCCTAAGCCGAAGTCGTCGCAGCCGCCGTGGATCGTGGCCGGCGAGATCGTGGAGACGTCGCAGCTCTTCGCGCGGACCCTCGCCGGGATCGATCCGCTGTGGATCGTGCAGCTCGCGCCGCATTTCTGCCACATCCGGCCGCAGCAGCCGCATTGGAGCGCCAGCGCCGGCCGCGTGCTGGTCGAGGAGGTCATCTCCCTGCACGGGCTGGAGGTGCACCGGCGCAAGGTCGCCTACGGCAACCAGAACCCGAAGGAGGCCACCGCCATCTTCATCCGGTCCGCGTTGGTCGAAGAAGACCTCTTCCCGCGGGCACCGCGCGGACGGGATGACGACGAGGACGCCACCGGTCGCGGCGCCACCCGCGTCCTCAACCGGGCCTCCGACCCCCGCGACGACGACGACCCGCGCCTCCCCGCCTTCCTCCGGCACAACCGCGCCATCCGCCAGAAGATCGAGACCTGGCAGACGCGCGTCCGCCGTGCCCGCCTCGGCGACCCGGACCAGGGGCTCTTCGATTTCTACGCCAAGCACATCGTGGACGTCTCGTCGGTCCACGAGCTGAACCGGCTGATGGGCCTCCATCCCGAGCCCGGGTTCCTCTGCGCGACCGAGGCCGACCTCGTGGGCGACGAACCGCTCGACTACGACGCCGATGCGTTCCCGGACGCCGTGCCGGTCGGCGGACAACCGGTGCCGCTCGCCTACGCCTACGCGCCTGGCGAGGAGTGGGACGGCGTCACTATCCAGCTCCCGCCCGAGCTCGTGCGCTCCGCGACGGCGTCGAGCCTGGAATGGTCCGTGCCCGGTCTGCGTTCCGAGCAGGTCGCCGAGCTGGTCCGCTCGCTGCCCGGCGCCCTGCGCCGCGCGCTGCAACCCGTGCCGCCCAAGGTCGCGGAGATCGTCCGCGATTTCCGTCCCGACGGCCCGTCGCTGTTGCAGGAGCTCGGACGCTTCATCCGCGCCCGCTACGGCGTGGAGATCCCGAAGGACGCGTGGAAACCCGAGGCGATGCCGGCCCATCTGCGGCCGCGCTTCGAGATCGTCGGGCACGACAAGAGGTCCATCGCGACCGGACGGGACCTCGACCAGCTCCGCGCCAAGCTTGCGACCGCCGAGGTCAAGACGCCGCCGTCGGCCGGCTCGGATCCCGTGTGGAAGCGCGCCGTGCAGCAATGGGAGCGGCCGGCGCTGACCGGCTGGACCTTCGGCGACCTGCCGGAGCGCATCACGCTCGGCGAACACGCCGGACTCCCGCTCTACGCTTGGCCGGGGCTCCAACTGGAGGACCACACGGTGAGCATCCGGCTCTTCCGAGGCCAGGATCTGGCGCGGCAGACCAGCCTCGCCGGGGTGCAGCGGTTCGTGGAGCTCGCGATCCAGAAGGACCTCGCGTGGGTGCAGAAGGATCTGCGCGCCCTGTCGAAGCTGGAACCGCTCTATGCCGGGATCGGATCCGCCGACGAACTGCAATCGACCGCGTCCGACAACATCCGTCGCCACGCCTTGCCGGGCGAACCGTTCCCGGTGCTGACCCAGGCGCGTTTCGACGCCGCGGTCGTCGAAGCCCGCGAGCGGCTTCGCGGCGCTGCGCAACGGCTCATCGACCGGGTCGCCATCGTCCTTCCGCTGCGCCTGGAGATCCTGCGCCGTGTCGGGGCGTCCGGCGTCCCCGCGCCGAAGGCCGTCGCGCGGCCGAAGACGCTGAAGGACCTCAGCCTGCTCGGCGTGCCCGCGCCGGTCGCGCGCCCGACGAACCCTCTGGCCGCCGACCTAGCCGCGCTGATGCCCCCGCGGTTCCTCACGACGACGACGTTCGAGCGGCTGGACCACCTGCCGCGCTACCTCAAGGGACTTCTCACCCGGGCCGATCGTGCGAAGCTGAATCCGGCGAAGGACCAGGAACGCACCCGCCAGGTCGCCCCGTATATCGAGGCGTTGCGCCGGCTCCAGACCGCCCCGGCGCGGAATGCCGAGGCGCAACGGCTGACCGACGAGTTCCGTTGGCTGGTCGAGGAGTACAAGGTCTCCCTCTTCGCCCAAGAGCTCGGCACCGCGGTCCCGATCTCCGCCAAGCGGCTCGACGAACAACTGGAGCGGTTGCGTTGACGCTCGCCGGGAGGGCGGACTTTCCTGTCCGCCGCGTTCGTGGTTCCTAGTTCAGCGTTCGACGTTTCCCGCGCTGCCAGCGAGGCGTCGCGGCCAGCCTGAAAGGCCGGAACCTCGCTCGCTCGTTCCGGCCGATGGATCGGAAGCGCCGCCGCGCCTCCCTACCGTGGTAGCCCTACCCAGGATGGTAGGCACGGGCTGCCGCCCGTCCGTGACTTCTCCCCACCTCGCGGGCATCGGCAGGTCGCCCCAACCCGTCGAGGACAAGCCGGATGACGCGGGCTTTTTGTTGGCTGGCCGACCGGCGAGGCGTTCTTCTGACGCCGTGCCCCGACGCGTCCTGCTCATCCGGAATCCCCGCTCCGCCGCGGCGCGGGACCAGAAGGCGCGGCTGGAAGCGCTGGTCGGCCGCTTGGCGTCGGACGGATCCAAGATCATCGAGCACCACACGACCGCGCGCGGCCACGCGACCCGGCTCGCTGCCGCGCACGGAGGAGGCTGCGATATCGTCCTCGCGGCGGGTGGCGACGGCACGGTCCACGAGGTCGCATCGGGGCTGCTCGATGCGGGGCACGAGCGGCCGTTGGCGGTCGCCCCGTTCGGCACGGGCAACGACCTCGCGCGGTTGCTCGGGACGCACGACGACGACCAGTTGGTCGCGGCGATGGTGGCCGGGGCACCGGTGGCGATGGACACCATCACGGTGCGGTGCCGCGACGCCGCGGGACGCGAGGTCGTCCGGCACGCGCTCTTGTTCGCTGCGGTCGGGTTCGCCAGCGAACTGCTCCGGCAGACCACGCCACGGGTGGTACGCTGGTGCGGACCCAAGCTCTGCTATTCGGTCGGATTCTTCCGCGCGCTCTTCCGCTACCGGCCGCCGATGGTCAGCGCCCGCAGCGGCGACCGGGTCGAGCGCGGTCCGCTCTTCCACGTCTGCGCCGCGAACGCGCCGCACGCCGGCGGCGGCCTGATGAAGCTCGCGCCCGGCGCCCGGCTCGGCGACGGACGGCTGGAGCTCTGCCTGATCCGGCAGTCGGGTCCCCTCGAAGCGGCGTGGCAGTTCCCGCGGCTGCTGCGCGGGACGCACATCCATCATCCGAAGGTGCGCTGCTTCCAGGGCACGGACCTCGCGGTCGACACCGATCCACCGGCACCAGTGGCGGTGGACGGCGAGCTGGTCGGCTTCACTCCGGCGACCTTCACGGTCAGGCCGGGCTCGCTCCGCGTCTTCGCGCGGCGGTCGTTGGGATAGACCGCGTCCGGTGATCCTACTTCTTCCCGCGGAGCATCGGCCGAAGATAGCGACCGGTGTGCGAATCTTTCGCCTGCGCGACCTGTTCGGGCGTGCCTTCGGCGACGATCTGTCCGCCGCCGGCCCCGCCTTCGGGCCCGAGGTCGATGACCCAGTCCGCCTCGGCGATGAGGTCGAGGTTGTGCTCGATCACGACCACGGTATGGCCGGCGTCCACGAGCCGTTGGACGACCTCGACCAGACGTCGCACGTCCTGCATGTGCAGGCCGATGGTCGGTTCCTCGAGGATGAAGACATCGCGCTTCGGTAGCGGGCGGCCCGGGACCCTCGGCATGTCCATGCCCGCCTTCTCCGCGGCGGCGGCCTTCAGTCCGCCGAGCAGATGCGCGACGAGCTTGATGCGCTGGGCCTCGCCGCCGCTCAGCGTCGGGCTCGTCTGGCCGAGCCGGAGATAATCGAGGCCGGTGTCGTGCAGCGCCTCGAGCGGACGCACCAGTTTCCGGTGCGCGCCGAAAAAGGTGATCGCCTCGGCCACGCTCAGGTCGAGCACGTCCGCGATGGACCTGCCGTTCCACTTCACGTCGAGCGTCTCGGGGTTGAAGCGCCTGCCGCCGCAGGTCTCGCACCTCACGTGCGCCGTCGGCAGGAAGTTCATCTCCACCTTGGTGTGACCCGCGCCCTCGCATCCGGGACAGCGGCCCTGCTTGGAGTTGAAGCTGAAGCGGCTCGCGGAATAGCCGCGGATCTTCGATTCCGTCGCCGTGGCGAAGAGCGCGCGGATGTCGTCGAAGAACCCCACGTAGGTCGCCGGCGTGGAACGCGGCGTGCGGCCGATGGGCGATTGGTCGACCTCGTGGACGGCGTTGAGCGTCTCGAAACCGGTGACGTGGCAGGCGCTCCCTTTATCTTTTGCCTTCTGCTTTTTGCCTTCGCCCTTCAGCGCCGCTTCCACCGCGGGGAACAGGCATTCCTTCACCAAGGTGCTCTTGCCCGATCCGCTCACGCCGGTGACCGCGATGAAGCGGCCGAGCGGGAAACGCACCGTGAGGTCCGTCAGGTTGTGGGTCGTCGCGTGGTGCAGGGTCAGCCAGCCCGCCTTGGCCTTCGGGTCGACCCCGCGTCGCGCGCCGCGTGCCGGCCGGTTCTGGGTCGCCTGTTCGCGCAACAGGCGTCCGGTGAGCGAGGCGGGATCCGCCAGCAGCTCGTCGAGCGTCCCCGACGCGACGACGCGTCCGCCGTTGACGCCGGCGCCGGGCCCGAGGTCGAGGATCCAATCGGCGCGGCGCATCGTCTCCTCGTCGTGCTCGACGACGACCAATGAGTTGCCGCGCTCGCGCAGCTTGATCAGCGCGGCGAGCAACTGGTCGTTGTCGCGGGAGTGGAGGCCGATGGTCGGCTCGTCGAGCACGTAGAGCACGCCGCTCAGGTTCGAGCCGAGCTGCGCCGCGAGCCGGATGCGCTGGGCCTCGCCGCCGGACAGCGTGGTCACGCCCCGTCCGAGCTGGAGGTAGCCCAGGCCGACCTCGCCGAGGAACCGCAGCCGCTCGCGGATCTCCGGCAGGATGTCGCGCGCGATCTCGGCCGCGCGGCCCTCGGGCCGGAGCGATCCCGCCCAGACGAGCGCCTGGTCGACCGACGATTGCGCAAGGGTGTCGATGGTCGGCGCGGACGGCTCCGCCCCGCGCTTGGCTCCGCCGGACCTTGGACCTGGGACCTCCGACCTGGGACTCAGGAGATCGAGCCGCACCGCTCGCGCCTCGGGCTTGAGCCGCGCGCCGTGGCACTCGGGGCAGGCCTCACGTTTGCCTTCCTGCCAGCTCCACCAGCTCTCCTCGATCGAGTCGGCATCGGCGCCACGGTCCACGTCGGGCAGGTAGAAGAGCTCGCCGAAACCGCGGCACTTCGGGCACCAGCCCTGGCTCGAGTTGTAGCTGAAATCCTTGGGGTCGAGCGGGGCGAACGACCGGGCGCACTTCGGGCACGCGCGCTCGGTGGAATGCGTGGTGAGAACGCCTTTCTTGTCGAGCGCGTGGAGCACGCCCTTGCCGACGGTCAACGCCTCGTCCACCAGCTGCTGCGCGGTCTTGCCGGGGCCCGACGACGTGCCTTCACCCGCGGTGTTCCCGGCGCGCCGCCCGTTTTTGCCCGGGGGCCCAGCGATGGTCCCGACGACCACCTCGATGTCGTGCTCCTTGAAGCGGTCGAGCCGGAAGGTCGCGTCGGTCGGATACCAGCGTCCGTCGGCGCGGAGCTCCTCGTAGCCGTGCTTGGCGGCCCAGGTGGCGATCTCGGAGTGGAAGCCCTTCCGGTTCTTCACCACCGGCGCGAGCAAGGTCAGGTCGCCGCGGACCGCGGCCTCGGCCTGCAAGGTCCCGCGCAACGTGTCCCGCGTCTGCGCCTGCACGGGCACGCCGCAATCCGGGCAGTGCTGCGTGCCGAGGCGCGCGAACAGCAACCGGATGAAGTGATGGATCTCGGTGACCGTCGCGACCGTGCTCTTCCCGCCGCCGCGCGACGTGCTCTGCTCGATGCTGACCGTCGGCGGCAGTCCGGCGATGAGGTCCACGTCCGGCCGCGGCAGCTGCTCGACGAACTGCCGCGCGTAGGCGCTCATCGAATCGAGGAAGCGCCGTTGTCCCTCGGCGAACAGCAGGTCGAAGGCGAGCGTGCTCTTCCCGCTGCCGCTCACGCCGGTGACGACCACGAACTTCCCGCGAGGGATGTCGACCGAGATGTCCTTGAGGTTGTGCTCGCGCGCACCGCGGATGGCGATGGCGTCGGCGGGGAGCGCGGAGGACGGAGCGGTCGCGGGATCGGCATCGTTCAGCACGGCCGGAGGTTGGCATGCCCGGGCGGACCGGCAAGGCGGGGCGTCGGCGGACGCCGGGGAAGAGGGCAGGGTGCCTGTCCGCTATATCCTATCCCAAGGGCGTCCCAAGCCGGAAGCCTTCCCTTGGTGGGGCGCAATTCAGTTTCGTGCAGGGAGATGGCGTCGATTTTGCAAGCCGGAGGCTTGGCAGCGAGTAGCCGGGGGTTGAGCGACAGCGACACCCCCGGGTGACAGGCGAGAGACAAGCACCCTGGAAGGGTGCCAGACCACGACCTGGTGGACGGATCTGCGACCCCTGCCGGGGTCGTGGCGATGGCCCACGGTATCCGGGGGTGTCGTCGCTGCGCTCCTCAACCCCCGGCTAATAGCTGACATCGCTCTGCGATGTTCTTGGCGGATGGATAGGCTGCAAGAAACTGAGATGCGCCCCCATGGTGGGGTCATGAAGATCCGTTCTCGACGAGGCCGTCGGTTCTGCTCCCCTCGCTCACGATGAACCGAATGCTCGCACTCGTCCTGGTCGGCGCTTGTTCCGTCACCTTCGCCACGGCCGGGAACTGGCCCTCGTGGCGCGGCCCGTCCCAGGACGGCATCAGCCCCGAGACGAAGTTCCCGACCACCTGGAGCAAGGACAAGAACGTCCGCTGGCGCGTCGCCCTGCCCGACGTCGGCAACTCGTCGCCCGTCGTGTGGGGCGGGACGGTGTTCGTCACGCAGGCGCTCGAGGACGGAAAGCGGCGCACCTTGATGGCCTTCGACCGCGCGACCGGTGCCAAGCGCTGGCAACAGGGCGTGGGCTTCGCGGAGAACGAGCCGCACCACAAGACGAACCCGCACTGCTCGGCCTCGCCGGTGACCGACGGCGAACGCGTCGTCGTCAGCTACGGGTCCGCCGGCATCGTCGCCTACGATTTCGCGGGCAAAGAACTATGGCGGACCGACCTCGGCAAACAGGTCCACGACTGGGGCCAAGGGTCTTCACCGGCGATCCACGGCGACCTCGTCATCATCTACCACGGCCCCGGCGCCTTCTCCGCGCTCCATGCGCTCGACAAGCGGACCGGCGCGAAGAAGTGGTCGGTGCCGTTGAAGGAGACGCATCCCGCCGAGCGTTTCGACGGCTTCGCCGGCAAGAACGACGGCGCTCTCGGCACCTTCAGCACGCCGCTGGTGGTCAAGGCCGGCGGACGCGACGAGATCATCCTGCCGGTCGCGAACCGGCTCCGCGCGTTCTCACCTGCCGACGGTGCGGAACTGTGGAACGCGGACGGCATGAACCCGCTGGTCTACAGCTCGCCGACCTACGGCGAGGGCAAGCTGGTCACCATGGGCGGCTTCTTCGGCAGCATGATGGTCATCCACCCCGGTGGTCAGGGCGACGTCACGGGCAAGCGCTTGTTCTACGAGCGCCGGATGAAGAAGCACACCATCGGCTCGCCCATCGTGAAGGACGGCCACGCCTATGTGAGCGTCACCGACGGCTTCGGCCAATGCTACGAGCTCGCGACAGGCAAGCTCGTGTGGGAGGAACGTCTGCCGTCGAGCGGCGCGAGCGGGCAGACCTGGGCGTCCGCGGCGATGGCGGGAGACCGCCTCTACATCGTGAACCAGTCCGGCGACACCGTGGTCCTGCGCGCGGCGCCGAAATACGAGGTCATCGCCGTGAACCCGGTCGGCGAGCCGTCGAACTCCACGCCGGCGTTGTCGGATGGAGAGATCTTCCTGCGCACCCAGTCCGGCCTTTGGTGCATCGCGGAAGCGAGACCGTCGGACGCGCGCTGAGGGATCAGCGCTTCACGTCCTTCACCGAGACGAGCCGGCCGGCCTGGTCGAACTGCAGCTCGCGGAAGCGGTGCGCCACGCCCCCTTCGAGGGTCGCTCGTTCGCCGGCGGCCGCAGCGGCGTCGCTGGACCCGAGTCCGAAGCTGAACGACGGCCGTGTCTCCGTGCCCGCGGCCCATTCCGCCACGACCGAGCGGTCGCCCAGCTCGATCCGGGTCGCGGGCGGCCCCATCTGCCGGACCGCGTCGTCGAAGGTCATCTTCCCGATGCGGTCGCGCAGGCGGGCGACGGACGGGACATCGCCGGCGTCCGTACGGCAGCCCGTGGACAGCGACGACACGGATATCAGGAGCAGACCGGCGAGCATCCAGCGGGACGACATGTCCCGAGACTAACGGCCGCCGCCGCGCGGGCAACCGCGGGATGCCTCAGCGCGATCCCGTCGCACATCCCTCGTGGACCGGATGAAAGGGAGAAGGCCGCGCCGGCGGCGGGGTCCGGTGCCGAACAATTGGGCTGGCGGCCCCGCGGCTCCGCGCCACTCTGGTCGCGTGCGTTCTGCGCTCTCCGTCTTTCTCCTGTCCTGCGCCGCCGTGCGTCTCTTCGCCGGAGCGCCGCTGCTGCTGGTGACCAACTCCCTCGCCATCCACGGCCACGGCACCCTGACGTGGGCCGCTCCGGCGACCTGGGAACACACCCCGCCGCCCTCTGCCGCGTCGTCCGATGCCCCGGTGACATCCCGGTGGCGGGCACCGGGCAACCACCCGACCGTGCTGGTCTCCATCGCTTGGGACGGCATCGCCGGCAACCCAGGCAAGCCGGACGGCCCCATCCTCGCCGTGCTGGTCAAGGCGTTCGCCGAGAAGCGGTACGCGGCGGGGTCGGTGGAGAAGACCGCGAAGGTCGAGACGGTGACCAACGGGACGACCATCATCAGCTACGCTTCGTTCACCGATCCTCAGTTCGTCGCGAAGGATCCTCCGCCGGAGGAGACGCGCCATATGACCGTCGGGATGTTCCGCAGCGGCCCGCTCTGGGGGAACTTCACCCTGATGACCAACGACAAAGACGGCGACGAGTTCCGCGAGGCCATGGCCTTGGTCAAATCGTTCCGCGGCGCGGCGCCGGCGAAGTGAGATGAGGCCGAAGGTCTCCAGAGCAGCGCCGGCAGACGAGGTCGACGAGGTCGATGAGACGCAGGCCATGCGCCTGGCGCTCCGCTTGGCCCGGCGTGCGTACGGGCAGACCTCGCCGAACCCGCTGGTCGGCGCGGTGCTCGTCCACGGCGGCCGGATCATCGGCCAAGGCTGGCATCATCGCGCCGGACAACCGCACGCCGAGGTCGAGGCGTTGCGCGATGCCGCTCGCCGCGGATGCTCTCCGCGCGGCGCCACGCTGTTCGTCACCTTGGAACCGTGCTCGACCTTCGGGCGCACGCCGCCTTGCACCGATGCCATCGTGGCCGCCGGGATCCGCAAAGTGGTGGTGGCCGCCACCGATCCGAACCCCCGGCACGCTGGCCGCGGCCTCGCGCTGCTGCGTTCCCAAGGCATCGAGGTGACCAGCGGCCTGCTCGCCGCGGAATCCGCCCGGATGAACGAGCCGTTCGGCCACTGGATCGTCCACCGCACGCCCTTCGTCACCGTGAAGGCCGCGATGACGCTCGATGGCAAGATCGCCACCGCGGACGGCCGGTCGAAGTGGATCACCGGCGATCGTTCCCGTGCCCATGGTCAAAGGCTCCGACGGGGTTCCGACGCCATCCTCGTCGGCATCGGCACGGTTCTCGCCGACGATCCATCTCTGACGGTGCGGAGCGGTCCTGGGTCCAAGGTCCAGGAGCGCGAGCTGCGTCGGCTCGTGCTCGACACCCGTGCCCGCACTCCGTTGACGGCGAAGCTGGTCACGGATGGGTCTGCTGGATCGACCACGATCTTCGTCGGCCAGCGCGCCGCGAAGAAGCGCGTCGCCGCGCTCTCGGAGCGCGTCCGCGTGGTCGTCGCGCCGGAGAAGGACGGCCACATCGATCTCGGATGGCTGCTGCCCGTGCTCGGCCTCGAAGGGGTGACGAGCCTGCTGGTCGAGGGCGGCGGCGAGGTCAACGCGGCCTTCCTGCTCGGCGGCTTCGCCCATCGCGTCGCCTTCTTCTACGCGCCGATGGTGCTCGGAGGATGCGATGCGCTCCACGGCGTCGCCGGCGAAGGCGCGAGGTCCTTGGCCGAGGCGCTGTCGATGGTCGCCCCCGAATGGCGCCGCTTCGGCCCCGATCTGTTCATGACCGCCCGTGTCGCATCGCCTCCGGCCACCGGAATCTGATCACTGCCGACTTCTGCCTCCTATGTTCACCGGTATCATCGAAGAGACGGGCACCATCGAAGCGATCTCGCCGAGCGCGGAAGGGATCCGCTTGGTCGTCCGCGCCAAGGTCTGCGCCAAGGACGTCCGGCTCGGCGACAGCATCGCGGTCAACGGTTGTTGCCTGACCGTGGTCGCGGCCAAAGCGGCGAAAGGCGGTGGCAAGCGGCTGGAATTCGACCTGCTGCAGGAGACCTGGGACCGCACCAGCTTGTCGCAGGCGACGGTCGGGTCGGCGGTGAACCTGGAGCGGGCGTTGGCCGCGGGCGCGCGGTTGGGCGGACATTTCGTCACCGGGCACGTCGATGGCACGGGGAAGATCATCCGTTGGGAACGCAAGGGCCAGGACCACGTGCTCGGCATCCAAGCGCCGGCGGCGATCCTCCGGCATATGATCCCCAAGGGCTCGATCGCGGTGGATGGTATCAGCCTGACCGTCGGCACGGTGACCCGCACCGGTTTCACGCTGTGGATCATCCCTCACACCTTCGCGGTCACCGCGCTGCGCGAACGGAAGGTCGGTGATCCGGTGAACCTCGAAGGCGACCTGCTCGGCAAATACGTCGAACAGTTCATGGCCCGACGTGAGCCGGTTCCGCCCTCGCCTCCCGCCGCACGCCGCAAGAAACGTTGAGCGGGTCACGGTCGTCGTGATGCTGCCAGAAGGCGCGATTTGGACTGGCTGGCAGACTTAGCGGGCAGGCGTATCGGGCGGACGTAGCGCAGGTTTTCAACCTGCTGTATCGCCGAGTTCCACTCGGCAGGGCTGCGCCGATCCCGACGCGCTCACCTGTCGCTGCGTCTGCGGATTCCAAATCCGCGATACAGCCGAGTGGAACTCTGCGCTACGTCCGATCGGACCCGCGTACTGAGCGGTTCACGGTCGTCGTGATGCTGCCAGAAGGCGCGATTTGGACTGGCTGGCAGACTTAGCGGGCAGGCGTATCGGGCGGACGTAGCGCAGGTTTTCAACCTGCTGT
>CAIWVP010000008.1 GCA_903916195.1 uncultured Verrucomicrobiota bacterium | reverse complement strand
CTCGGATGGTCCGTGGCGACCCCGTGGCCGCGGCCGAGCCGGCATCGTCCGGATCCGTCGGCACCGCGGCACGGGTCGCGGTGGGCCTTCTCGGAGCCGTCCTCGTCGCGGGCGCGCTCGCGGCGGGCTATCTCGCGGCCGGGCGCCCGACCGGCCCGGTGCTGCCGCCGGACCGGGCGCGGGAGTTCGGGCCGTTCACGCTCACGGACCGCACGGGCCGCACGGTCACGCGCGCCGAGTTCGACGGGAAGTTCTGCGTCGTCAGCTTCGTCTTCACCAGCTGCGGTTTCTCCTGCCTTGAGGTCAGCCGTCGCATGGCCGAAGTGCAGCGGCGGGTGGACGGGCAGGACGACGTGCGGCTCGTCTCGCTCACGGTGGACCCGCGCACCGACACGCCGTCCGTGCTCGCCAGGTTCGCGGCCCGGTTCGGCGCGGACACGGACCGCTGGCTCTTCCTGACCGGCGACCAGGCCGTGCTGTATCCGCTCATCGAGACGAGCTTCCTGCCGAAAGACAGCGAGGGAGGCTATAGGCCGATGCCCGGTGAATTCGGCCACACCGACCGGATCGCGCTCGTGGACCCGCGGGGAAAAGTGCGCGCCTACTTCGACGGCATGTCGGCCGGGACGCCGGCCGTGTTGGTGGCAGAACTGGACCGGCTCCGCAGAGATCCCAGCTTCCGATGAAAACTGCCCTAAATCTCGCCCTTCTGCCTCTGATCATGATGTTCGCGGGTTGTGGCGAACGTCCGTCCGCGACTGCCGGCTCGACCAACGCACCGCCGCGGACCTTCACCGTCCGCGGCTCTCTGCGCGAACTGCCCACCGACGGCCGCAGCGCCGTCATCCGGCACGAGGAGATCCCCGGCTACATGCCGAAGATGACCATGACGCTCTCGGTGAAGCATCCTGCTTCGCTCCGCGGCCTGGTCCCGGGCGACGAGGTCGAGTTCCGTCTGGTCGCGACGGAGGACGACCACTGGATCGAGTCATTGCGCCGGGTGGGTCGCGGGACGGTGCCCGAAGCCCGACCGGCAGATCCCGCGCCGGTGCAGCGCGAGCTGGTCAACGGCGACGTGTGGCCCGATGCGCCCATTCTGGACGAGACCGGCGCGACCCGTCGGTTCGCCGACTTCCGCGGCCGGGCCATCGCGTTCACCTTCATCTTCACGCGCTGTCCGTTGCCCGACTTCTGTCCGCGCATGTCGAAGCATTTCAAGCGCGCGCGGGAGCTCCTTCTGACGCGTCCCGGCGCGGCGACGAACTGGCAGTTCGTCTCGCTCTCCTTCGATCCCGAGCAGGACACGCCCGCGGTGCTCTCGACCTACGCGGCAGGCTATCGCGGCGCGAACGCGGACCGCTGGCTCTTCGGCGTGCTCTCCGCGGACACGCTCGCGGCGGTCGCGCCCCGTCTCGATCTCAAGGTCGGGCGCGAGGGCGGCAGTTTCTCGCACAACCTCCGCACCGTGGTGCTCGACACCCGCGGGCGCATCCACCGCCAGTTCGACGGCAACGATTGGACGCCGGAAGAACTCGCCGACGCGCTCGTCGAGGCGGCATCCGTCGATCCGCGATGAGCGGGCTCCGCGGTCAACCTGCGGACCGCCTCCGCGCCGGTCGCCGCCGCTGGCGTGCGCGCTGGGTGGCGTTCCATCGCTGGCTCGGGCTGGTCGCCGGGGCGGCGCTCGTGGTCGTCGGGCTGACCGGCAGCCTGTTCGTCTTCTACCGGGAGATCGGAGAAGGCCTGGAGCCGGAGCTGCGCCGCGTGCCGGCACGTGCCGGCGGGCAGTCCGCCTATCGTTCATGGGACGAGCTCATCGGTGCCGCCGAAGCGGCCAGACCCGTCGGATCGCATCTGGGCCACATCACCGGTCCGGCGCATGACGCGGCGGCGGCGCGCTTCAGTTTCGTGGTCCCGGGGAAGACCTCCGAGGAGGACGAAGCGCGGATCCTGTGCGTGGACCCTTACACGGCCAAGGTCCTCGGCGAGAGCCGGCTCGACGGTCATCCGGTCTGGCGGATCTGCTCGTTCCTATTCGACCTCCATTACTCGCTGAAGATCCCGGTGGTCGGCGGGCCCCTCGTCGCTGTCCTCGCCATCATCGGCTTGGGGTCGCTGGTCAGCGGGATCTGGCTCTGGTGGCCGGGGATCCATGGGCTCAAGTCCGCCCTGACGGTCCGCCGAAGCGCAGGCGCCGTGCGGGTGGATTTCGATGTCCATCGCGTCGCCGGCATCTACTTCGCGCCGGTCCTCGGGGCGGTCCTGCTGTCCGGTGTGTGGATGAATCTTCCGGAGCCGTTCATCGCGGTGGTGAAGTCGTTCTCACCGGGGACCCGCGCCGGTGAAGCGGACGCGCCGCGCTCGCGGACGAACGGCTGGCCGCCGCTCCATGTCGCCAACGTCCTCGCGGCGGTCCGGCTGCGTTATCCCGAGGGGCGGCCGAACTGGGTGAGCTTGCCGGAGAAGCCGGAGGACGTGTTCGTCGTGAGCCTGACCGAGGTTCCCCAGCGCAGCCTGTCGTGCTGGTCCGAGCGCACGGTCAGCTGGGACCAGTTCGGCGGGGGCATGCTGCGGGTGGAGGATGTCGGGCACCGCCGCACCGCAGGCGAGACCTTCCTCGCCTGGCAGTGGCCGCTGCATAGCGGTAAAGCCTTCGCCTGGCCGGGCCGCCTGCTGGTCGGCGCGGCGGGCTTCGTGCCGATGGTGCTCTACGTCACCGGGCTGCGCGTGTGGTGGGTGAAGCGCCGCACCGCCGCGCGGCGGGTGTCGGCCGCGGGAGGGACTTCATCATGAACCCGACCGGGCCGGCCGTCCTCGGGGCGCCGTTGTTGACCCTCCCTTGGTTGCGCCAACTGCGCTGGTCCGCCGTCGTCGGCCAGACCGCCACCGTGCTCATCGTGACGTGGGGGCTGCGCGTTCCGCTCCCGCTGGTCCCGGTGTTCTTCTGCATCGTGCTCACGGCGCTGACGAACGTGGTCCTCCATCTCGTCCCGGACGGCCGCGGAGAATCGCCGGCCGCGCTCGCCGGTGTGCTCGTGGCGGACGTGCTGCTGTTGACCGCGTTGCTCCACTTCACCGGCGGGCCGCACAATCCCTTCAGCTCGTTCTATCTCGTCCATGTCGCGCTCGCGGCGGTGGCCCTGCCGCCGCGCTGGACCGGTCTGGTGGCGGGTCTGTGCTGCGCCGGCTTCGGCCTCCTGTTCTTGGGCCATCAGGTGCTGCCGCGCCCCGGCGACGCCGTGTGCGGTGTCGGTCCGAACCTGCCGCTGGCGGTCCATCTGCGCGGGATGCTGGTGGCGTTCGTGCTCACGGCGGGCGGCATCGTGTTCTTCGCGGGCCGGCTGCAGGGCGCGCTGCGATCGCGGGAACGCGAGCTGGCCCGGGCCCGGGAGCGCGCGAAGGAGCAGGAACGCTTCGCCGCCCTCGCCACGCTCGCCGCCGGGGCCGCCCATGAGCTCGGCACGCCGCTCGGCACCATCGCCCTCGCCGCCGGCGAGCTGGTGCGGGTCGCGAGGTCGCTGCCGGAGGTGCCCGACCTGGCCGACGACGCCGGACTGATCCGCGAGGAGGTCGCGCGTTGCCGCGCCATCCTCGACCGGCTGCAGGACCAGTCCGGCGATCCACCGTGTCCGATCGGCTTCGCGGAGCTGGTCGCCGAGCTCGGCCGACGATTTCCTGGTCGGGTCGATTTCAGCGTGCCGTCCGCGTCCACGACCGTGCTGGCCCCGGGGCAGGCGCTCCGACAGGCACTGGTGTCCTTGGTGCAGAACGCCCTCGATGCCGGTCCGCCCGACGCGATGGTGCGGGTGCAGATGACCGGTGCCGGAGGCGGTGTGCGCTTCGTCGTGACCGACACAGGGACCGGCCTGACCCCGGAGGCGCGGTCCCACGCCGGCGAGCCGTTCTTCACCACGAAGCCGCCGGGGCGGGGCACGGGCCTTGGGCTTTTCCTGGTCCGTCTTCTCGCCGAACGGCTCGGTGGCAGCTTCCGACTGGAACCCGCCGGAACGCGCGGCTGTCGCGCCGTCCTGGAATTTCCGCAAGCCGATCTCCCCGCATGAACCCCGCGCTGCTCTTGGTGGATGATGACGACCTCTTCCGCGAACGCCTTGCGCGGGCGCTGGTGGCGCGCGGCGCACGGGTGGTCGGCGTGGCCGATGCGTCGTCGGCGTCGGCCGCGTTGGCAGCGGAGGAGTTCGGCGGGGTCGTCACCGATCTGCGCATGCCGGGTGTGGAAGGCATGGGTTTCGTCCGCGAACTGCTCGCGCTGCGGCCGTCGTTGCCGGTCGTCGTGCTCACGGGCTTCGGCAGCATCGCCTCTGCGCTCGAGGCGGTGCGGCTGGGGGCGCGCGACTATCTGACGAAGCCGGCGGACCCGGACCAACTGCTCGCGGCGTTGCGCGGCGAGCGTCCGCCGCGGGGCAACCCGAAGGAGGTCCCGCCCGAGGTGCCGTCGCTCGACCGCGTCGAGTGGGAGCACATCGAGCGCGTCCTGGCGGACTGCGGCGGGAACATCTCACAGACCGCGCGGCTGCTCGGCCTCGACCGGCGGACGCTCCAGCGCAAGCTCGCGAAGTATCCGCCGTGCCGGTGAGGTGCACCGCCTATCGCGGTCCGGACGCAGCCTCGGCCTCGGCCTTCTCCAGTTCGGCGGCCGACCAAGGAATGCCGGCGCGGGCCTCTGATTCCGCCCGGAGCCGGGTGACCCAGGCGGGACGGATGGGCGGCGCGAGGTTGCTCCAGCCTTGGCGGACGAAGGTGAGCACCTGTGCGATCTGCTCATCGGTGAGGGCGACATGCCATGGAGGCATGATCTCCGTGAAACGCTGTCCATTGACGACGATGTCACCGCTCAGACCTCCCAGTACCACGCGGATCAACCGGTCGGGCGAGCCGTTGACAAACTCGGAGTCACGCAGCGGCGGATAGCCATGACCGTCCTGGGTCACGATGCCGCGTCCGTCGGGCTGGTGGCAATTCTGACAGGTCGACTGATACACCTTGAAGCCGGCGGCGGCGAAAGGGTCGGGCGGTTCGAGTGCCTCGCCGTTCGGCCCGAGCCGAGGCGTTGCCTGCAGCCCGAGTTCGCCGGCGGTCCAAGGTCGGTCGCGTTGTTCGGCCTCGGGGCGCAGCAACGCAACGCGCGCCGCTGGTATGGCGGCCGCTTGGTTGCCCCAGGACCGGCGCACAAAGGTCAGAACGGCGGCGATCTCGTCGTCCTTGAGGTCGGTGCGATGGCCGGGCATGCAGCCGTAGTGGGTGCCGTTGCCCAGCGGGATCCTCAGCGCCAACCCGGAGAGAGTGACGCGGACCAGCCGGTCGGCATCGCCCGTCACCCAGTCCGTTCGGCGCAACGTGGGGCCGTTCTTCTCCGGCCAACCTTCGCCTTCTCCCCCGTGGCAATGGGCGCAGGCGCGCTGGTAGATGGCCCGGCCAGCGGGCGCTTCGGCGGCCGTGAGGCGCAGTCCGGTCGCGAGCAGCAGCCAAAGAGGAAAAAGACGGGAAGACATCCCAGGCATGATGCCAGCCCGCGAGCGTGCGCGGGATGCGGCAAAATGCCCCAGCATTCCGCGGACGATTCCTCCTCCGAGGTTGCACAGCGCGGCAGGATTCCGATGGGTCTCGCCAGCCAACGGGCGGACTCGGCATCCAATTGCCGGCCGAGGACTTCTTCCGACCCGAAGCAGCACCAAGACACGGCCCGACGGGCCAAGCCCGGCATCGGTGGCGCGGCGACGGTCCTGTCGCACCGATGGCGAGACGTTGCCAGTCGTGACCTCAGGGACGCATGCGGGCGCCGGCAGTATGTCGGGATGGCTCGTCGCCCGACGGTGGTGCGGCATCCAGCTGTGTGGCAAAGTGTCGCGTGGCGTTCCGCCGCGCGGCAACGCGCCGCATTCCCTAGCCGGAACCCGCACCCGACGATCGCTCCATGGACTTTCCAATCTTCCATCTCGACGGGATGGGCAACCGGATGCTGGTCGCGGTGGTGGCCGTGCTGCATGTGCTGATCAACCATGGACTGGCCGTCGGTGCCATGCCCCTGATCACCGCGCTCGAATGGTGGGGAGAACGGACCGGGGACAAGCGCTGGGATGGGTTCGCATACAAGTTCCTCACCGTGTGTTTTGTCATCACCACCACCGTCGGGGCGATGACCGGCGTGGGGATCTGGTTCACGACCAGCCTGGTGAACCCGACCGCCATCGGCAGCCTGCTGCGGGTCTTCTTCTGGGCGTGGTTCACCGAGTGGTTGGTCTTCATCACGGAGGTTTGCCTGATCCTCGCCTATTATCTCCTATGGCAGAGATGGCAGGGTGCCCGGAAGCGGGCCCACCTCCGCCTCGGCGTCGCATTGAGCGTGTTCTCTTGGATCACGATGTCGCTGATCGTCGCGATCCTCGGCTTCATGATGAGCACCGGCGACTGGCAGCATCAGCCAAGCCTCCTGGCGGGCATCTTCAATCCGCTCTACCTGCCGCAGCTCTGTTTTCGCACCGGGCTGGCGATGATCTCGGCGGGCCTGCTCGGGTGGGGGCTGACGCTGTTCTTCGTGCGGGGGGCGGACGAGTTCCGCGACCGGTTGGTGCGGTTCATCGCCGGTTGGGTGCTGGTGTGGACCCCGGTCTGCGGCGTCGGCGCGTGGTGGTATTGGCGGCGGATCCCCGAGTGGTCGGTCGCCAACGTGCCGACGGCCATGACGACGCAGGATTTCACGCAGTGGCACGGCGACCTGCTGAAACTCGCCGCCGGCATCGTCGGGGGCATCCTCGTCGTGGCGTTGCTCGGCTGGCTGAGCCCGCGACGGCTGCCGCGGCTGGCGCTGGCGTTGCCCTTCGCCGCTTCGCTCGTGTTGCTGGGCTATTTCGAACGCGTCCGGGAATTCATACGGAAACCCTATGTCATCGCGAACTACCTCTACGCGAACGGCGTCCGCGTGGATGACCTACCCCTGTATCAACGCGATGGCCTGCTGCCCCACGCCGCCTACGCCCGGGTGCGGCAGATCACCCCGGACACGAGAACGGCGGCCGGCCTGGAGGTGTTTCTGCTGGCCTGCACCCGCTGCCACACGCAGCGAGGCATGAACAGCATCGACGGGCGGCTGACCAAGATGTTCGGACCGGGGCCGTGGGATGCCGCCTTGGTCGCAGGTTACCTGCGAGGCATGCACGACTCGCGCCCGTTCATGCCGCCGTTCCCGGGCAACGCCGCCGAACTCGAGGCGCTGACCGCCTGGCTGATCGACCAACACGGCCAACCTTCCCGCCGGGCCGGTGCCCAGCAGGTCGGCGTACGACCTGCG
>CAIWVP010000007.1 GCA_903916195.1 uncultured Verrucomicrobiota bacterium | reverse complement strand
CTAGCACGAGGGGTGACGAGCTTCACCCACGACAGTTTGCGCACGTGGCGGAATTGGCAGACGCGCTACTTTGAGGTGGTAGTGCCGTAAGGCGTGCAGGTTCAAGTCCTGCCGTGCGCACCAACAAGGCAGAGGCCCGCGAGCAATCGCGGGCCTTCGTCGTTCCTGGGATGGCCGCCGAGGCGCCCCGGTTCCCGCGGTCCCCACGATCTCCTTCGACGGTCTCGTCTCGACCGGTTGAGCGAAAGGCTTGCGCCGGAAGGCGGCTAACCCGGAGTTTCCCCGCGTCGGTATCCCGATCCCCATGGCCCACGAATTCAAAGCCACGCGCCGCGTCGAGTTCAGCGAGACCGACATGGCCGGCATCGTCCACTTCTCGAACTTCTTCCGTTACATGGAAACGGTGGAGCACGCCTTCTGGCGGTCGCTCGGCGGGTCGGTGGTGATGTCGCAGCGGGAACCGCCGCTCGGGTTGCCTCGCGTCCACGCCTCCTGCGATTTCAAGCGGCCGCTGCGGTTCGAGGACGTGGTGGAGATGCGCCTGCTCGTGACCGAGAAACGCACGCGGTCCATGAGCTACCAGATCCGGTTCCGTCGGATCGCGCCGGGGCCGGAGGAAGAGGTCGCGGTCGGAAAGCTGACGGTGGTGTGCGCCAGCAAAGGCTCGGACGGCACGCTGCAGGCCGTGCCGTTCCCTGCGGAACTGTGGGACCAGATCGAGGTCGCTCCGCCTGAGAGTCTTGCCTGAGGCGATCGGCGGAGGCTCAGCCCTCCATGTCGCGGGTGTAGTAGAGCATCCGTCCACAACTGCTGCAGGAGATGATCTCCGTCTGCGCCTTCGCGGCGACGAAGAGCTGCTGGGGCACCTTCATGTGGCAGCCTCCACAGGTGACGTTGGCGACGCCGACCACGACGTTGTCGCCCTTCGTCTTGAGCAGCCGATCGTAGCGACCGCGGACCTGCTCATCGACCTTGGAAGCGAGCTCCTCGCGCTCGACGGCCAACACTGAGGCCTGCTTGAGCAGGCTGTCCTCGCGGGTAGCGAGGTCACCCAGCTGCCGATCGGTATCGGCCTTCTGCGTGGCGGCGATCCCTGCGGCGACGGCGAGCTCCTTCGCGGCCACGTCGGCCTCCTCCATGAGCACGAGCTCCTGGTCCTCGAGCGCGCTGATCTCGCCGTGGGTCGTCGCGATCTGGTGGGTGTCGCGCTTGTACTCGTCGTTGCTCTTGGTCGCGCCCTGCTGGGTCTCGATCTTGCGGATGAACTCTTCCTTGGTCTTCACCTCGAGCTCGAGCTTCTTGCGGTCGCTCTCGACTTGGCGGCCGTGGACCTTGGCCTCCTCGTGCGCGGCCGCGGTCTGCGCCGCGCGGTCCTGGAGCCGCTTCCTCTGCAAGGGCACATCGGCCAGCTCGGCCCGGAGCCGGAGCAGCCGACGGTCGCGGTCTTGGAGAACGAGGAGCTGTCCGATCACAGGTAGCATGGTTGGGGCACGCTATCGGCGGCGGCTCGGACGGGTCAACGGGCAAGCCCGGCGTCGCGGGGAAAGTTTGAACGGAAGGAGGCGACGTGCCCTCTGAGTTGCGCGCCCCACGGGGCCGTCTAACCTCGATCATCATGAACACCGTCCGTTCCTCATTGGCAGTCCTCTCGCTCGCCGGCCTCACCGCGGCCCTGCCCTTCGCGGCCGCCGCCAAGGATTCCGAGGCGCTCAAGGTCGCCCGGCAGCTCAACAACGCCTTCGTCGAGGTCGCCGAGACCGTCTCGCCATCGGTCGTCGTCATCTCCGTCACCCAGAAGAACGATGGCGAGGAGATGAAACGGCTGCACAATTTCTATCGGATGCATCCGCCCGAGATGTTCGAGGGCGAGGCGCCGCAACGCCAAGGCCAGGGCTCCGGAGTCGTCCTCCGCGAGGAAGGCTTCATCCTCACCAACAACCACGTCGTCGAAGGCGCGGACAAGATCCGTGTCCGGCTGAAGGACGGCCGCGAGTTCGACGCCGAGGTCCGAGGGACGTATCCCGAGGCCGATATCGCCGTGATCAAGCTCAAGGGCGACATCAAGGACCTGCACGTGGCCAAGTTCGCCGATTCCGACAAGGTCCGCGTCGGCGAGTTCGCCATCGCCGTCGGCGCTCCGTTCGAACTCGACTACAGCGTCACCTACGGCCACGTGAGCGCGAAAGGCCGGGGAAAGCTCGACGGCGGGCCGGCCGACCAGGACTTCATCCAGACCGACGCCAGCATCAACCCCGGCAACAGTGGCGGACCGCTGGTCAACCTCGACGGCGAGGTCATCGGCATCAACTCCATGATCCGCGGCATGGGCACCGGCATCGGCTTCGCGATCCCGGCCAACAACGTCCACGAGATCAGCGACCTCATCATCACCGACGGCAAGTTCACCCGCTCGTGGCTCGGCATCGTGATGGCCACGCCGGAAGAAGCGCGCCAACTCCACGAGAACGACGAGAACCAGCAGCCGGGCGTGCTGGTCCGCGCCATCACGCCGGAGGGCCCCGCCAGCCGCTCCACGCTCGAGCCGGGCGACATCATCGCCGCGGTCGATGGCAAGAGCATCTCGTCGACCGCCCAGCTGCGTTCCGAGATCGGGCGCAAGCGCTCGGGCAAAGAGGTCGTGCTCGACGTGTTGCGCGACAAGAAATCGCTCATCGTGAAAGTGAAGCCGGAGGCGATGCCCGATCAACCGATGTCGGCGATGAACCGCCGCGGAGGCCAGCCCGAATGGTCGGCCCCCGGCCGCTCCGACGGCGCGACCCTCAAGCCCCTCACCAAGGAGCTCGCCAAGGAGTACGACGTCAAAGGCGTCGCCGAAGGCATCCTGGTCGCCGATGTCGAGGAGAACAGCCTCGCGCAGAAGCTCGGCCTGCGCGCCGGGGACGTCGTCACCGCTGTGAACGGCGAGCCGGTCGCCACGCCGAAAGAGTTCCGCCAGGCCCTGAAGTCCTCCAAGGAGAAGGGCGCGAAGATCAAGCTGGTCCGCGAAGGCGCACGGACCTTCCTCTTCTACAAGAACCGCCCCGAGTGACCGGTCCGGGAAAAGCCGGACAAAAAGCAGACGCGCCGGAGGGGTGGTCCTCTCTGGGCGCGTCTTCGCTTTTCTGGAGAGGCGCGGCCGGTCGACCGGCGCCCACGACCGACAAGATCACTTCTCGACCGGTTTGCCGGCGGCTTCCCAAGCTTTCATCCCGCCGTCGAGGTTCACGACGTTGGGGAACCCGAGCTTGACCATCTGTTCCGCGGCCTTGGCGCTCCGTCCGCCCACGGCGCAATGGACGAGGTACCGCTTCGACTTGTCGAGCTTCTCGATCCGGGCGGTGAAATCGGCCGCCTTGAAGTCGATGAGCTTCGCGCCCGGGATGTGCCCCTTCGCGAACTCCTCGGGCGTGCGGACATCGAGGACGACCGCGTTGGTCATCCTTGTGCGCAAACGGTCGAAGGGCTCGGGCTTGACCGTGTGGAACGGCGGCCGCTCCGGGAACGTGAAATCCGCCTGCGGTTTGGGTTCGGTTTTTGCGGCCGGTTTCGCGGCATCCGCGGCGAAGACGGGCACGGCCGAAAGCAAGGCGCCGGCGAGGAGGAGCGGTTTCATGACATGCATCTCGTGTGCACCAAATGAAGCGGGCGCGGGCCGGGATGGCAATTGCAGTTTGCCCCCGCCTCCATTAACACCACTCCTATGAGGTTCATCGGCAGCGTCATCGAGAAACTCCAGCGCCATCCCAAGCGCATCGTCTTCCCGGAAGGCACGGAGCCGCGGGTGCTGCAGGCCGCCCGCCAGTTCTATTCCCTCCGCTTGGGCGTGCCCATCCTGCTCGGCGACCGCGCCGAGGTGAAGGAGGCCGCCGCCGCCCTGAACGTCTCGGTCGAAGGCATCCGCATCATCAATCCCGCCGAGAGCCCGGACCTGGAGAGCTTCGCCAAACGCTTCGAGCTGTTGCGTCGAGGCAAAGGGATCCAAGAGAAGGAAGCCCGCGAGGCCATGTCCAAGCCGAACTTTTTCGGCGCGATGATGGTCGCGATGCGGCAGGCCGACGGTCTCGTCTCGGGCACGAGCGAGGTATCGGGCGGGGTGCTCCGGCCGCTGTTCCAGATCATCAAGGTCGCGCCCAAGACCACGACCGCCTCGTCCTGCATGGTCATGGAGGTCGAGGACACCCGGTTCGGCGAGAAGGGCGTGCTGTTCATGGGCGATTGCGGCGTCATCCCGGATCCCGACGTCGACCAGTTGGCCGACATCGCGGTCTCGACCGCGCGGCTCGCCCGGCAGATCCTCGGCGTCAAACCGCGCGTCGCCTTCCTCAGCTACTCGACCAAGGGCAGCGCCGCGCATCCGGGCGTGATGAAGGTCCGGGCCGCCACCGCGCTCGCGCAACAGAAGGCCGCCGAGTCGATGTTCGAGGCGGACTTCGACGGTGAACTCCAGGTCGACGCCGCGCTGGTCCCCGAGATCGCCGGCCGCAAGCTCCCCGACAGCAAGGTCGCCGGGAAGGCGAACGTGCTCATCTTCCCCGACCTCAACTCCGGCAACATCGCCAGCAAGCTCATCCAGCACATCGCCCGGGCCAACGCCTACGGCCAGATCCTGCTCGGACTGGACCGCCCGGCCGCCGATCTCTCGCGCGGCAGCAATGCCCACGACATCCTCGGCGTCGCCTCCATCGTCGGCCTCCAGAGCATCGAGTACCAGAAGCTCTATCCGGGCTCCGGCGAATCGCTACCGGGCGACCTGTAGGACTCCCGCGCCGAAGAGCCCGCGGATCCATCTTTCGCCATCCACCCCCGACCTGCCCCCCGGAAATGCTCCTCAATTCCAGCACACCCCGCGTCTTCATCGCCGCGACGCGGCAGAACGACGGCAAGACGACCAACTCGCTCGGTCTGCTCGCCGCGCTCCAACGCCGCTTCGGGCGCGTCGGCTACATCAAGCCCGTGGGCCAGCGCTTCGTCGAGATCGACGCCGAGAAGATCGACGAGGATTCGGTGTTGATGGACCGCGTCTTCAAGCTCAACTGCCCGCTGGTGGACATGAGCCCGATCGCGGTCGAGCCCGATTTCACCCGGCGCTATCTCCAGTCCGCCAACCTCGACGGCTTGATCAAGCGCATCCACAAGGCCTTCGACCGCGTCGCCTGGGAGAAGGAGTTCGTGCTCTGCGAAGGCACCGGCCACGCCGGCGTCGGCAGCGTGTTCGACCTGAGCAACGCCACCGTGGCCCGCGTGCTCGGCGCCAAGGTCGTCATCGTCACCCGCGGAGGCATCGGCCTGCCCATCGACGAGGTCGCGCTCAACAACGCGCTCTTCCAGAAAGAAGGCGTCGAGGTCATCGGCGTGATCCTCAACAAGGTCCTGCCCGAGAAGCTCGACTACATCGCCGAGTTCGCCGAGAAGGGACTCAAGCGCAAAGGCCTCAAGCTGCTCGGCGTCGTGCCGCACCAGCCCATCCTCTCGCGCCCCACGCTCGACCTCATCCGCGAGGAGCTCGCCGCCGACGTCCTCAACACCACGACCCAGATCCACAACATCGTCGACCGGATCGTCATCGGCGCCATGGGGGCACCCCGCGCCGCCAAGCTCTTGAAGGCCGGTGTGCTGCTCATCACCCCGGCCGATCGGGACGACATCCTCAAGGCCGCGGCCCAGTACCTCGCCAAAGGTGGCCACCTCGCCGGTATCGTGCTCTCGGACGGCATCGCCCCCGGCACCGGCACGCTCAAGCTCGCCAAGTCACTCGACTGCCCTGTCCTGCTTTCCCGCGACGACAGCTTCCAGGTCGCCAGCAAGGTCCACGACCTGACCGTCAAGATCCGGCCCGACGACACCGAGAAGATCCGCCTCGTGCAGTCGTTGATCGCGAAGCACGTGAAACTCGACAAGATCATCGAAGCCCTCTGAACGCCCCCCCGCGGCCAGGGCTGCTGTGAAAGCTCGGCTCGCGAGGCAATTCCGCCTTGCCGCGTCGAGGTCCTAGGGTAGCGTCGTGACGCGTCCGCAACGCGACCATGGCCCGAACGTCGCAGCGGTGACGCCGGGAAGAACGCTATCGCATCGGCATGAGCGCAACTATCTCCGTCCTGGCCTCGTCGGACTCCACCGGAGTCCAGGATGATCTGAACCGGGAATCGCTTCCCCGGTCGCAACGTGATCCGGGACGGAAAATCGCATGGACGAACGCGGTCTGCTTCTCCGTCCTCGCCGTCGGGATCCTGCTCCGCCAAGACGCCCAGCAGTTCATCTTCAAGCCCGCTCCGGTCGTACCGCCGCCGGTGGTCATCCAGGAGTTCATCCCGGAGCAGAAGATCGAGACCGTCGAGCAGGTCCAGGAGGAGCAACCCGCCGAACAGCCGGTCGATGCACCGATCATCCCGACCTTGGTCGCACCGGAGAGCACCAAGGTCAATTTCGTGGTCGAGGTCAGCGGTCCGACGGTCACGCGCGCGGACATCAGCAAGATCGGTCCACCTCCGCGCGAGACCCGCAGAGCGGCTCCGGCAAAGTCAGGGCCGACAATCTTCCGCGGCGACGCGGGCACGGACGGCGGATTTTATCCGAAACCGACCTATCCACGCGATGCCCTGCAGCGCAGAGAATCCGGTGAAGTCCAAGCTTACGTGGAGGTGGCCGAAGACGGTTCGCCTGCCAAGGTCGAGATCCGCATCAGCTCAGGTTCCCGGACGCTCGACCGCACGTTGCTGAACCAAGTGCGGAATCTGTGGCGTTGGCCGGCATCACCAGGCACGCCCATCCGCCAATATCTCGTGCCGTTCGAGTTCAAGATCAATTGAACCGAGCCCGCTCGACATCCTTTTTGCCGAAGCCGATCCAGCCAAGTCCGACCCAAACAACCCTAGTTCCCCTATGCTGTTCGCCAACGCCGCAATCAAGATCTTCGAGAAAGGTGGCCCGATAATGTACCCGATCCTCGTCGTCGCCCTCGTGGCGATAGCGGTGGTGACGGAAAGACTGTTCTGGTGGATCCGCGAATCCTACAAGCGCGACGCCGAAGGTCTTGAAAAAGTGTTGGTCGCCATGGAGAAGAGCGATTTCGGCGCGGCCTTGGACTCGTCCAAAGGGTCGGACGACCCCGTGGTGCGGATGATCTTCCGCGGCCTGAGCCACGTGCACGGGTCGTTGACCGGCGCGCTCAAGGTCGCTGCCGGCGCCGAGATCAAGCGCGCAGGGAGATTCCTCATGCTGATCGACACCTGCATCACGGTGGCACCGTTGCTCGGTCTGCTCGGCACGGTCACGGGCATCATGCGCACGTTCGATTCGATCGGCGGCGGCAACGAACTGGCCGTCGACGCCGTCACGGGTGGCATCGGCGAGGCGCTCATCGCCACCGCGGCAGGCCTTTTCATCGCCATCTTCTGCCTGCTGCCTTTCAACTATTTCAACGAGCGCCTGGCCAAGCTCACGTTCGAGCTCGAGACGGCGGCAACCAACGTCGAGGTCATGGTCACCCGCGCCAAGCAGGAAGGCTTCGACACCATGACGTTCCGCCGGCGTGCCGCATCCGAGAAGGCCTGACGCCATGCGATTGCTCTCGTCACCGGTGCCGCAACGCAAAGCTCGCATCGAGATCATCCCCTTGATCGACGTGATGTTTTTCCTGCTCGCGGCCTTCATGCTGGTCAGCCTCTCCATGCAGAAGATGCAGACCAAGAAGATGCAGCTGGCGACCGCCGTGTCCTCCGGGGAGGACTTCAAAGCCGACATCTTCAACATCGGCGTGGACACGGCGGGCGCGATCAGTGTCGGGAAGACCAATGTCACGCTCGAGAAACTCGACGCGATGCTCGCCGCCGCGCTGAAGCGCAACACCAACTCCCCGGTCTTCGTGACCGCCGACAAGGAGGCCTTGCACGGTTCGGTCAACAAGGTGCTTGCCCGGGTCCGCTCGGCCGGCGTCCAGCGGGTCGCGTTCGCGGTGGCGGCAGCCAAGAAACAACCCTGACCTATCGATCCTATGGCTGGTAGTGGTTCCCATCATCATCTTGGCGGCCGTAAGAAGGCACGCATCGAGATCATCCCGTTGATCGACGTGATGTTCTTTCTGCTCGCGGCCTTCATGCTGGTCAGCCTTTCCATGCAGAAATTGCGGGTCCTCAAGATGGACCTGCCCACCGCCAAGGCCCAGCGCTCGGACAAGAAGCCCGACGTATTCAACATCGATATCGCCCGCAACGGCGACCTGTCGGTGGATTCCAAACGTCTCTCTTTGGTCGACGTGGAGAAGGCCCTCAAGGAACGCTTCGTGGCCAACACCAACCTGTCGGTCTACATCAAAGCCGACCAACGGTCCACGCACGGCGTGGTGATGAACATCCTCGACACGGTGAAGGCAGGCGGGATCTCGTCGGTTTCGTTTGCCATTGATCCGCCCAAGGAATGACGGTCCACGGATGCTTGCCCCCCGCATCCTCTCCAGATCGGCCCTAGCCATCACCGCATCGGTCGTCTGTTGCGTCTCGCCGGTCGTGTTCGGAGCGGATTGGCCGCAGTTCTTGGGGCCGGCCCGCAACGGCACCACCGTCGACACGGTTCGCGTTCCGTTCGCCGCGCAAGGTCCCTCCCGCCTCTGGAACCACAAGATCGGCCAAGGATTCGCCGGCCCCGTGATCGCAGACGGTAAGGTCGTCCTCTTCCACCGCGTGGGCGACGAGGAAGTCGTGGAGGCCTTCACCCTCGAGACCGGCAAGCCGCGCTGGCGTCATGCCTACCCGACCGCCTATTCGGACGATTTCGGCTTCGACGAAGGTCCGCGGGGCACGCCCTGCGTGCGCGGTGGCCGCGTCGTGACCTTCGGAGCCGAAGGCCGGCTCACCTGCGTCTCGCTCGTCGATGGCAAGCAGCTTTGGCAGGTCGACACCAAGGCGCAGTTCCATGCCGACAAAGGGTTCTTCGGACCGGCCTGCTCTCCGTTGATCGAGGGAGCGCTCGTGCTGCTCAATATCGGTGGAAAGGATGGCGCAGGCGTGGCCGCTTTCGCCATCGACACCGGTAAGCTCGCCTGGAAACTCACCGACGATGAGGCCGGATATGCGTCGCCGGCGACCATCGGTGACGAGGGCGGACACCTCGCACTTTTCTTCACGAGGTCCGGCTTGGTCGGCGTTGAACCGACCGCCGGGAAACTACGGTTCGAGTTCCCCTGGCGCGCCAAGATGCACGCCTCGGTCAATGCCGCCAGCCCGGTCGTCGACGGTGATCTGATTTTCCTGACCTCAAGCTACGGCACGGGGGCCGTGATGTTGCGACTAAAACCGCGCGGCGGTGGTGTTGAAAAGGTCTGGTCGGGCGACGATTCCATCTCGGCCCACTATGCCACGCCGGTGAAACACGGCGCCTTTCTGTACGGTTTCCACGGACGGCAGGAATCTGGCACCCGATTGCGTTGCATCGAGTGGCGCAGCGGAAAGAACCGATGGGAAACCGAGATGAAGGCCGGCACCGTAGCCGTCGCCGGCGACAACTTGGTCCTGCTAGCGGAGAGCGGCGAACTGACCATCGCCGCCGCGACACCGGACGCATTCAATCCGCTCGCTCGGGCCCAGGTTCTCGGCAGTGGGACCCGAGCGCCGTTCGCACTTTCCGCAGGAATCCTCGTGGCACGGGACAAGGCCCAGATCATGGCGCTCGACCTCCGACCATGACGGCCGGACCTGAAGCCTGAAGCTCGTCGGGCATCAAGTCCTGGGACAATATTTGGACGAGTCTTTCACCGTCGTCCTCGATTCGAGCGTGACGTCGGAAACACCGGACTTGACCGCTATGCCCTGCTCCGGCTCTTCGGATCAGGACCAGCAATGGAATCGGCAAAAGAAACACTCACTGCGGTCTGGTCCTCGACGGTCCGTTGAGGAGGAAGGACGTGGAGTGAAGAAAAGAAAAGGGCCGGACCTTTATGGGGTCCGGCCCTTAGAAAAGAAGGCGGCTACCTACTCTCGCGCAAGCTATACATGCACTACCATCGGCAACGTTGCGTTTGACGGTCGAGTTCGGGATGGGATCGAGTCGGACCG
>CAIWVP010000006.1 GCA_903916195.1 uncultured Verrucomicrobiota bacterium | reverse complement strand
GCCCGTGAGCGTGCCGTTCTTCGGCTCGGTAACGATCACGCAGGTCAGGGTGTCGTTCTCGATGTCCGTGCCCGCGAGTTTCACGACGACCGCGGTGTCCTCGGCGGTCGTGACGGATTGGGCGACGGCCTTCGGTGCATCGTTCACCGGGGCGACGACGATGGCGATGGTGGCGACGGCGGAATCGAGTTTCCCGTCGTTGGCCTTGAAGGTGAAGGAATCGGTGCCGTTGAAATCGGCTTTCGGCGTGTAGGTCAGGTTCGCGCCGGTGCCGGTCAACGCGCCGTTTTTCGGCGGTGCCACGATGGTGAACGTGAGCGCGTCCTTCTCCGCGTCCGTCGCAGCCAGGGTGATCTTCAGCGCGGTGTCCTCGGGCGTCGCCACCGTCTGCGTGCCGGCGAGCGGTCTGTCGTTCACGGCCGTGACCGTGATCCCGATGGTGGCGACGGCGGAGTCGAGCTTCCCGTCGTTCACCTTGTACGTGAAGGGGTCCGTTCCGTTGAAATCGGGTTTTGGAGTATAGGTCAGGTTCGCGCCCGTGCCTGAGAGCGTGCCGTTCTTCGGCGGCGCCACGATGATGAATGCGAGCGGGTCGTTCTCGGCGTCGTCGCCCACCAGTTTGATGGCGACCGGGATGTCCTCGTCGGTGGTGAAGCTCTGAGTGAGCGTCCTCGGGGCGTCGTTCACCGGGGTGACGACGATGGAGACGGTGCCGGCCGCTGAATCGAGCTTCCCGTCGCTGGCCTTGAAGGTGAAGGAGTCGGTGCCGCTGAAGTTGGACTGCGGGGTGTAGGTCCGGTTCGCGCCGGTGCCGGTGATCGTCCCGTTCTTTGGGGCGGTGACGATGGTGAAGACGAGCGGGGCGTTCTCCGGGTCCTTGCCGACGAAGGTGATCGGGACGCCGACGTCCTCGGGCGTGGTGACCGATTGGCCGGCGACGGTCGGGGCCTGGTTGATCGCGGTCGAACTGAGCCGGAGACCCTTGAAGTTGTCCAAGGCGGGCGGCGGCGTGAGGTCTCCGCCGAGCCCGACGACTTCGAAGGTGGCCGAGGCGAAGCCCGTGCCCGCCGCCTGGGCGAGGGCGTAGGTCGCGCCGGCGGTGACATCCCACGCCCGCACCGTGATGGCCGCCGTTCCGCCGGCCGGGATGCCCGGGACCGAGAGCACGCCGGCGGCGAAGACGCCGTCCGCGGCGAGCGTGTTCTTGGCCGTGCTGAGCAGCGTGTCACCGAAGAGGACCTCGAAGCGGCCGTTCGCCACGGTGAGCTTGAGCCCGTCGACGCCGAGCAGCGGCGAGAGCGTGGCGGAGTTCTTCGCGTTGAAGGAGCCGCCTCCTGCGACCGGTCGCGGCGCGAGGCGGATGCCCTTGAAGTTGTCCATCGCCGGCGTAGGAGTGAGCCCGCCGCCGAGGCCGACGACGTCAAACGTGGCCGATCCGAACCCGAACCCCGCGGCCTGGGCGAGGGCGTAGGTCGCGCCGGCGCCGATGTCCCATGCCCGGATCGTGATGGCCGCCGTGCCGCCCACCGGGACGCCCGGGACGCTGAGCACGCCGTCGCTGAACACGCCGTCCACATCGAGCCGGTCGTTCAGCATGCTCAGCAGGGTGTCGCCGTGGAGGATCTCGAAGCGGCCGTTGGCCACCGTGAGCTTCGAACCGTCGGCCGCCAGAAGCGGCGAGGCGGTGGCCGAGTTCTTGGCGTTGAAGGTGCCGGCGACCGTGGTGATGCCCGAAGAGAGGCGGATGCCCTTGAAGTTCTCCATCGCCGGTGGCGCGGTCAGTCCGCCGCCGAGGCCGCCGACCGAGAAGGTCGCCGACCCGAAGCCGGATCCCGCGGCTTGGGCGAGCGCGTACGTCGCGCCCGCCCGGGTGTCCCAGGCGCGGACGGTGATGGTGGCGTTGCCGCCGGCGGCGACGCCAGGGACGGTGAGCACCCCGAGGGAAAAGACGCCGTCGACCTCCAAGGTCTTCTCCGCGGTGTTGAGCACCGTGTCGTTGTAGACGACCTCGACGCGGCCGTTGGCGACGGGGAGCTTGGAGCCCTCCGGCGTGAGCAAGGGCGAGAGGGTCGAGGAGTTCTTGGCGTTGAAGGTGCCGCCCGACACGACCGTTCTCCCGGCGAGACGGATGCCTTTGAAGTTGTCCAATGCCGGCGGAGCGGTCACCCCGCCACCGAGACCGGTGACCGAGAAGGTGGACGAACCGAAGCCGAAACCGGCCCCCTCGGCGACGGCGTAGGAGGCGCCCGCACCGACGTCCCAAGCGCGGACGGTGATGGTGGCGCTGCCGCCCGCTGCGGCGCCGGGCACGGTGAGCACACCGAGGGAGAAGACGCCGTCGACGACCAAGGTCTTCTCCGCGGTGTTGAGCACGGTACCATTGAAGAGCACCTCGACGCGCCCGGCGGCCACGGAGAGCTTGGAGCCGTCATCGGCGAGCAGCGGCGAGGCGGTGGCGGAGTTCTTGGCGTTGAAGGTGCCGGTGACGACGACCGAGCGGTCGGCCAAGCGGATCCCCTTGAAGTTGTCGAGCGAGGGCGGCGGCGACAGGTCGCCGCCGAGACCGATGACCTGGAAGGTGGACGACCCGAAGCCGAAGCCGGCGGCCTGGGCCAGGGCGTAGGTCGCTCCGGCACCGGTGTCCCAGGCGCGGACGGTGATCGTCGCCGTGCCGCCAGCCGCGACTCCTGGGACGGTGAGCACGCCGGCGGTGAACACGCCGTCGACCGCCAGGGTGTTCTTGCCGGTGCTGAGCACCTTGTCCCCGAGCAGGACCTCGAAACGGCCGGTGGCGGCGGAGAGCTTGGTCCCGTTCGCCGCGAGCAGCGGCGAGAGCGAGCCGGAGTTCTTGGCGTTGATGGTGCCCTGCGCGACGGCGGAGAGGACCGACGCGAGGAGGCCGAGGACCAACAGGAATCGTTTCATGGTGCAGTCGGGTAGAGGCGTTTTCTCGGGTGAACTTCATCAACGGGACCCCGGGACCGATCCCGACACCGTCCTCTACTGGTCCGACGGAAAGCGGGTGGCGGAAAAGGCCGTAAGCCTTGCTGATTGTGATGTGAGATAGCCGTATCGGCCGGATTAGGGCAATCGCCAAACTTGATGGGTATCGTGACTTATCGGTGGCGGCCCCGGGCCGCCGGATCTGCCCACGGGGGCGACGCGGCGTGTGCGTTGACCGGTCCGGCCCTGCCGACCATCGTGCACCTCATGCCTAGGCCAACCGATATCCGCGTCACCGGAGCGACACTCTGGTTCTTGCCGGTCCGGACCCGCGTCCCGCTCAAGTTCGGGACGGAGACCCTGACCAGCGTGACCTGCGCCCGCGTCCGTCTCCGCGTCGTCGACGCCCACGGCGTCACCGCCGAAGGTTGGGGCGAGACGCCGCTCAGCGTGCAATGGGTCTGGCCAAGCCCGCTGCCGTATGCCGGACGCCACGAGGCATTGAAGGCCTTCTGCGTCCGGCTCGCGCAGGCGTGGAGCGGGTTCGGAGGTTCCGGCCATCCCATCGAGCTCGGGCACGATTTCGTGGGACACGTCCTGCCGGGCCTGCTCACCGGCTTCGACGCGCGAGGGACGGCCGATGGCGACGACGGCACCGATCCGTCGATGCCGGACCTCGCGGCGCTCGTGTGCTGCTCCGCCTTCGACCTCGCGTTGCACGACGCCTACGGCCGGCTCCATGGGCGCCCGACCTACTCGACCTACACCGGCGAGTTCTTGTCGCGCGACCTGTCGGAGTTCATCGAAGCGGATGCCGCCGGGATCTCGTTCGCGGGAAGGTTCCCGGCCGACTTCCTCTCCGCCGATCCGCCCACGAAGCTGCTGGCGTGGCATCTCGTGGGCGGGGCGGATCCTCTTGAAGCAACCGAGCTCGATGGTTCGGAGCCCGACGACGGGCATCCGGTGCTGCTCGCGGACTGGATCCGTCGCGACGGCCTGAGGGCGCTCAAGGTGAAGCTCCGCGGCACCGATGCCCCGTGGGACCTGGCGCGTCTCGTGAAGGTCGGGACGCTCGCGCTGCCCGCGGGCGTGGAGCTGCTCACGGCCGATTTCAACTGCACCGTCACCGATCCGGCCTACGTGTGCGAGATCCTCGACCGGCTGGCCGCCGACCATCCGCGGGTCTCCGCCCGGCTGCGCTATGTCGAGCAGCCGTTCCCCTACGACCTCGAGCGGTTTCCGCTCGACGTGCGGCCGGTGAGCGCGCGCAAGCCGTTGTTCCTCGACGAGAGCGCGCACGACTGGAAGAGGGTCCGCCTCGGCCGCTCGCTCGGCTGGACGGGCGTCGCGCTGAAGACCTGCAAGACGCAGACCGGCGCTCTCCTCGCCGCCTGCTGGGCAAAGACCCACGGGATGGAGCTCATGGTGCAGGACCTCACGAACCCGATGTTGGCCATGGTGCCGCATGCGCTGCTCGCGGCCCACGTCGGCACCATCGCCGGCGTCGAGACCAACGCGATGCAGTTCTATCCGGCCGCCAGCGACCCCGAGGCCGTGGTCCATCCGGGGTTGTATCGGCGCCGCGGGGGCGAGGTGGACCTGGGCAGCCTGCGCGGGCCCGGCTTCGGATACCGCCTGGCGGAGATCGTCCGCGAGCTGCCGACGGCGGCCGTGTCGTGTGGAACCTGAGCCGGCGGGCCCGGCTCCCTGCCGGTGCGCCCCGTGTCACCTCACGCCGAGCCGCGCGAGCTGGTCCCGATGGCTGCGGCTGAGCGTGAGCTTCGTGCCGTTCTTGAGCGTCACCGAATATTCGCCGTGGAAGAGCGGCTGCAGCTCCTTCACGCGGTCGGTGTTCACGATCGAGGTGCGGCTGATGCGGACAAATTTGTCTGCCGGCAGCCGCGTTTCCATCGAGCCCATCGTTTCGCGCAGCAGATGGCTGTGCCCGCCGACGTGGAGCTCCACGTAGTTGTCGGCCGAGCCCACCCAATCGATATCGGTCAGCGCCACGAAGCTCACCTTGTTGCCGGTCTTCACCGGGATCCGCTCCGGTGTCTTGGGCGGGGCCGGTGGCGGTTGCAGCTGGGCGATCATCGCGGTGAGCTGCGCCGAAAGCTCGTCCGGACGGGCGGACCGGAGGCGGTCGACGGCGCGCTGGAGGGCCTTCTGGAAACGCTCGCGATCGAAGGGCTTCAGCAGGTAGTCGACGGCGTGGACCTCGAACGCCTCCAGCGCGAACTGGTCGTGCGCCGTGACGAATACCACCGCTGGCGGCACGTCCGCGCCGAGTCGTTCGAGCACGCCGAACCCGGTCAGGCCCGGCATCTGCACATCGAGGAACACCAGATCGGGACGATGCGTCCGGATCGCGCCGACCGCCGATTCGCCGTCCGATGCCTCGCCGACCAGCGACACGCCGGTCTCGCGCGAAAGGAGGCTCCGGAGCCGTTCGCGGCCGAGCGGCTCGTCGTCCACGAGCATCACGCGCACTTCGGAGGCCTTCATCGCGCTGGACGCTACCGGACATATCGGGCGGACGCCACTTCTGGCGTGGCCGGCTGCTGCCCGGCCGGGGCGGATGGTGGTCCGTCGGGGGCGAGGCCCTTGAAGTTCTCCTGGACGGGTCCGATTCTTGACCTGCCGACGGTCGGCCTGACCCTCGGCCTCGCCACGGCCGGACCCAAACGCGCCAAGACATGCCACGCTTTGCACGTCCCTGATGCCCCCATTGCAGCGACCGGGCACCCGCGTCTTCTTCCCCGTGTCCGTCTTGCCGCCGATGGCTACGTTCGGACCCCGATCGACAGGCCCGGCTCCGGTGGAGGTGCACCGGCTTTTTGGCGGCCGGAGGGATTGTCGTGGTGTTCCTGGTCTCGCGTTGGCTGAGATGATCAAAAAAGGACGGAACCGCAGGAGCGTCGCGACAGCACGTCCGTCCTCCGAGCCCCCCGGCTCCTTGGGGTTCCGTTCTGTCCTTCGTGCTGCTGCTCGCTTCGGGCCTGCCCGCCGATCTTGGGTGCGATCTGAAGTGGCCGGCACGGTGGCTGAAGCAGCGCAGAGTTGAACTCTGCCCTCCGTCGGCCCGCCACTTACGATCGCACCCGCCGATCTCTGCCCGGTTGACTTCCCGCGATGTGCGGCGGTCTCCTTCGGGCGATGAGCTTCCCCGCGAACACCGTCACCATCCAACCCCACTTCAAGGCGCATCCCGGCAAGACCGAGGCGTTCCGCGCCTTGACCCGCGCGTTCGTCGCGAAGACGACGCCGGAGACCCTCAACGTCTTCTACGATTTCACCTCGAACGGGGACGAGTTCTTCTGCCGCGAGGGCTACGTCGGCGCGGAGGGCGCGCTCGTGCACCTGCAGAACGTCGGGGCGCTCGTCGAGGAGGCGTTGAAGATCGCCGACCTCACCCGCCTCGAGATCCACGGCCCGGCCGAGGAGCTGGAGAAGCTCAAGGGCCCGCTGGCCGCGATGTCACCGGCGTGGTTCGTCCTCGAGTGCCGCGTGGAACGTTGATCCCGGGGCCTCCGGTCGGGTTCACCAATCGGTCGGCCGGTAGTCCTTGAGGAACTTGCCCCAGATGTGCTCGCCCGTGTTGAAGCCGGCGATGATGGGGTCCACGATCCGGGCCGCGCCATCCACGATATCGAGCGGCGGATGGAAGCCGTGCTCCTCGACCTTTCGCGTGGCGATCGAAACCGGGTCCTCGTCGGTCACCCAGCCGGTGTCCACCGCGTTCATGTGGATGCCGTCCGCGTGGTAATCCGCGGCGGAGGTGCGCGTCATCATGTTGAGCGCGGCCTTGGCCATGTTGGTGTGCGGATGCCGCGTCGTCTTGAACTTGCGGTAGAACTGCCCCTCGACCGCGGAGACGTTGACGATGTGCTTGTCGCGCCCGGGGATCCGCAGCATCAGCGGCTTCAACCGCGCGTTCAGCACGAACGGCGCGACCGCGTTGACCAGCTGCACCTCGAGCAGCTCGGCGGTCGGCACCTCGTCCATCAGCAGGCGCCAGGAGTTCCGCTCACGGAGGTCGACCTGCTGCAGGTCCTGGTCGAGCCGGCCTTCCGGGAAGAGGTCCTTCTGCGCGGCCAGTTCGCCCGGCAGCAACGGCACCTGCGAGAGAGCCGCGGCATGGGTGAGGCCGGCGACCTCCGACAGGCGGCGCTCCAGCACGGCCGGGCGCGCGTCGCCCTCGGGCAGCATGTGGTAGCCGCGCAGGCCTTCGTAGGCGCCGAGCAGCTTGCGGGCGGATGCCGACAGGTCGTCCGCCGCCGCGGTCTCGCCGGCCATCATGTGCGCGTAGAAATCGGGCGGACGCCGCACGGTCTGGCAGGCGTTGTTCACGATGAAATCGAGCCGGTCGCGCGTCGCGAGCAGATGCCGGCAGAAGGCCTCGACGCTCGGTGTGTGCCGCAGGTCGAGCCCGAAGATCTCCAGCCGGTGCCCCCAGTCGGCGAAATCGGGTTCCGCGGCGTAGCGCGCCGCCGAATCACGCGGGAACCGCGTGCTCACGATCAGCTGCGCGCCGGCCCGGAGGAGCTTGATGCCCGCCTGGTAGCCGATCTTCACGCGTCCGCCGGTCAACAGCGCCACCCGTCCTCGCAGGTCGGCCGTCTCGGTGCGCTTGCGGAAGTTCAGATCCGCACAGGCCGGACAAAGCTGGTCGTAGAACGCATGGATGGCCGAATAGTCTTGTTTACATATGTAACAATTCTGCGGCTCGACGACCTCCCGGAACTCCGGGTCATCCACCACCTCGCGCGGCTCGTGGTCGGGCGGCGGCGGGAGGTTGGGCGTGGTGAAGACCGACTGGCGTCGGAGCTTCCGGATGCCGGTCTCGGCGAGCACCGATTCGTCCCGCTTCAGCTTGTCGGCCTTGCGGATCCGCTGCGTGGCCTTCACCAGCCGCCGCCGTTCGCCCACGTCCGGGCAGAACACCTGGCCGGCGGCCTGGAACAGGCGCGTGCGCTCCTCCGGCGAGCATCCGGCGAGCAAGGCCCGGTCCTCCGCGACGGATTCCAGCAGCTCCGCGGCGGCGCGGAGACGATCGGCGAACGGGACCTGGCCCGGATCCATGGACGGTGACGACGACATCAGTGGGGCCAGTCATCGCAGCCGTGCCGGGGCGACGACCAGCCAGAAACGCGCGGCGCGACGCCGGGGAGGCCGGTCTTTTCAACCGGACCTGACAGTTCCTAAAGGACGCGGAGAGCCGGCCATCCGTCGGGCAACCGGACAAACCGCGGCTCTCATCGCCGATCAGGGATGTGTCGTCGCGGATCCGGGCGACCGCCCGCCGAGCAGCTTTGCTTCGAAGGCGAAGCTGAGGTCCAGGATCCGCGGATCGCCGGGGTGGAGTGCTTGGGCATCGGACAAGTGGCGTCGGGCGGAGATCGTCCAGTCGGCTTCGCCGATCAACTTGCGCGCTTCCACGAGGACGGAATCAAGCCGCGCTTCCGGTGGTTTCGGTGGCCGCACGGCGACGGTCGGACCCGCGGTCCGTGACGCGGCGTCTGCCGTCGTCGCCCCGATCCGCGGCGCAGGTCGGATCCAACCTTCCAAGGCAGGCGAACGGATCCACTGCCCGGCCGCCCAGCCGACAACGACGAAGACCAGGGCGGTCGGTGGACCGCGGTCGGCGGCTAGATAAGATATCTATCGGTCGCCTTGTGATCCCTGAAACTGGCCAGCCAGCGCAGCGACGCTTGCCCGTCCTCGGCACCGGCCTAAGGTCCGCCGGCATGTCGGCTTTCAAACTTGTCTCCCACTACGAGCCGGCCGGCGACCAGCCGACGGCCATCGCGAAGCTGACCGACGGCCTGCGGAAAGGGGCGAAGAGCCAGGTGCTGCTCGGCGTGACCGGGTCGGGCAAGACCTTCACGATCGCCAACGTGGTCCGCGACCTGGACCGGCCGACCTTGGTGCTGTCGCACAACAAGACCTTGGCGGCGCAGCTGTACTCCGAGTTCAAGGCGTTCTTCCCGGAGAACGCGGTCGAGTACTTCGTGAGCTACTTCGATTTCTACCAGCCGGAGGCGTACATCCCGCGGACCGACACCTTCATCGAGAAGGACAGCAGCGTGAACGAGGAGATCGAGCGGCTGCGGCTCTCGACCATGAACTCGCTGCTCGGACGCCGCGACGTGATCGTCGTCGCCAGCGTCTCGTGCATCTACGGCATCGGCAGCAAGGACGACTACGAGAGCATGGTCATCCCTCTGCGCGTCGGGCAGGAGATCGGCCGGAACGCCCTGCTCGAGAAGTTGGTGGCGCTGCAGTACGCGCGGAACGACTTCGACCTCACGCGCGGGAAGTTCCGCGTCCGCGGCGATGTCGTGGAGCTGCATCCCGCCTACACCGAGGACGCCCTGCGCATCGAGTTCTTCGGCGACGAGATCGAGCGGTTCACCCGGTTCGATCCGCTGACCGGCGACAACATCGAGTCGCTGACGGCGGTGAACATCTTTCCGAGCAAGCAGTTCGCGACGCCGCAGGAGAAGGTCAACCGGGCGATGCTGTCCATCCGCGAGGAGCTGGGCGACCGGATCGCGTGGTTCGAGAAGCAGGGCAAGCTGCTCGAGGCGCAGCGGATCAAGATGCGCTGCGAGTTCGACCTGGAGCAGCTGCAGGAGCTGGGCTTCTGCTCCGGCATCGAGAACTACTCGCGCCACATCTCGGCGCGTCCGCCCGGGTCGCGGCCCGGCACGCTGCTGGATTTCTTCCCCGCCGATTACCTGCTCGTGGTGGACGAATCGCACGCCACCTTGCCGCAGGTCGGCGGGATGTCCGCGGGCGACCTGGCGCGGAAATCGGTGCTGGTGGACCACGGATTCCGGCTGCCGAGCGCGCTCGACAACCGGCCGCTGAACTTCGAGGAGTTCCGCGCGCTGACGGGGCAGGGCATCTACGTGAGCGCGACACCGGGGCCGATCGAGATGGGTTGGGCCGGTCCGCAGAACGTCGCCGAGCAGATCGTCCGACCGACCGGGCTGGTCGATCCAAAGGTCACCATCCGTCCGCTCAAGGGCCAGATCGACGACCTGCTGAACGAGGCGCGCGACCGTGCGGACAAACGCGAGCGGGTGCTGGTCACCACGCTCACCAAGCGCACCGCCGAGGAGCTCACCGACTACCTCCGCGACCTCGGGGTGAACGTCCGCTATCTGCACAGCGAGATCGACGCCATCGAGCGCGTCGAGATCCTGCGCGCGCTGCGGCGGGGCGATTGCGACGTGCTGGTCGGGATCAACCTCCTGCGCGAAGGGCTCGACCTGCCGGAGGTCTCGCTGGTGGCCATCCTCGACGCGGACAAGGAGGGCT
>CAIWVP010000005.1 GCA_903916195.1 uncultured Verrucomicrobiota bacterium | reverse complement strand
CTACCCACGAGGGTAGGGACGGGCTGCTGCCCGTCCGTGGATTCTTCCCGCGTCGTCGGGTGATCCGCCTTCAGGCACCGCGGAGCGCACACCCTGCCGGGCTGCGCTCCATCCGCCAACCTGACCGCCTTTTCTGCCCCCCCGGATCGGGGGCGCGATCGGAAGTGGCGGACCGTTTTGCGGAGTCGGGCTCTATTTAGCCGAATCGGCCTTGGCAGGGCGCGAGGACATCGCTTGCCGCTGGGCAGGAGGAGGCGCCTGCGGATCGCCTGACCGCGGTCAACCGACCGCGCCGACCGCGCAGACCGCGCCCTTGCGGTCGCAGAACGGGACCTCCACCGCTTCCGTCGGATCCGGTCCGCGGCCGGAGAGCTCGGCCGCGCGGGTCGAATGGTGGTTGGTGAACGGGGCCCGCATGGTCATCCCGAGCGCATCAAGCAGGACCTTGTCGGCGTCGTAGCTCGGCGAGGGCACGGCCTTGGTGAGCATGAACTCGGTCTCGCTGGAGAAGATGGAGTTGGCGCCGGCGAGGAAGCACATCGCCTGGGCCGACTCATCGAGCGTCACGCGGCCGGCGGTGAGGCGGACGTCCGACTTCGGCATCACGAGCCGCGTGGTCGCGATCATCCGGATGACATCCCACACCGGCACGTCCGCGTTCTCGGCCATCGGTGTGCCTTCGACCTTGGAGAGGATGTTGATGGGCACCGATTCGGGATGCGGCCGGATCGCGGACAGCGTCTGGAGCATCTTCAACCGGTCGTCGACGGTCTCGCCGAGGCCGATGATGCCGCCGGAGCACATGGTCACGTTGGTCTTGCGGACGTTCGCCAAGGTGTCGAGGCGGTCGGCATAGGTGCGCGTGGTGATGATGGTCTCGTAGAACTCGGCCGAGGAATCGACGTTGTGGTTGTACGCGTACAGGCCGGCGTCCTCGAGCTTCTTGGCCTGCGACTCGGAGAGCATGCCGAGCGTGCAGCACACCTCGAGGCCCATATCGGTCACGCCGCGGACCATCCCGAGCACGCGGTCGAACTGGTCGTTGTCCTTCACGCTGCGCCAGGCCGCGCCCAGGCAGACGCGGGAGACGCCCGCCGCCTTCGCCCGGGCCGCGATCTCCACCACCTTGCCCTGCTCCATCAACCGCTCGGCGCCGACGCCGGTGCTGTAGCGCGACGATTGCGCGCAATAGGAGCAGTCCTCGGGGCACGCGCCGGTCTTGATGCTGATGAGCTTGCTCACCTGCATCTCGCGCGGGTCGTGGAACTGCCGGTGGACAGTGGCCGCGCGGAAGACGAGATCGAGCAACGGCGTGTCGTGCAGCGCGCGAAGTTGCGGGAGCGTCCAGTCGTGGCGGAGTTCGGCCGTCATGTCGGGCCTAAGATGACGGAGAGGCCGGGCGCTTGTAAACCGGAGTTCACGACTGCGTTGACGGGAGCACGGCCGCCGATCATCGCCGTGTCCGCCACTTCCGATCGCACCCGGACCCGGAGCGGCTCTTGGGATCGGCATGAACGGCCGTCTTCATGCGCAACTCGGCCCAGCGGTCCGCTGCGGCCAGGGCGGAGAGGAAGGTGGGGCGCAGAAAGTGGAAGCCGAGTCCGCTCGACTTTCTCCGGATGCCCGATGCGATCCGGCCCGCTGACACCCCGGCTGCGTGCCGGATGGCAGCGATTTGCCGCGCGAGACCATGGGCTTCCCCGTCTCACGCTCGGCTAATTTCGGCGTCAACCCTCCGGCAGCCTGGGCACCCGCGCTGGAAGCCAGCGTCTCACCGTGCGACCGGAGTTCTTCACGGATGGGGATCCCGAGGCGCGTCCCGGTCTTGAGCGGATGCAGGCCCGAGCTCTCCTGCGGGAAGACCCCGCGCCGCACCACCAGGTCGATGAACACGGTCAGGCCGAGGTGGCCTTCCGACGTTTTCTCTTGGATCAGGCGCCAGGGCAGATGGCGACGCTTTCCGCGATACCGTCCCAGAGCCTCACGCGGGCCTGTAACGCCTGCACCGCAGCGGTTCGCGCCTCCTCCTGTCGCACCGGGTCGCCGCCGCACAACAATTCCACCATCTCGCGGCCCATCGCTCCGTGCTCATCCCCGTCCAATTCGATGTGTCGATCCAAGTAGTAGCGCAAGGTCGTCGCGCTGCCCGCAAAATCCCGGTCCAACTGCGCCACCAGGGTGCCGAACAGGTCGGGTATCAAGTCTTCTCGTCCATAGGTGAATGCCGCCGCGATCTCATGCAACCGCCCGCTGGCGATGACGCGGAAAGTGTGCAGGACGAACTCCTTCACGCAGACCGGCAACCCGGCTTCTTCCAGCGCCGCCTCCACACTCCGGCCGGCGCGTAGGCGGGAGACGAACTGATCGATCCGGGTCGTATCCGCCCCGATCTCGCGCATCGCGCGGAGGTAGAGCTCGAAATGACTGACGGACCCGCCTCCGTCCGTGTCGTCGCTCTCCTCGCTGAGCACGATTTCATTGATGAGCCGGCGCAGGCGCGGTTCACCGACCGGCAGCCAGGGCGGCTCCACGCAGGTGAGCCCGCGTTGCAACGCCTTGAGCAGCGACATGAAATCCCAGACCGCCAAGACATGGTGTTCCATGAACACGCGCATCTGTCCGATGCTTTTGAGTTCCCCGTAGAGACGATGGGCCAGCAATGCCTCGCGCAGCGGCGCGATCGCTTCTGCGATGCTGGGTGAGGATGGGCTCATGCTTTGCTTGAGGGCTGCTTCCTCGGCGATGCCGGGCTGCTGCGCAAGTTTCATGCTTTGAAGGGTCCAGTTCCGCGCGGAGGTCATGCCGGTTTCTCCACCACTTTGCCGTCCTGCCAGACGATCACCGGGAGCCCGAGAGCGCGGTTCTGGACTCTGACGTTGTGCGCGGCACGGTGCAGGGCGCGTTCCGCGCGCAGCACAAAGGTCGGGGCTTTAGTGGCTTTGCGTTCGTTTGATTTCATGGGCCGATCAATGTCCTCAAGGATTCGATAGCGTCTGCGCCAGAAATGGCGAGCCGTTTTGCGGGCAGGTCGCGGCTGTCCCAGACCGCCCAACGCGTGGCGAGCGGCAGATAATCGTCGAGCAGACGGACAAGGCTGCGTTTGAAGCGACGGCGGATGTCGCCAGCAGGAACGTGGTGTCCGCCTTGCCGCACGCGCTGCCGCACGCGGGCGATGGCCTGCGCCGGACTCGAAAGCCAGAGATAGTGCAGCTCGATCTCGTAGCCAAGCCTTCGCGCCCGCTGGAGAAACCGGATGTAGGTCTTGCCGCTCAAGGTGCTTTCCAGCGCGAACGTCTCGCGGCGGCGGAGATGCTCATCCGCTTGCGTCAGCAACAACCGCGCGGCCCGGATCGCACCGGCACTGGGTTTCAGAGGTGAAAGCCCTCGCGCGATCTCATCCGCATTCAGGAAGCGAAGGCACTTCACTTCCTTGGGCAGAAACTCTCTCGCAAAGGTGGTCTTGCCGGCCCCGTTGCAGCCGGCGATCAGATAGATGGTGGGTGTGCTGGCTGGCATCTGGATTCAAACGGCGCTGCAACGCAGCCCTACCGCATCCGATCACGCCTTCGCGTAGACCTCCGCGCCCTTCTCCACGAACTCCTTCGACTTCGCTTCCATGCCTTGCTTGAGGGCTTCTTCCTCGGCGATGCCTTGCTCGGCGGCGTAGCGGCGGACGTCCTCGGTGATCTTCATCGAGCAGAAGTGCGGGCCGCACATGGAGCAGAAGTGCGCGGTCTTCGCGCCGTCCTGCGGCAGCGTCTCGTCGTGGAACCCGCGGGCGGTGACAGGATCGAGGCTGAGGTTGAACTGGTCTTCCCAGCGGAACTCGAAGCGCGCCTTGCTCAACGCGTTGTCGCGGTATTGCGCGCCGGGATGGCCCTTCGCCAGGTCCGCGGCGTGGGCGGCGATCTTGTAGGTGATCACGCCGTCCTTCACGTCCTTCTTGTCCGGCAGGCCGAGGTGTTCCTTGGGCGTGACGTAGCAGAGCATGGCGCAGCCGTACCAGCCGATCATCGCGGCACCGATGCCGCTGGTGATGTGGTCGTAGCCGGGCGCGATGTCGGTGGTGAGCGGCCCGAGGGTGTAGAACGGCGCTTCGCCGCACCATTCGAGCTGCTTGGCCATGTTCTCCTCGATCATGTGCATGGGCACGTGGCCGGGGCCTTCGTTCATCACCTGCACTCCTTTGGCCCAGGCGCGCCGGGTCAGTTCGCCCTGCACCTCGAGCTCTCCGAACTGCGCCCGGTCGTTGGCGTCGGCGATGGATCCGGGGCGCAGGCCGTCGCCGATGCTGAAGGCGACGTCGTAGGCGGCCATGATGTCGCAGATGTCGTCCCAATGGGTGTAGAGGAAGTTCTCCTTGTGATGGGCGAGGCACCACTTGGCCATGATGCTGCCGCCGCGCGAGACGATGCCGGTCATGCGCCGGGCGGTCATCGGCACGAAACGCAGCAGGACGCCGGCGTGGATGGTGAAGTAATCCACGCCCTGCTCGGCCTGTTCGATGAGGGTGTCGCGGAAGAGTTCCCAGGTGAGGTCCTCGGCCTTGCCGTTCACCTTCTCCAGCGCCTGGTAGATGGGCACGGTGCCGATGGGGACCGGCGAGTTGCGCAGGATCCATTCGCGCGTGGCGTGGATGTTCTTGCCGGTGGAGAGGTCCATGACCGTGTCGGCGCCCCACTTGGTGGCCCAGCGCATCTTCTCGACCTCTTCCTCGATGCTCGACGCGACGGCGCTGTTGCCGATGTTGGCGTTGATCTTCACGAGGAAGTTGCGCCCGATGATCATCGGCTCGGACTCGGGATGGTTGACGTTGTTCGGGATGATGGCGCGTCCGGCGGCGACCTCATCGCGGACGAACCCGGGCGTGATCTGGTCGGGGATGCGCTGGGGGAAGCGACGGAAGATCGACGGAGAATAATCGGTCGCGCCCGGAGCGGCACCCTGTGAGAGCTGGGCGCTGCCGGCGTGCTGTTTTCCGAGGTCGTCGCGGATGATATCGTTGGACATCTCGGCGATCTTCGCGCGGCCCATGTTCTCGCGGAGCGCGATGAACTCCATCTCGGGCGTGATGATGCCGGCACGGGCGTAGGCGAGCTGGGTGACGACCTTGCCGGGCTTGGCGCGCAGCGGACGACGGCGACGGCCGGTGAGGCCGGGGAATTCGACGAGCCGGTTCTTCTCGGCCTTGCTGGCGTACTCGGCGTGCTTGCCGGAGAGGTAGCCGTTGTCCTGCGGCTTCACCTCGCGCCCGTCGTACTCCTCGACGTCCCCGCGGAGGAGGATCCAGGCGCGGCGCAGAGCGGGAAGGCCTTCATCCGAGGTGCCCGTGAATGCGGGATCGCCCCAAGGTCCGCTGCAATCGTAGACGCGGACAGGATCGTTCGGAGTGACGGCACCGGTGTACGACCGGGTGGGCGTGACGGTGATCTCGCGCATCGGCACGCGGACGTCGGGATGCAAGGTGCCGGGCTCGTAGACGCGCTGGCTGTTCGGCAACTGCTCGCGGCTGTGCGGTTCGAACGATTCGGGGGTGGCGATCATGGAAAAAGGGTCGTGGGACGGGATCGGTGCCGGAACGGACGCGGGCCCGTCGGTGACAGGGCGGCGGGCCGGGATCCGGCGGTGTCGTGTGGTTGGTGCCTTCGGTCGTCGCTGGTCGCTGGTCGGTGGCCCGGGAAAGGCGGAGGCGGAAGGGGAGATCCCGAGGACGCTTCCCTTCGCCGGCATTACCCGGGCAGGTTCAACGGGTCTCGCACTGCGGAGCGAATCTCAGCCGTGACGTAACGGCTCCCCGAACGGTCCAGAGGATGGCGTCCCGGCGCGCAGGGTCAAGGCGCCCGAACGGCCCGGAACGTCCGGTCCCGCCGCTGCCGAGGCTCGCGCATTGCTTCGGTCCCTGCGCGCCCCGTAGGCTCAGCGGCCCATGGATATGCCCGCCCCGCGCGCCGACGGCCGCCTCCCCGACCAGCTCCGACCGGTCCGCTTCCAGAACCACATCGCTCCGCACGCCTCCGGCTCGACGCTGATCGAATGGGGCAACACCCGGGTGATCTGCGGCGTCACCGTCGAGGAATCGGTGCCGCGCTGGATGAAGGACCAGAAGGTGCCCGGCGGCTGGATCACCGCCGAGTACTCGATGCTCCCCTACTCCACGCTCGACCGGAAGGCGCGCGACATCTCGAAGCTGAAGCTCGACGGCCGTTCGCAGGAGATCCAGCGCTTGATCGGCCGTTCGCTGCGCGCGGTGCTGGACCTGGAGAAACTCGGACCGCGCACGCTGTGGATCGATTGCGACGTGCTGCAGGCCGACGGCGGCACGCGCACGGCGAGCATCACCGGCGCGTACGTGGCCATCTCGCTGGCGGTGAAGAAGCTCATCGCCGAGGGCAAGCTGACCGGGAGCCCGTTCACCCAGCCGGTCGCGGCGGTGAGCTGCGGGGTGGTCGCGGGACGTCCGGTGCTCGACCTGGATTATCTCGAGGACAAGGACGCGGCGGTGGACATGAACATCGTGATGGGCGGCTCGGGCGAGTTCATCGAGCTCCAGGCGGCCGGCGAAGAGGCGACGTTCGGCGACGACCAGCTGGCCGAGCTGCTGCGGCTGGCGAAGGTCGGCATCCGCGGATTGCTGGCGGCCCAATCCGAGGCCATCCTACGATGACCACCCGTCTCTTCCTCCTCCGCCACGGCGAAGTGGAGTCCCGTTATCACCGCGTCTTCGGCGGCAGCCGGATCGACATGGAGCTCTCGCCGGACGGACACCAGCAGGCCGAGCGCCTGGCCAACTGGCTTGCGCGGACGCCGTTCGACGCGCTCTACGCCAGCCCGATGCGCCGCGTGCAGCTGACGCTCGAGCCCTTCCGACGCCATTTCGCCGGCGAACCGGTCATCCTGCCCGGCCTGCGCGAGATCGATTTCGGCGACTGGACCGGTTGCGGATGGGACGAGATCCAGGCGCGCTTCGGCATGTCGGCCTACGATTGGCTGCACCATCTGGAGCACGACCGCGTCGCCGGCGCCGAGACGTTGGCGCACTTCATCGGCCGCCTCTCGGTTTGCCTCCAGCAGATCCTCGCGGAGCAAGCGGGCAAGACCGTCGCGGTCTACTGCCACGGCGGAGTGATCCGCGGGCTCTTGTCGTTGTTGCTCAGCCAGCCGCTCCGCTGGTTCGAGCATGTCGAGATCGATTACGCCGGCGTCACCTGGGTGGATGTCGGCGTGAAGAAGGCCGGCAAGGTCGGCAACGAACTCCAGCTGCTCAACTTCACCCCGTGGCGCGACCTTCCATGAAAAACCTCCCGAAAACCAAGACCCCGGCCGACCTACGCCAGGTCTCCATCACGACGCATCCCGGAGCCGAAGAGGCCGTCACCGCGCTGGTCGGCCGCGTCTCCGGACAGACCCCGAGCGTCTATGCCGACATGGCGACCGGTCTCGCCACCGTGAGCGTGTACCTGCCGCTGCCCGACGCGACGGTCGCGGCGACGCGGACGGCATTGCGCGCCGGGCTGGCGGACCTGGAGAAATCCGGAATCGACGCCGCGCCCGGCCGCATCGCCATCCGGCGCGTGAAGCCGCTCGATTGGAGCGAATCCTGGAAACGCCATTTCCGGCCGATCGAGATCGGTGCCGCGCTGCTCGTCCGCCCGACCTGGAGCCGTCGCAAGCCCAAGGCCGGCCAGCAGGTCGTGCTGCTCGATCCCGGGCTCAGCTTCGGCACGGGCCAACATGCGACGACGCACTTCTGCCTCACGCAGGTCGCCGCGCTGCGCGGACGCGACACCACTCCGGCGCCGTCGCTCATCGACATGGGCACCGGCAGCGGGATCCTGGCGATCGCCGCCGCGAAGCTCGGCTACGCCCCGGTCCGCGCGTTCGATTTCGACGCGGATTGCGTCCGCATCACCCAAGAGAACGCCGAGCTCAACGGGGTCGCCACGCAGGTGAAGCCCGAGCTCGCGGACGTCACCCGGCTGCCACGCACCTCCAAGGAACAGTACGATGTCGTCTGCGCGAACCTGATGAGCGACCTCCTGCTCGCGGAGCGCGACCGCATCCTGGCACGGTTGAAACCCGGTGGTTCGCTGGTGCTCGCCGGGATCCTCTCGACGCAGTTCACGGCGGTCGCAAAGGCCTTCCGCGCCGCCGGCCTCAAGCTCGTCATCGCGAAGACCGACAAGGAATGGCGCTCCGGACGGTTCCGTCGCGCATGAACGCGGGTCAGGATCGGCCGGGCCGGACACCGTCACCGATCGACGGTCACTCCGACCGGAAATGCTTCTTCACCGACAGCATGTAGGCGACGAACGCGACGACGAACAGCACCGAAGCCCCGATCATCAACGACGGCGTAATGAAGTTGAACTTCTGAATCTGCTCCAACTGCTGCTCCGGGAGACCCATGGCGCGGTACATCTCCATCGGGTCGATGCGCACGAACGTGATCGCGCCTGAAAGCGTCCCGAGGCACGAGCCGAGGGTCAGCAACCACCAACCGACGGGGCGCAGCCGATGCAGCGCCCACGCCGAGTAGGCCAGCAACCCCGCGACGACGACGCTGATGAGCACCGCCGGCAGACCGGTGACCAGCACGCCGAAAAAGGGGAACACGCTGCGATAGGCCAGCGGCCCGACCAGGACCATGGGTGCGCTCAAAGCGGTCCACAGGCTGAGCGCGAGCACCGCCGGCGGACAGGCATCGGTCCAGGCCGGCGCGGGATCGTTCGCCTCGCAGGTCGCCCGCACGTGCGGGCTGCGATAGAAGAGGATCCAGGCGATCGGCAGGAGGACGAACAGCGCCGAGATGGCGACGAACTGGACGGCGACGATCATCTGGATCATCGGATCGGGCATCTGCGGCTGTCCGGCCGGCACCGCGGACCGGATCACCTCGATGAGTCGGGGTGCCAAGAAAGCCATGCCGGCGAGCGAGACCATGCCCATCAGCAGCCATGTCCAAGAGAAGATGAGGATGAGCACGCGCGCCCAACGCCGCGCCATGATGGAGCCGATGCCCAGCCAGACCAGCGCCACCGCGAGCGTCCCGTACATCAGCATCGCGGGGAGCATGGCCCGGGAGTCCGCGGGGATGCCGGTGGACCGCTCGGCCATCTGTTGCCCGAAGAACATCAGCGGCACGAGCATCCCGCTGACGGCCCCAAGCAAGATGGTGAAGACACCGAACACGGCCAACCCGGTGCGACGATCCTTGAAGGCGGAGACGGCGGGAGAAGGTCGGGAAGGGTCCATGGGATCTCGGATGTGGTCCACATCCAACCCCATCGCCCCGGCACAAGCGAGCGTTTGGACGGGGACCCGACGCCAAACAGCGGTCGAGAGACCCGGTGATCGCCGGGCGCGCCACGAGCGACGCTACCAGCAACCACGATCAGCGGAGCAGGCCGACGCCTCCGACGGGCAAGCAGCCGAAGCGGCAGTCCGAGTCGCGAGGTCTTGATCCGACGCCCGATCGCGCGAAAGGGCCTGAACGGTCATCACTGCAATTCGGTCACATCGTCGGAGCGACAACGAAGCTTGCCCGCGCCTCTGGAACGAACGTAGATTCCATCGGTTGGAAGGTGTTCCGCACAAACCGGTGCGCGACGATGGGTTGGATCCGGGTAGCGTCTCCGAACGCAGCGGCCCTCCCCTTCGGACACCTTGGCGGACAATCGGTCAAAGAGGGCCGGGAGTTGGTTTCGTCCGACTCGCAAACGGTCCCGATACAGCGGTTTGCATCCGTAGCTCAGTTGGATAGAGCATCCGCCTTCTAAGCGGATGGTCGTGGGTTCGATTCCCACCGGATGCACCACTTTTACGACCGTTCCACACCCGCTCGCCCCCGTTCAGAGCTTCAGCTCGTCCAGCTTGCGCTGGGTCGCGCCGGCCATGAGCGGGTCGATCACCGGGTCGAGGTCGCCATCGATGACCGCGGAGAGGTTGTAGAGCGTGAGATCGATGCGGTGGTCGCTCACGCGGTTCTGCGGGAAATTGTAGGTGCGGCTCTTCTCGCTGCGCTCGCCGGTGCCGACCTGCGATTTGCGCTCGGCCGCATATTTCGCGTGCTCTTCGGCCACCTTCGCATCGAGGAGCCGCGAGCGGAGGACCATCATGGCCTTCGCCTTGTTCTTGATCTGGGAACGCTCGTCCTGGCAGCGCACCTCGGTGCCGGTCGGCTTATGGAAGATGCGGACGGCCGAATCGGTGGTGTTCACACCTTGGCCACCATGACCGCCGGCGCGGCAGACGTTGATCTCCAGGTCCTCGGGCTTGATGACCACGTCGACCTCCTGCGCCTCGGGCATCACCGCGACGGTGACGGTGCTGGTATGGATCCGTCCTTGGGCCTCGGTGGCGGGCACACGCTGCACGCGGTGGACGCCGGATTCGTACCGGAGCCGTTTGTAGACGTCCTGCCCGGTGACGCTGACGGTGGCGTCCTTGTAGCCACCGAGATCGGAGGCACTGGCGTCGAGGACCTCGAACTTCCAGCCCTGCGTCTCGGCGTAGCGCTGGTACATGCGCAGGAGGTCGGCCGCGAAGAGAGCGCTCTCGGCACCGCCGGCGGCACCGCGGAGCTCGAGGATGCAGTTGCGCGAATCGGACGGGTCCGGCGGCACGATGCCTTCCCGGAGGCGCATCGCGAGGCGGGTCTCCGCGGCCCCGAGGCGGACGATCTCCTCGGCGGCCATGACGGCGAGCTCGGAACCGGTCGGCTCGCTTGCGACCAGCCCTCGGTTCTCGGCCAGCTCGGTGACCGCCTTCTCGTAGGCGTCGCCCTGCGCGACGAGGTCCTTGAGGCGGGAATGTTCCCGCGTGAGCTCCTGTCCCCGCTGCGCAACCGCGAAGGCATCGGGCGCGCTGAGCTGCGCCTCGACCTCGGCGAAGCGTTCCCGGAAGCGGATGATGAAGGGGCGGAGGTCCAAGGGCGAAGATCTGTGGTCAGTGATCTGTGGTCAGTGATCTGTGGTCAGTGATCTGTGGTCAGTGATCTGTGGTCAGTGATCAGTGGTCAGTGATCCGCGGACCTGGGTCGGCGAGGGACGGACGAAAAAAAGCAAACCGCCCGCCGCCCGGGGTGAGCCGGTCGGCGGGCGGTGTCGCGGCGCAGAGCTACTTCTTCTTGGTCGCGGACGCCTCGGCCTTGGCGGCCTGGGCAGCGGCGGTCTTGGCGGCGCGCTGCTGGAACTTGTCCACGCGGCCGGCGGTGTCGACGAACTTCTGCTGGCCCGTGTAGAACGGATGGGTGAAGGCGCTGATGCCCATCAGATAGAGCGGATACTCTTTCCCGTCCTCCCACACCGCGTTGAGGTTGGTGTTCGCGCACGACTTGGTGAGGAACGACTGGCCCGAGGCCGAGTCGCGAAAGATCATCAGCCGATAGCCCTTGGGATGGAGGTCACTCTGCATAAATTTTGGAGGGCGGACGCTAACAGCCGCCCCCCACGTGACAAGCGGTATTTTTCCGATACGTCGGTCCGCCAAGGCGGCGGGATGAGATCGGACGGTGGATCCCAGGCCGGATCCATCCCGACGTGCGCCGCGCCCGGGCCGGGATCATGGAGCTTTCGGGCGGTTGCGGTACTTCTCGTACAGACGCGTGTGCCGGCTCTCGAGCCCGACCTCCTTGCCGGCGATCCACATCCGCGTCACGTGGGAGCGGATGTCGAGGATGTCGCCGTCGGCGACGAAGAAGCTCGCCTCCTTGCCGACCTCGAGCGATCCGAGGCGGTCCTCCACGCCCAGCATCTGCGCCGGATAGAGCGTGAGCCCGCGCAACGCCTCGTCGCGCGACAGACCGAACGCCGCCGCCTGCGCCGCGGCGTACGGGACGTTGCGGATGCTCGACGCGCCGAAGCGGTCCGTGCCGTCGGAAAATGCGACCTTCACGCCGGCCTTCGCCAAGCGACCGGGCGCGCTGAAGTGGACATCGTACGCATCGTCGTCGCGCGCCGGCTGCGAGAAGACGTGCTCGTAGACGACGCCGACCCGGTTCGTCGCCAAGAAGTCCGCGACCTTCCACGCGTCGCGACCACCGGCGACCACCGACCGGAACCCGCGTTTCGCCGCCCAGCCGACAGCCGACCGGATCTGGCGGGTCTCGTCGGCATGGAGGAACAGCGGCACCTCGCCGCGCAAGACCGGGAACATCGCCTCCCACGCCGGCACCGCCTTGGATGTCGCGGCCCCTTTCGCGGCCGTCTTCGCCTTCGCGTAAGCGGCGGCCTCGGTGAAGAAGTCGTCGACCTCCTTGAGCTTCTTGTCGCGGTCCTTCGACTGGTCCTCGGGCGACTTCCACTTCTCCTTGTCCGGCGCGCGGTCCTTCGGGGTGGTGTCCAAGGCGAACGACGGCCAGAAGACGTGCAACGCCGCGGTGCGCCGGATCGCGAGGTCCTCGATCGTCCAGCCGGACAGCGCGATGACGCCCGATTGTCCGCTGACCACGCCGCCGAGCGGGACCGGTTGGGCGTGGGTGTAGCCGTTGGCGCGCGCGACCGGGATGAGCTCCGAATCCGGGTTCACCGCCATCCAAGAGAAGACGTCGGGATGATAATCGCCGACCTCGGTGGTGTCGCGCGTGGCGCGGACGCCGTCGATCTCGAGGAGCCCGAGGACGGTCACCGGCGCGATGAGGCCGGGGAAGAGGTGCTGGCCCTTGAGGTCGATGGTCTGGTCGGCCGCCTCCGCGGGCCGGGCGCCGACGGCGGCGATCTTGCCGTCGCGGACGAGCAAGGTCGCGTCGGTGAGCACCGGTCCGGACGCCGTATGGAGCGTCGCGCCGGTGAGCAGGAGCGAAGCGGCCCGCGCGCCCGAGGCCAGAGCGAGACCTGAAGCGCCGAGAAGCACGGCACGGAGGGAGGAGAGGGGCATAATGGGATGGATGGATCGTGGGGTGCGCCTCACTTCTTCGGCAACAGGCAGTCCTGGCACAGCGACACGCCGGATCGGCGGGCGTGTTCGAGGGCGGCTTGGAAGAATTTCTCGCGGGCCTTGTCGCCCGCGGCGGCGTCGCCGCCTTCGCCCGCGAGCCTCTTGGCCTTGGCGATGAGCGCGACGCGTTCGTCGGCGAGGGCCTTGGCGCGCCCGGCCTCAAGAGCACGGTCGAAGTAGAGCTTGCCGTCGATCCATGTCTGCCGGCAGAGGCTGCGGGTGTCGAGCGGGTTGCCCGACCAGATGGCGAAATCGGCGTCCTTGCCGGGTTCGAGCGAGCCGACGCGGGCGTCGATGCGCAGCTGCTTGGCCGGATTGGCGGTGACGAACATCAACGCGTCCGGTTCCGGCGTCCCGCCGTACTTCACGGCCTTGGCCGCCTCGAGGTTCAGCCGGCGCGCGAGGTCGCTGGAATCGGAGTTGAAGCTGACCACCACCCCGCGTCCGCGCATCAGGCTGCCCGCGTAAGGGATCGCGTCGATGACCTCGTACTTGTAGGCCCACCAATCGGAGAACGAGCTCGCCCCGGCCCCGTGCTTCGCGATCTCGTCGGCGACCTTGTAGCCTTCGAGGATGTGCTGGAGCGTGCCGACCTGGACGTGGAACGACTCCATCGTGCGGAGGAACGCCAGGATCTCGTCCTGCCGGTAGCTGTGGCAATGGATCAGCCGCTTGCCCTCGATGATCTCGCCGACGGCCTCGAGCTCGAGGTCACGGCGCGGCGGCACGCCGCGGCTCCCGCCATCGCGAAAGGCCTTCCACTCCGCGAGGTACTGCTGTCCGGCGGTGAAGCGGTTGACATAGAACGTGCCGACACCCATGCGCGTCTGCGGGAAGCGGGTGGTGAATTTGTCGCCCCAGCCCGATTGCTTCACGTTCTCGCCGAGCGCGAACTTGATCCCCGGCGGCGCGTCGGCCAGCTTCAGCTCCTCCGGACTTCCGCCGTCACGGAGCTTGATCACCTGGTTCTGGCCGCCGATGGGGTTGGCCGATCCGTGGAGCAGGCTCACCGCGGTCACGCCGCCGGCGAGCTGCTGGTGGAGGGTGTCGGTCTCGGAGTTCACCACGTCGCCGACACGGCACATCGCGGTGCTGGGCAGGCCGGTCTCGTTGACCGAGCCGAGGATCATCGAATGGCTGTGGCAATCGATGATGCCCGCCGACACGTGCAGGCCGGTGCCGTCGACGACGTAGGCATCGCCGGGATCCGCGAACGACCCGACCGCCTCGATCTTGCCGCCTCGGACGAGCAGGTCGGCGTTGGTGAGGACGCCGCGCGGGCCGGAGGTCCAGACGGTCGCGCCGCGGATCCACACGACGGGCGGGTTGGTGATCACGCCGCGTCCGGCCAAGGGTTCGCGCGCGATGCGTTTCTTCGCGAGGACGCGGGATTCGTCCTTCTTCTTGTCCGCCTTCTCCTTCGCCGCTTTGTCCTCGGCCGATCCCGGTCCTTTCGAGGCCTTCACGGCATCGGCCTTGTCCAGCGGGAACTCGTAGGGCCGGCCGTCGATCCAAACGGCGCGGATCTTGCCCTCGGGATCGAAGTAGCCCTTGGAATCCGTGATGGTGAGGTTGGCCAGCTTGCCCGGCGCGATGGTGCCGACGCGGTCACCGACCCCGCAGATCTTGGCAGGGATGGTGGTGAGCGCGGCCAGCGCATCGTCCTCGCCCAGCCCGCGGTCGATCGCGGCGCGGAGGTTCGCGCGGAACTCCTTGCGGTCGGCGAGCGCGTGCAACGTGAGCGCGGTCTCGATGCCGCGGCGGCGGAGAAGACCGGGGTTCTCGGCGGCCCAATCCCAGGCGCGGAGCTGGTCGAGCGAGACGTCGTCCCAGGCGCTGTCGTCGCCTTCGGGGAACTTCGGCAGCGCGGGGAACGCGACGGGCACGATGAACGGCGCATGGGCATCCACGGCGAGGCCGGGCCGGCGCCATTCCTGCCCGCTCGCGACGATGACGTGGCGGACGAGCCCGAGCTCGGCGGCGATGCGGGTCGCGCGATCCACCATCAGCGCGCTGCCGGGCTCGAAGAACACGGGCTGGGCGGTGTCGCCGGCGAGCGTCGGCTGGAGCGCGGCCAAAGCGGCGTTGAAGGCCGGCCGGCTCCGCGCCTCCGGATGCGCCGCATGGTCCGCGACGTCCGCGACGTGGTGGCGCGCATCGAAGAACGTCTGCCGCACGACCGCGATGACACCCATGAGCGAGTTCGGATAGGCGTCGCCGGGCGTGACGGAGAACGCGACATGCTGCGCGACGTCCGCCTTCACGACGGCTTCGTTCGGCGAGCCGTCACCGAGCGTCACGAAGGCGCTCTGGCCGCGGACTAAGCCTTTCGACGGCACGACGTTGGCTGCGGTGAAACCGATCTCGCGCAGGCCTTCGAGCTCCTTCGACTCCGGCGCGAACCTCGCCGCGACACGGACCTCCGGCGTGACGCCCGCGAGCTCGTGTCCGGGACCGGCGCTGCCCGGATCGTGCTCTTGTCCGGCGACGCCGAAGAACCGGTGCCCCGCGGCGGTGAACGACGTGGATCCGCCCTGATCATCCGGGCCGTTCGAGACGTGCGCCTTCGTCCCCAACGTCAGGTAGGGATCGATGAAGCCCGCGTAGATCGTGAGGCCCGCGGCATCCCACACACGGGCATCGGCCGGCGGCGTGACCTCGGGACCGACCGCGACGATCAATCCGTCGCGGATGACGACGGTGGCGTTCGAGAAGACGGTGTCCGGCTGCGGATGGACACGCGCGCCGACCAGCGCATGCGCACCGAGCGGGAGCGGGCGGAATCCGGGCGGGGCGAGCTCTGCGGCCGCGGCCCGGACGCCGGCGAGAAGACCGATCAACAGAACGGAGGAGATCCGGGCGAAGGTCTGGGAACCGCGCGACATGCCGGCGACGCTATCCTCGGGACCGACGATGTCGAGCCCCGCTCCCGCGACGCCGCGCTCGCCGAACTTCGCGCTTTATTCGCCGGGCCGATCGGCGCGCAATGGGGGGATGATTTCCCAATGGCCCGTCCTCGTCGCTTCGCTCCTCGTCGTGTCGGCCGCCACCGCGGCGGAGATCCGCCTCGGCATCATCGGGCTCGACACCTCGCACGTCACGGCGTTCACCGAGATCCTCAACAATCCGGCGGCGAAGGACCATGTCGCCGGCGCGAAGGTGGTCGCGGCCTTCAAGGGCGGCAGCCCGGACATCGAGTCGAGCTGGTCGCGGGTCGAGGAGTACACCAAGACGTTGCGCGAGAAGCACGGCGTCACCATCCACCCGACCCTCGAGGCCCTGTGCAAGGACGTGGACGCGGTGCTGATCGAGAGCGTCGACGGCCGGCCCCACCTCGGGCAGGTCAAGGCGGTGATCGCCGCCGGGAAACCGTTCTACGTCGACAAACCCATCGGCGGTTCGCTGAAGGACGCGGTGGAGATCCTCCGGTTGGCGAAGGCGGCGAAGATCCCGATGTTCAGCGCCTCATCGCTGCGCTTCGCGAAAGGCACGCTCGCCGTCCGCGCCGGCGCGATCGGCACGGTGACCAACGCGTGGTGCGGCAGCCCGGCCCATCTGGAGAAGACGCATCCCGACCTCTATTGGTACGGGGTCCACGGCTGCGAATCCTTGTTCACCGTGCTGGGCACCGGTTGCATATCGGTCCGCCGCGGCACGACCCAAGAAGGCAAGATCGAGGTCGTGGGCCGCTGGAGCGACGGCAGGACCGGCACCTTCCGGGAGGTCGAGGGCTATCAGGGCGAGGCGTGGGGAACGAAAGGATCGCAGAAGGTCGGATCCTACGACGGCTACGCGCCCTTGGTCGCGGAGATCGTGAAGTTCTTCCAGACCGGCGTCGCGCCCGTCGGTCCCGGCGAGACCTTGGAGATCATGGCTTTCATGGAAGCCGCGGACGAGAGCAAGCGCCGCGGCGGAACCGAGGTCACGTTGGGCGAAGTGCTGAAGAAGGCCGGTGCCGGCAACTGATCCGCGGGTTCCGCACGAGCAGGCCGTGCGGCCGCTTTGTCGCTCCAGGCCGGCGAGATCGCTAGGTCCCTCCGTCTTCGCCACCGCCGCTTCCCTGCGAAGGACGAACGGACGTCGGCTCAGAGCATCGCCGCGCGGACCCACGAGACGAGGTTCACCCAAGCGGAGGCGAACTGCACCCATACCAGGACGAGCCAGACCAGGCCGGTGACGCCGGACGCCGCCAAGGCGATGCCCAGCGCGCGCTCCCACCGGACCGGTTCGACCGCCGCCATCGTGACCCGCCAGAGCGGGGCTTCGTCGGACACGTCGATCCGGCGGCCCGCGGCTGGCGGGACGGGCGCATCGCCGTGCTTCTTCGAGCGATGCGGACGCGCGGACAGGTCCGTCCAAACGTCGGCCGCCGTACCGGCAAATCGGATCCTCGGGGTCATGGTCGCATTCATCACGGCGATAGGAACCCGGACGATGGACGGGAGGTTTCAGGAAATGTCACCGCGATGGAGCTCCCCGGCGACGACGTGGCTTGGCGCAAAAAAGGACGCCCTCCGATGGAGGGCGTCCGTGAAGCTTGCGTGGGTCCAGCGGATGCGCTGGCCAGGATCACTGCGCGATGAAGCGGAAATATCCCGTGGCCTGGACGTCGTCCAGATCGATGCCGACCGTCCCGGACTCGCCGACGGTGACCGGTGACAAGGGTTGCCACTGGGCGCCTTCACCGAGTTGGCCGGACCATTCGACCGAGCCGACGCTGCCGGCCGGGGCTTGGACAACCAACCTCGGGACGAGCTGGGCCGTGACCGGAGCGACGGCCTTGCGGGCACCGCTCTGGGCCGCGGCGGACGCCTGCACCCATTGGACCGACAGGCGGACGCCATCGGACGACGCGGCGATCGCCGCCGGAGCGACCGCGAACACCTGGCCTCCACCGAGGTTGAGGATGCCGCTATCCAGGTTGAAGACGACGCCGTCCGTGGACAGGAAGTCCTTCAGGAACTTCACGCCGGCATCATCGGAAGCGAGCGAAAGAAGGTCCTCCGACGTCGTGGTGACGCGCGGCTTCACGATGATGGTGACCTTTACCACCGCGGAATAGCCGAACCCGTCGAACACCCGATAGTTGAAGGTGTCGGTGCCTGAGAATCCCGTGTTCGGGGTATAGCTTCGATCGGCGGCCGTCGTGCCGCGAAGAATGCCGGCCCGGGGGCGCGTGACGTTGGTGAAGGTCAGCGTGTCGTTGTCGGCATCGGTGGCCACCAGCTTGAACGAGAACGACTTGTTGAAGGCCGTCGTGTTGGTCATGGCGAGCGCCACAGGGACGCGGTTGAAACGCGTCACATCGATGTCGACCGTCGCGACCGCCGACTCGAGCTTCCCGTCGCCCACCTTGAAGGTGAAGCTATCGGCGCCCTTGAACCCGACGGTCGGCACGTAGGCCTGGTCCTTGCCGGTGCCGACCAGCGAGCCGTTCTTCGGACCGGACACGACGGTGAAGCTCAACGCGTCCCCGTCAGGATCGGTGCCGGCCAGCGTGACCTTGTTCACCGCGGTGATCTCCATGAAGGCGATCTTGGCGTTGACCGCGCCGTCGGCCTCCGAAGGCGCCACGGTCAGGCGGCCGTCCGCCACGGTGACGAGGGCGGTGCCTTCGCGGAAGCGCTCAGTGGTGGTGTTGGGGGCACCGTTCACGACGAGGACATCCTCGGCCTTGATGCGCATGGTGGAGTCAAAGTTGTTCGCTTCGCCGGCGACGATGTGGACCCAGTAGGTGCCGTTGGGCAGGGCGATCTCCCAGAACCAGGGGCCGTCCGGCTTCTGCATGTGGTTGAACGTGTCGTAGCGCTCATCCGGGGCCAGGACCTTGTCGGTCTGGTTGCGATTGCGGGCGTTGCCAGAATTATCCTTGTTCCAGCCATAGCTCTGGCCGTTGCCGCGGTCGCCGTAGAGCAGGCCCTTGTCCGCAAGATACCCAGCGAAGCCGGCCGAGGTGGCATCCTGAAAATTGATGGCGATGGGCTTGGCCTCTTGGAAGGAGACCTTCTGGGCGGTCGCGACCGGAGCGCGGTTCGGGACCTTCACCGTGATGCCCACGGTGACGGCGGCGGAGTCGAGTTTCCCGTCGTTCGCTTTGTAGGTGAAGCTGTCGGCACCGCTGTAACCCTTGTTCGGCGTGTAGACGCGGGCCGTGCCGGTGCCGGTGAGCGCACCGTTCTTGGGCTGCGCGACGACCGAGAAGGTCAACGCATCGCCATCCACGTCGGCGCCGGCGAAGGTGATGGCCGCCTCGGTCTCGAAGGCGGTGGCGACGGTGCGGGCGGTGGCCGACGGCGCGTCGTTCACCGGCGTGACCGTGATGCTCACGCGGACGACGGCGGAATCCAGCTTCCCGTCGTTGACCTTGAAGATGAAGCTGTCGGTGCCGTTGAAGTTGGCGTTGGGCTTGTAGGAGCGTTCCGGGAACTCGCTGCCGAGGAACCCGTTCCGCAGGACGCCGTTCTTCGGGGCGGTCACGACCGAGTAAACGAGCCGGTCACCGTCGAGGTCGGTGCCCCCGAGCTTGAAGGAGACGATCTTGTCCTCCTCGACGACGAGGTTCTGGGCCGCGGCGACGGGCGTATTGTTGCCGACCGTGGTGCCGAGACGGATGCCCTTGAAGTTCTCCAGCGCCGGAGGCAGCACCAGGTCGCCGCCGAGCCCGACCACATCGAAGGTGGCCGATCCGAAACCCTTGCCGGAAACCTGGGCGAGGGCGTAGGTGGCACCGGCGGTCGTGTCCCATGCGCGGACGGTCAGCGTCGCGATGCCGCCGGGAGGGACGCCAGGGACCGCGACCACGCCCGCGGAGAACACACCGGGAGCGGCAAGCGTGTTCCGGACGGTGCTCAGCAGCGTGCTGCCGAAGTAGACCTCGAACCGGCCGGTGGCGACCGGGAGCTTGGACCCGTCCGCAGCCAGGAGCGGGGAACTGGCCGCGGAGTTCTTCAGGTTGACGGCACCCGCAACGAACACCGGGGCGCCGGCCAAGGTGAGCCCCTTGAAGTTGTCGAGCCCCGGCGGCGGTGTCAGCGCGCCTCCGAGCCCGACCACATCGAACGTGGAGGAGCCGAACCCGAATCCGGCGGCCTGGGCCGCGGCAAAGGTGACGCCGGCACGGACATCCCAAGCGTGGATCGTGATCTTGGCGGTGCCGCCCGCGGCGACGCCGGGAACGGTGAGCACACCGGTCGCAAAGACGCCCGGGATGGCGAGCGTGTCGTCGGAGTTCAGGACGACGTCCCCATAGAGGATCTGGACGCGCCCCGAGGTCACAGGGAGCTTGAGGCCGTTGGAATCGAGCAGAGGCGAGACGACGGCGGAGTTCTTGCCGTTGATGGTGCCCTGGGCGAGCCCCGTGAGGCCCAACAGGACGAGGCCTAAGGCCAATAGCAATTTTTTCATAGGGTGGGTTTGCTCGGCTGCATGGATAGCTTTGGATCGGACCGTTCCCTGACGACGAGAATTTCCTCCGGAAGCCTAGGAACGGGACACGGAAGCCCGAGTAGGCGGAGGGGTATCTTTGCGGGGAACGACAGAAGGAAAGCCCCGACGTCGTGGATGAGGCAATGCTTTTCTGAGGCAACGGGCCCGTTTAGCCCATTGCTCGCGGTCCGAATCCGGTTTGTTCACGGACCAAGCAGTTCTGGATACCGCGGTTGCCAACATCTTGGCGGCAGCGGCCCCATGGACCGCTCCTCGATGTACAGGCGATAGGGGGCAGCCGGGGGACTGTGTCTGGAACTTTCCCCGCCATGACCTGACGCGGTTCGTCCATCGCCGACGAGTTCGCCACCCATCCGAAAGCGCAAGCTTACGTGGGCCTCTATCGGCACAAGCGGCTAGTGACGGGCATCACGTCGCAAGACTCTCATTTTGCCATCAAGATCTACGACCGGGTCGCCCCAAGCGACAGCACCTGAACAAACGGCCCGGCCGAGGAAAGCTCCTTGTCACCTTCCCGCGCGTCGAGATCGAGATGCGCGGAAGCGGACTCAAGCACCTCTTGGGCAAAGGCCGGCTTCGCCGAAAGCTATCGCTCCAAGAGCGCTATCAGGCCTATCGGGACCTGCTTTGGGAGTTTGCCGCCCAAACAGAGCCCATCCCGAAAATCTCCGGCAAAGACGAGGTGTGTCCGTGAACGGCGTAAAAGCCGTTCGCCCCCCCCCCCGCAAGACCGACCGCATCGCATGGCCCCCCTCCCACACTCTCCCATACAACCGAGAAAACAGAACGGAACGGGACGTTCATGAAAAACCAAGGTTTTCAACCGCCTGTTGATCATCCGGCATCTGGATCTCGTACAGCCTGTTCCCCTGCTCCGCCGCCCCGAGCGGCGACACCACCCGACCTTGGGGTCCTAGCCGCCATTGAAGCTCGGATTCTGGTTCCCGCCTTCCGCAGGCCGATCGTGACATCCGACTTCGACAAATCGCCGTCTCTTGGCCTCTGGATCGGCTCGAGATCCGATATGTTCAAGGCTTGTCACCCGCTCGCCATCGTTTCGAGACAGCGGGCCCCTAACTATTTGGGACAGAATTGCGTTGGCAGATGGGCAAAAACTTATCGTCAACAATATTCCCTTCCGAAGAGTAAGAAAATTAGTATTATATATCAATGAAAAAACCATGGAGAAATATCAGTGGTTGGGCCCTGCTGGGTTCAATTGGCGCATCATTGACAGCATCGGCGGCTGTCTCGTTCTTGGGCATCGCATCCGGAGACGCAAGTCTCAGCGGGGCGACCCTTTGGACACGAGCTGTCGATGCAGGCAGTCCCGCCGAAGCCGCCTTCAAGGCTGAGGTCAGCGAGAACGCCGCCTTCGGATCCGAGTCTTTGACTTTCGCCACGAAGACCGATGCCTCCAAGGACTACACGGCAAAGGTCCAGGCCACGGGGCTCAAATCCGGAACCCGTTATTATTACCGCTTCACCGACGGCTCGGTCACCAGTGACGTGGGGACCTTCAAGACGCCACCAGCGCCCCAGGACCCCGCCCCGGTGAGATTCGCTTTTAGCGGCGACGCCGACGGATTGATCCGCCCTTACGCATTGGCCGGTCAGATCCCCGCCAAGCGGCTCGACTTCTTCATGTTCAACGGGGACACCATCTACGAGACCTCCACCAGCATCGGTTCGCCGGCTGTCTCCAGCACGGGGACCATCCCAGCTCCGTCGACCAATGGAGCCACCGCAGCCACCCTGAAGGCCGATTTCCTGCGCAAGTATCGGGAACAGTTCCTGGCGGTGAATCCTGGAGGTCAGGCAGGGCTGAAATCCTTTTACGCCGGCCAAGGCAATTACACTGCCCTGGACAACCATGAATTGGGCAACAAGCAGTACATCAACGGCGGCGCTCCGGCGGGCGGTGCTGTCGGCGACATGCTGACCGGTGCTGGCGTCGATGCCCGAGTCGTCACCAACGACGTCAACACGAGCATCACCGATTTCATGAACCGTTCCACGGGGTTCAAGACCCTCGTGGACGCGTACGTGAGCTACCAACCGATCCAAGATCGTGGAACGGTCAAGAGTCCGACCGATCCGCGCACGGACGGCACCCGGCAGCTCTACTTTTCTCAGCAGTGGGGACGTCACGTTGTCTTGATCAATGCCGACGACCGCAGCTACCGCGACATCCGCCTGAAGAAAGCCTTGGATGGCAGCGACGACACCGGTGATCGCGCCGACAATCCGAAACGCACGATGCTTGGCAAAACCCAGTTGGCTTGGCTCAAACGGACACTTTTGGACGCGCAGCGGTTGGGTACGACCTGGAAGATCGTCAATGTCTCCGATCCAATCGACCAGATCGGTCCCATCAACGGGACCTTGAACCTGGTGAATCCGCCCACCGCCGCGGAATACGGTGCACTGGGGCAGTCCAACAACGTGGTTTCCACGGCGGACAGCACCAACAAAATCATCAAGGTGCCCAAGACGATCGGACTGGTTGTCGGCCAACCTTTGATCGCAGCAGGAGTTCCGGCCGGAACTTTGATCTCCGCGATCAATGCGGACGGCACTTCATTCGCGGTCAACAACACCGTCGCCATCACCAACGGGACCTCGATCGCACTGAGCCCCGCCGTTTCCACCTACGGACCCGTCAGCAATGACGGCGGCAAGTCGTGGATCGGTGGCTACCGGGCCGAACGCAATGAACTGCTCAAGTTCATCGCCGACAACCGCATCCTGAACGTCGTGTTCTTGGCGGCCGACGATCACCAGAACCGGGTGAACGAACTGACCTATTCTCCGAACGGAGACACCGCCAACCAAGCGACCTACGCCAAAGTTCCCGCTTGCTTCACCATCGTCTGCGGTCCCCTCGGAGCGACGGGCCCCGACTTCATCTCCAATCATTCCATCGCTTTGGCCGCCAAGTTGGCCAACAGCATCGCCGCCGCCCAAACGGCAGCAGGTGTCGAACCGATCGGACTCAACGGTTTCCCCGGCCTCCGCGACGTGTTCCGCGAAGGCGACGCCACCGCCAAGACCCAGCCCCAGGCGGTGGACTTCTACAGCCCTGACACCTTCAACTACAACATGCTGGAGGTCAGCGGAGACGGACGATCCCTCACTGTCACCAGCCTCGGGATCAACTCGACCACCCAGAACAGTTTCCTGGAATACGACCCGGCCAACAATCCGGAGCGCGTCCTCTTCCGTTTCAATGTCGAAGCGACGGATCCCGAGACCCCCGATCCGGCCGCATTCACCTTCCTCGATATCAACAATCCCATCCCCAGCACCATCAAAACCAATGTCGATGGCAGCTTCACCGTCACTGCCGGAGGTGGGGACACCTACGACTCCGCCGATTCATTCAACTACTTCCACGAAGCCAGAACCGGCGACTTCGACGTTCAAGTCCAGGTACTGAGCGTGACCGCCGACGCAGCAACCGCGGGTCAAAAGAATGCCAAGGCGTCGCTGCAGGTGCGTGCGGATCTCTCGCCCGGAAGCCCGAACATCCAAGTCAACGTCAGCCCGGTGGACGGCGCGAACTACATCGAGACGATTTTCCGACCCACCCAAGACGGTGCGACGGATGATCCTCCCTCTGGCTCCCCCAAATTCGATGCAGGTCCCTATGAAGGAACCTACCGCCCCTCCACCGGGGATGTGACACCCGCTTGGATCCGTGCTCGCCGTGAGCGCAACCTCATCCAAACCCTGTACTCCACGGACGGGATCAATTGGAATATCTTGGCCGAATACCAGATGGACAACTTCCCCGGGACCGCCTTCGTCGGACTCAGCACGGTGGCCCACGTCGGGGCCAGCGGTGATCAAGCCCTGCGTGTCCGTGCAACCTACTCGGACTATCGCAACACCCCGAAGCAACCTTTGGCCCAGGTCAATGGAGCCCCCGCGGACGCGAATTCTCCGGGAACCTTCCCTGATGCCACTGTCACCGGTGTGAATTGGCACTTGAGCCTCCCGGTCGACGGCATCGGCTACACGTCCGACAAGACCCAATCGGGACCCATCGTCTGGAACTCGGGTGGTTTCGGATCGATCTCGCGCGATCTGATGCTCAGCATCGATGACGAACAAGGCCCGCTCGAGTTCGGGATCGCTCGCTATGCCACCGGGGCCCTCGATTTCGGGATCGGTGTGAAAGACCCCCTGTCGGCCCAGCAGAATCTGGGGCCTTACTCGAATCCTCAGCGCCAACGCATCGCCACCCCGGAGGCTTCGGTTCCTGCTGCTCAAGCATGGTTCCCCTCCCCGCGTCACGGCGTCCTGGTTCCCGTCGTCCGCAAGGTCGGCCCGGTCAGCTGGAACGACGGTGCCGCCCCCTTCTATCCGCATGTCTTCATGGCGGTGGACGGGTCCAGCACCCGCGCCTTCAACATGGACAACGGCAACTTCGGCGGCGGTGATTTCTACCTGAGGATGGCGAAGATCGCCGACATGAGTGACCATCCGAACAGCTCTGCCAACAGCGCGGGTGGATTCCAACGGGCCGCTTTCGACTGTTCGGTGGCTTGGTTCCCATTCCATCAGGGATGGAAAGCCGGCTATTTCGCTGACGCATCCAGCGGTGCCAAAGGACGCTGGAACCGTCCGTACTCACATAGTGCCGCGGCTTCGGACGGCACGTTTGCAGTGGATCGTGCGACCGCTGCGGCTTTGCTTCGCTGGGAAGATCTCGGCGGAGAAACCTACGGCGGGTTGGGCACCCTCAGCCTGCCGGGCGTCAACAGCCTGAAAGACGGCCTTCTGTTCCTCACGGGCAACGATGACAACACAGCCAGGGGACCTCAGGTCAACTGCGCTCCATTGGCCGACGGAAAGGGTTGGACCGTGGCCGTGAGGTCGGTCGAGGAGAACAAGAACGACCCGGCCACCTATGCTGACGCCGACAAGAGTGAGTTCTCTTTCCTGTATGTTCCCATGGACACAGCCAACCTCATCGGTGGTGAGATCGATGGATCCAAAGGGACTGCGAACCGCGCGTCCGGTTCATTCACGGTTGCCCGCGTCTCCGCTGGCCGCTACCAGATCAAGATCGCCGGCAAATCCAGCAAGAGCGGCATGATCATCCTTCAAGCAGTAGGCAAGCACCCCGCCAATAAGGCGGTGGTGGATAATGTGACGTTGTCGTACGAGGCCGACGGCGACGGGTTCCTGGTTGAATCCCGTGCCGTCAACCCCGCTGCACCTGCGTCGGCTTCGGCCGTGCAGTTGCGTGACGCCAACTTCCAGTTTGCGTGGGTGGATTTCACGGATCCCCTCTCACCGACGGTTTCTATCCCTCGACTCGCTGTCGAACGGTCCGGTTCCAATCTGCTTCTCTCGTGGAAGGCAGCCGGGGCGGGTCTCGTGCTGGAAGCCACTCCTTCATTGGTCAAGCCCTCATGGGCTCCTCTGACGGATGGATCTGCCGGCTCCTTCGTCGTGCCCGGTACGGCGGCCACTCAGTTCTTCCGGTTGCGCGCCTTCTAAGCGGCTACTGGAGAACCAATCAAACGGGGCGCCGATGCTTTGCTGCATCGGCGCCTTTTTTTGCACGCCCGACGGAACAAATCCGCCCGCCCCACGACCGGCTAGCCGCCCCGTCAATCGAGCGGAAAGCGGCCTTCCTGACGTTTTGGGCCCTGGACCAACCCGTTGCCGACGAGGGGTCGAAAGGAGGGTCCTCGAAACGCAGCGATTCTTGTTCGCGGTGATCCCTGGAAATCCCAGGATGCTTCTCCCGCCTCCCGGTCTGGATCCGCAATCCAAAGTATCCAGCAACGCACCGGAGGGGATGGGCATCCCCAGTGACGCCTGAGTGACGCTTAGAAGCGACTTTGGTGGGCATCCCCGAGATCCAGCCGAAAAAAACCCTCTGAAATGGCGCCAAAAGGCACAATCCCAGAGGGTCAAAGTGGTGGTAGGTTCTGGATTCGAACCAGAGAAGGCGTAAGCCAGCAGATTTACAGTCTGCCCCCGTTGGCCACTTGGGTAACCTACCACGGCCGTGTCCGCAGCGCCGAAGCGAGCGGGGCGGAATCAATGCAAACGGCAGGAGGTGGCTCAAGCGGTTTTTTTTCGGACGCTCGGTAGATGACCCGCTATCTTGCGCCCGTGGAAGTGCCCGAAGCCCCTGCCCCGTTGGTCGATCCGCTGGTCGGACGCTTCCTCCAGCACCTCGGCGTCGAGCGTGGACTTTCTTTGTACACGGTCCGGAACTACGGCCACGCCCTCGCCGAGCTCGCCGCTTGGCACCAGGACACCGAGGGCAAGCCACCGTGCTGGACCGGCCTCGGCCGCGACGTCTTCCGCGCCTACTTGCGCTGGCTGGGACGCCGCCAACGCAGCCGCGCGGCCATCCAGCTCCGCTTCAGCGCGTTGCGGACGTTCTACCGGTTCCTCCTCCGCGAAGGGCGGGTCACCGAGCTGCCCCTCCGCCGCCTTCCGCTCCCGCAGGTCGCGAAACGCCTCCCTCGTTTTCTCACCGAGGACCAGACCGGTGCTTTGTTGGAGGCCCCGATGGAGACGCTGAAGAAAGAAAAGGAGCGGACCGGGAAGCCTGCGGATCCCGTTCCGGCCCTGCGCGACGCGGCGATACTGGAGACGATCTATTCGTCCGGACTGCGGATCAGCGAGGCCTGCGGGCTGAAGGTGGAGGACATCCAGTTCGCCGGGCGGACGATGCGGGTGCGGGGCAAGGGCAAGAAAGAGCGCCTCGTGCCGATCGGGCGGCCCGCCGTCGACGCGATCCTCCGCTACTGGGAAGCGGGGGGGCATCCTCGTTCGCCGGAACTGCCGGTTTTTTTGGCGCCCGGAGACGGCCCGGTCTCGCCGGGATCCGTGCAGCGGCGGCTGAAACGGCACCTCGCCGCCGCCGGGCTCGACCCCTCGGTCACCCCGCACAAGCTCCGCCACAGTTTTGCCACGCACCTGCTCGACCGCGGCGCCGACCTGCGCGGCGTGCAGGAACTGCTGGGCCATTCCCGCCTGACGAGCACCGAGGTCTACACGCACCTCACGCTCGAGCGGCTCCGCCGCGCCTACGACGACGCGCATCCGCGGTCCCGGCCCCTCGGGGCCGCGGAGTCCCCCACGGCGCCGACCGGACCGGACCGGACCATTTAGGGAGAGGGATCGACAAAAACGAGCGTTGGCGGGTTCCCGACCCTGTGCCACTGTCATCGGCCGTTGGACGCGTCGATCGTCCATCGCGTCGTCCTTTGGCCGTGTCCCGGTGACCGGCCAGAGATATCGGAAGGATGCCCTGCGGCATCCGCGTCGTCTGCCCACGTGCCCGCACAAGTCGCCCGCTCACATGCCTCATCCCGCCAACGATAACACGGCCACCTCCAACCGCTCCGCGTTGGTGTCGATCCTCCAATGGTTCGACTCCGACCACGGCACCAAGGCGCTGGGCGACCTCAAAGCGCTCGAAGCCAAGCCCGACCGGGTCGAGTGGGTGCGGACCATCCCGTTCATCATCCTCCATGCCGGCTGCCTCGGCGTGCTGGTCACCGGCTGGAGCTGGACCGCGGTCGGGACCGCGGTCGCGCTCTACTTCGTGCGGATGTTCGCCATCACCGGTTTCTACCACCGTTACTTCTCGCACCGGACCTTCTCGACCTCGCGGGCGTGGCAGTTCGTGCTCGCGGTCTGGGGCGCCGCCTGCGTGCAGAAAGGCGCCCTGTGGTGGGCCGCGACGCACCGGCATCACCACCAGCATTCGGACGACCCGGTCGACAAACATTCGCCCCGGCAGCACGGGTTCGTCTGGTCGCACATCGGCTGGATCACCAGCTCCAAGAATTTCCCGACCGACTACGGGCGGGTGAAGGACCTCGCGAAGTTCCCGGAACTCGTGTTCCTCAACCGCTACGACACGCTCGTCCCGATCCTCTTCGCGACCCTGCTGTTCGGCATCGGTAAGCTGCTGCAATATCAGGCGCCGTCCTTGGGGGTGACCGGCGGGCAGATGCTCGTCTGGGGATTCTTCATCAGCACGACCGTCCTGTTCCACGGCACCGCCTGCATCAACTCGATGGCGCACGTCTTCGGGAAGAAGCGCTACGCCACGGGCGACGACAGCCGGAACAGCTTCATCCTCTCGCTCATCACCTTGGGCGAGGGCTGGCACAACAACCACCACCAGCACATGACCACCGTGCGCCAAGGCTTCTACTGGTGGGAGCTCGACATCACCTACTACCTGCTGAAGGTGATGTCATGGACCGGCTTGATCTGGGACCTGCGCCCCGTGCCGACCGAGGCGTACAACCGCGCCAAGCACCTCTCCCAAGGCCGCTGAGCGAGGGCCGGGCCGCGGCGCCGTCCGGACGATCTCCGCCGGCACGACCGCGGTGGACGTCCGGCGGATCCGGTCCACTCTGTCCGGACCATGCCACTTCCTCGTCTCGCCATCGTCGGCACCGGCATCGCCGGCCTCGGCACCGCGTACTTCCTGCGCGGGCGTTTCGACATCACGTTGTTCGAGCAGGCGGACTATCCCGGCGGCCACACCCACACGATCGATGTGGCCGGCCGGACCGGTCCGGTCGCGTTCGACACCGGGTTCATGGTGTTCAACCGCGTCACCTATCCGAACCTCTGCCGCTTCTTCGAGGAGCTGAAAGTGCCGGTGAAGCCCACCGACATGAGCTTCAGCGTGCAGCACGTGCCGAGCGGGCTGGAGTTCTGCGGATCGAGCCTCAACCACCTGTTCGCGCAGCGGCGGAACCTGTTCCGGCCTTCGTTCTACCGGCTGCTGCTCACCATCGACCGCTTCAACACCGAGGCCGTGGCCGCGCTGGAAGATCCGCGCTGGGCGGGGATGGCCCTCGGAGACTACGTGCGGGAGCGCGGCTACGGCCACGGCTTCCTCGACCTGTACCTGGTGCCGATGAGCAGCGCCGTCTGGAGCACGCCGCCCGACCGGATGCTGGAGTTCCCGGCGATGGCGTTGCTGCGTTTCTTCCACAACCACGGCTTCCTCGGCCTGCGCACCCAGCATCCGTGGTGGACGGTGGAGGGCGGCGCCCGCGAATACGTGCGGCGGTTGCGTCCGCTCATCGATCCGGACGGCACGCGCATCCGGCTCCGCTCGCCCGTCGCCCGGGTGGTCCGCGAGGGGTGCGGGGCCGCCGTCACGACGGAGGACGGCAAGGTCGAGCGGTTCGACCGGGTGGTGCTCGCCTGCCACGCCGACCAAGCGCTGCGGATGCTCGCCGACGCGGACGCGGACGAGCGTCGCGTGCTGGGCGAGTTCCGCTACCAGCCGAACATCGCCACCGTCCACACCGACACCGGCGTCATGCCCAGGGCGCGCCTCGCGTGGTCGGCGTGGAACTACCGCATCGCGTCCGGTCCGGAAGGCGCACCGGCGCCGCAGACCATCTATTGGATGAACCGTCTCCAGGGCATCCGCGACACGGCGGATTATTTCGTGTCGATCAACGGCGAGTCCTCGGTGGACCCGGAGAAGGTGGTCCGGCGCATCGCGTACGAGCATCCGCTGTTCAGCCTCGGGGCCATCCGCTCCCAGGCCGAGCTGCCGCGCCTGAACCGGCGTTCACCGGACGCCGCGGTCCGCTTCGCCGGGAGCTATTTCCGGCACGGCTTCCACGAAGACGCCTTCACCTCGGCCCTGGATTGCGCGCAGGCCGTGGCGGGCGAGCGGCTCTGGGCCTGACGTGCCCGGCGGGACGCCGGCGATGTCGTGAATTTCAGTGAAACCCCGGGCGTCGAGGGCGTGTCATCCTGTCCGAAGCAAACTCACGTTTGACCCCCTCATGCAAAAACAACACGCTGCGCCCACCATGAAGTTCCGCCCCTTGTTGGCCGCTGCCGTCGCGGCGACGACGCTGTCCGTCGCCCAGGCCGAGCTGGCGCAGAAGCCTGTCTCGCTCGACGACTGCATCCAGATGGCGTTGCGGCACAACTTCGACGTGCGCATCCAGCGCTACGGCCCGCGGGTGGCCGAGTTGAACCTGAGCTCCGCCTACACGCCGTACGACCCGACGTTCACCACGAGCGCCGGCCAAAGCTTCCGCCGCTCCGAGGCGGGCTTCAACCCGAGCGTCTTCAACCCGCCGTCGAACGAGAACTGGAACGACAACTACGGGGTCGGTCTCGGTGGCAACATGCCGACCGGCCTGCGCTACGATTTCTTCGGTGACGTCAGCCGCAGCCAGAGCACCACGCTCTCCGGCGCGGGGACCTTCACCAGCCCGTTCGATTATTCTCCCGACGCCGGCGTGCGGCTCACGCAATCGCTGCTCAAGAACGCCTGGATCGACCAGACCCGCTGGACCATCGCGGTCGACAAGCTCGCGCTGAAGAGCAACATCGAATCGGTCCGCGGCCAGATCATGACCACCTTGGTCAACGTCGAGCTCGGCTACTACAACCTCATCAGCGCCTACGAGAACGTGTTGGTGCAGGGGAAGGCGCTCGAGGTCTCCGAACGGTTCCTGTTCGAGACCCGCAAACGCGTCGAGGTCGGCGCCCTCGCCCCGTTGGACGCCGAGCAGGCCAAGGCCGAGGTCGCACGCCTCAAGGCCGACCTCGTCAGCGCGCGCAAATCCCTGGGCGACCAGGAGCGCGCCCTCAAGCAGTTGCTCGACGAGGATTTCGCGACCAGCGCCGGCGAGATGCTCTTGCCCACGGCCAAGCTCCAGAACGTGCCGGCGCTCGTGAACCGCACGGACAGCTGGATGCGCGCCTTCGACCTGCGGGCCGATTATCGCCAGCAGAAGCTCGCCCTCGAGCAGCAGAAAATCACGCTCCGCTTCACCCGCAACCAGCTCTATCCGCAGCTCGACCTGAGCGGCGGCTATGGTGTCACCGGGCGGTCGTCCGAGTTCAGCCCCGGCATCTCCGATCTCGGCAACCGCAGCAACCCCAACTATTATTGGGGCCTGAAGCTCACCTTCCCGCTCGACAACCTGTCGGCCCGCAACGGCCACAAGAAGGCGAAGCTCGACCAGGAGAAGCTGCTCGTGCAGTTCAAGCAGACCGAGCAGTCGATCATGATCCAGATCGACAACGATATCCGCGCCGTCGAGAGCGCCCGCGAACGCATCGAGGCGACCAAGCAGTCGCGCATCTACGCCGAGGCCGCGCACGAGGCCGAGAAGAAGAAGCTCGAGAGCGGCAAGAGCACCAACTACCAGGTGCTCCAGCTCCAGCGCGACCTCACCCAGGCCCAGACGCAAGAGATCAGCACCTTGGCCGACTACAACAAGGCCCTCGCACGACTGGCCTTCGACGAAGGTTCGACCCTGACCCGCCTCGGCGTTTCGATCGACCTTCGCTGACACGTCGCCCCGGCTCCGACCGGGGCGGACGCCGGGGCGCATCCGGCTCAGGCGGGCCGGCCGGGGTCCGCCGCGCTCCGGGCGGTGATCCTCACGTCGGCAGGCTCGTGCGGCCGACATCCGCGACATCCGGTCAGGCACTGACCGGACCGGGCACTTCCCGCTTGGCCGAGATCGCACGGCGGCCCCATCGTCGGGGCCCAGGATGACCTCCAAGCCGGAACCTCCCTCCCAAGACCACCTCGGATTTCTCGACGGCATCCGCGGCATCGCGGCCCTTTGGGTGGTGATCGGGCACTGCATGATCTGGGGTGGATCGTACTGGTACCGGTTCCCGCCGGCGATCATCGCGGTCGATGTCTTCATGTTCGTCTCGGGGTACCTGATGGTCCACCAATGGACGCGCCGGGTGGGCGATGGCGTGGTCCTGACCCGGGCCGCCGTCGGGGAGTTCTGGCTGCGGCGGATCTTCCGGATCGTCCCGGTGTTCTGGGTGGCATTGGCCGCGACCGTCCTTTTCCACGGTCCGCTCTCCGCCGGCATGCAGGTGCTGCGCGCGGCGAAGCACGACCTCGGCGTGGTCTACGACCCGGCCTTGTTCGCGATGGACCCGGTCAGCCTCTTCCTGCGGGCGACCTTCCTGTTCGGATTCATGCCGAAGCTCGCAGCCTCGCCGTTCATGGGCGATTGGAGCCTGGCTTTGGAGATGCAGTTCTACGCGGCGTTCCCGTTCGTGCTCGTCGGGCTCCGGCGGTTGGGCGCGGCCCGTTTGTTCTTCGCTGCCGCGATCATGGCTTTCGCCACCGGCGAGGTGTTGATGCGGATGCCGGAGTTCCGCGCGGGGGCCGGGACCGCCCTGCCCTTGCCGATCCTCTTGCCGATGAAGCTCACCGTGTTCCTCATCGGGATGGTCGTCGCCGAGGCCAACCGCCGCTTCTCGGCGCGGCCCGCGGAGGCGTCCCTTCTCGTGGTGCTCGCTCTGATGTTCGCCGCGATGCAGGCATGGCAAGTGGCGGCGGTCGCGGCGTTGGCGTTCTATCTGGTCGCCGGGCGCGATCTGGCGGGGGATTTCGCCGGACGGAAAGGAAGCGCTTGGCTGGGCTGGATCTTCGGCAACCGGCTCATGGCGTGGCTCGCCGACTGCTCGTACGCCGTGTACCTGCTGCACAGCATGGCGATCTCGCTGTGGGGAGGCTGGCTTTGGCAGCAGGACCGCTTCCTCGCCTTGCGCAACCCCGTCCGGATGGTGCTGTTGCTCGTTCTCGTCGCCGCGACCGTCTATCCGCTGGCCTGGATCATCCACCAGGTCGTCGAGAAACCCGGGATCGGCATCGGCCGCCGTCTGGCCGAGCGATGGTTCCCGCGACCCAAGCGCCCGGACACCGCCGGTTGACCGCGAGGCCCTCAGCCCAAACTGTCCGTGCCCGGTTCGGCCGATTTCAAGAGCCGGCTGAAATGCCCCCCGAGGGCCGTCAGTTCGTCCCAGGTCCCCGACTCGACCACCCGCCCGCGGTCGAGCACCACGATGCGGTCCGCGCTGCGGACCGTGGAGAGCCGGTGGGCGATGACGACCACCGTCCGATGGTGGCGCGCCTCGTCGAGCGCCGTCTGGACCAGACGTTCGCTCACGTTGTCGAGAGCGGAGGTCGCCTCGTCGAGGATGAGCAGCTGCGGGTCGGCGACGATCGCCCGCGCGATGGCCAACCGCTGCCTCTGGCCGCCCGAGAACATCGAACCCCGCTCGCCGACCACCGTCTCCAGCCCGGCCGGCAGCCCGCGGATGACGTCCCCGAGATGCGCCGCGGAGACGGCCCGCCGCAACTGTTCCGGGGTCACGTCCGGCCGGCCGAAGCAGATGTTGGCCGCCACGGTGTCGTGGAAGAGGAAGGCCTCCTGCTCGACCATCCCGAGACGGGCGTGCCAAGAGGCCGGAGAGAACTCCCAGAAATCGACGCCGTCCGCCACGATCCGGCCGGCGGTCGGCTCACGCAACCGCAGCAGCAGGCTCGCGATGGTGCTCTTGCCGGAACCGGAGGAGCCGACCAGCGCCACGGTGTTCCCTGCGGGGATCTCGAACGAGATGTCTTCCAAGGCGACGGTCCCGTTCGGATAGGTGTAGCCCACGCCCTCGAGCCGGATCGACCCGCGGACACCGGCCCATTCGCGCGCCCCGAACGGCCGCGACGGGAACAGCGGCGAATCGAGCCACCGCAACGCCTCGCGCACCCCGCCCGAGGTGTAGCTGATCTGGCCCATCACGCCGTAGACCTGGTTCATCAGCGGCAGGATCCGGATCAGCACCACGCCGACCACCATCAACTGGTCGCCGGAGAGCAGGTTGTGCTGGATGAGCGCGATGTAGGCCCAACCGATCAACGCCATCGCACCGGCCATCGCGAGGACCTCGGTGACCGGCCCGATGATGCCGCCGAGCACCGAGCCTTGCCGCTCCACATCCGCCATCCGGTGGTTCAGCCGCTTGAACTCCGCCTCGGCCATGCCTTGGGCGTTGTTCGCCCGCACGACGCGGATGCCGCTGAAGATCTCCGCCAAGTAGCCAAAAAGCGCCAACTGCGCCGAGGACCGCTGGTCGCCGCGCCGTTTCAGGCCCGACTGCAACAAGAGACCCGATCCGCCCACGACCACCGCCAGCACCGCCAGACCGAGCGACAGCCGCCACGAAAGTAAGATGATGAAACCGATATAGCAGAGCCCCAACAGGCAGCGCTGCACCAGCAGGACGACGTACTCCACCGCGTTCTGGGTCCGGATGGTCTCGATCGAGAACAGGTTCCCCATCTCGCCGGATTTCCGCTCCTCGAAGATATGGATCGAGGCGTGCTGCATCCGGTGGAAGATCGCTTCCCTCAGGTTCGCGGCGATACGCCGGCTGAACTTCGACGTCAGCAACAGACTGATGGTCTGGACCCCGTTCTTGGCGATGATCGACAGCAGCACCAAGACGCAGAAGACGCCGACGTAGAACCCGGCCGACCGATGGGGGAACAGGTCCGGGAGCCAATGGAGATACCGGCCTTTCTCAAGGAACGCGAGCAGCTCCGCCGGCTGCATCCTCGACAGCGCGACCAGCGGGATCAACAGGCCGATGCCGGCACCTTCGAACAACGCCGCCAACATCGAGGTCGCGACGACCGCCGCCACCAACCAGCGGTTGGGCCGCATATGCGGACGCAGACGGTTGAGGTCGACCGCGAGACCGGTCAGGAGTCGGATCCAAGATTTCATTCGGCAAAAACTCCGGCCAAGACCGCGTCCACGGCGCGCTTCATCGGTTCAGCCGCCGTTCACCAACCACCAACCGCCCACGCCGAACGCAGCAACCGAGCAGGCCCCCATCAACCCGCGGCACACGCGCGCCCGGTCCGCGCCGGATGCCGCCACCAAGAGCCCCAGGACCGAGGAGAAACAGGCCATCGCCGCCACCGTCCCCGCCGCGAACGCCGCGAGGTACAGCACCGAACCGAGCCGGGTCGGGAACGCCAGCGAAGGAAGCACGCCGATCAGATGCGAGCTGCCCGCGAGGCCGTGCAACGTGCCGATCCCGAAGGCGGCGTGCGGATGCGCGTGCGGCACCGCGACCTCCGCATGGACGTGGTCCGGGGCATGCACGTGGAGGTGCTCGTGCCGCGAGCCGTCATGTTCGTGCGCGTGGACATGCACCTGGATGCGGAGCGCCTGCCGAAGGCTCCAGATGCCCACGCCGATCAACACGGCACCCACCAACCGCTCTCCGACCGCGGCGATCAGAGCAAGCGGAAGCGCCTCGCGCAGCGCCAACGCCAGCAATCCGACCGACGCCACGCCGGCCGAATGGCCCAGCCCCCAGCGCAGACCGGCCGCCCACGCGCGCCGATGGCCGCCGACCGCCAGCGGTGCCACCGCCACCAGGTGGTCCGGACCGGACAACACATGCAGGAATCCCGCGAACAACCCAGTGAGGACGGCGAACATCGATTATTGCGAAGGGTGCGGGGAACGTCGCCACCGGAGCAAGCGCTCACCCTCGCGGGGGCGCGACATGCCGGCGGCGCAAGCTTGCCTTGCCCCGGACGGAGGCCACCTTGGGGCCGATGCAATTGTCGCCGCGCGACCTCGCCCGCCATATCGACCACACGCTCCTCAAGGCCGACGCCTCCGCCTCCGACATCCGGAGGCTCTGCGAGGAGGCCCGCGAGCACCACTTCTGGTCCGTCTGCGTGAACGGCTCGCGGGTCGCGCTCGCCGCGAGCCTGCTCGAAGATTCCGACGTCAAGGTCGCCGCCGTGGTCGGTTTCCCGCTCGGGGCGACCGACAGCGACGCGAAGCGCTTCGAGACCGAGACCCTCATCGACCTCGGCGCGCAGGAGATCGACCTCGTGCTGCCCATCGGCCTGCTCAAGGACGGCGACGACAAGCGGGTCCTCCGCGAGTTGCGCGATGTCGTCGAAGCCGCCGACGGCGCGGCGGTGAAGGTCATCCTCGAGACCTGCCTGCTCACCCGCGACGAGAAGATCCGCGCCTGTGGGCTGGCCGTGGAAGCCGGCGCGAAGTTCGTGAAGACCTCGACCGGCTTCAGCACCGGCGGCGCCACGTTGGAAGACATCCTGCTGATGCGAGAGAGGGTCGGACCGAAGTTCGGGGTGAAGGCCAGCGGCGGCATCCGCGACACCGCGACCGCGCTCGCGATGATCGAGGCCGGCGCGACCCGTCTCGGCACCAGCGCCGGCGTCGCCATCGTCCTGGGCCACGGGACCGGCAACGGCGCCTATTGATCACCGCGACGGATACGGCCGCGACCGCGAGCCCCGCGCCCGATGCGGGACACCGCTCGCGGCGCCATCCTTCTCAGCGCCGCTCGTTATGGGCGGCCTGCGAATACTTCTCCGCTTCCAGGACCTTCGCACGGGCCAGGAGCGCCTCGCCGAGGAACAGCTCCGTCCAGACGACATCGTCTTGGAGTCCGGCGATGCGGAGCATCTCTTTTTGCCATGCGGCGCGCACGATCCCGGGAGGAGCCGGCTGGACCGAACCTTGGATGAGCAGCCCCATCTGGTTCCGGCGTTGCGCGGCCCCGGCCAGCTTCCGACCGTCCAGCAGGACGTCGGAGCATTCCCATCCACCGCCGAAGCATTGGCCCGGGCCGCGTCCGTCGCCGCTCGGGGCCAAGGTCGCCCGCACACCGAGCCCGATGAAGGCATCGCGGAGCCACGCGTGCATCCGGCGATAACTCTCGGCCGCCCGCAGCAAGCACCAGGCATGTCCGGGCGGCACGGCGACACTATAGGTCCAATCGTCCGCATGCGGCACCACGCCACCGCCGGTCGGTCGGCGAAGCAACGGTCGCGATGGCGTGACCGCGGCGATGTCGGAATATCGCTGCGATTGGCCGAATGTCGCCGCCGGGAGCGTCCACGCGTAGAACCGCAGCACCGGACGCCCGAGCTCGGCGCTGCCTTCCAGCAACGCCTCGTCGAGCGCCATGTTCATCGCGGGAGCGGTCGGGCCGGAATCGAGCAGGAACCACGGGGCGGGCACGCGCGGAGGATCGACCGGAACGGGGCTCCGCGCCAACCGGATTCAGCGACCGCATGGGCGCGCGCGGACACCATCGGGCACCGGCGGCCGCCGCATCCGGACCCGGTCCGGATAGCGCCGGGATTGCATCCGCGCCGATGCCGTGGCAACCAGTAGCCGTCCTATGCGAATCCATCGCCTCCTCGGCCTGCTCCTGCCGCTCATCGCCCTGACCTGGGCGGGCTGCGACTCTTCGGTCCCCTCGGTCGAAAGCCGGTGGCGTTTCGTCGGCGGCACGACGCTCTCGTTGCAGACCAACGCGCCGACGGTCCGCGACGTCATGGCGCTGCCTGAGTCGGCGGCGCTGCGCGGGCCGTTGCTGACCCACTTCTCGCGCGTCCTCTGGAAGCTCGCTTCCGGCGACCGACCGATGCCGCCCGCCGCGCTCGCCGACGGGCTCGTGCTGGTCTCGGACCTCGCCGACCGCCTGAGCATCGGCGAGACGCTGGCCCCGTCCTCGTCCCGGCGTGAGTTCGCCATCGCCGTCCAAACCGATGCGGCGCGCGCCCAGGTCTGGGCGAAGGCCTGGCCGAAGTTCTTCTCCGCAGCCCACGCCGCCCGTGGCGAAAAGGCCGGCGAACCCAAGGTGCTCGTCCGGTCCGGCTGGGTCGTCGCGGTGTCGGATTCCGCGCTCCTCAGCCCGGAGGACGCCTTCAAGGCGCTGTCGCTCGTGCCGGCCGAGCCCAAGGTCGTGCTGCACGCCGAGCTCAATCTCCCGGGCCGGCCCGCGGCGATGCTCGACGCCGCGGTGCGCGACGGCGCGGTGCGGACCGAGCTGAAGCTGGCCTTCGCCGAAGCGCTGCCGTCGAAGCTCCCCGCCTGGGAACGGCCGTCGGTCATCCGCGATCCGTTGGCGAAGTTCACGGCCATCCGCGGGGTCCCGGCGTGGTTCGGCGAGATCCCGTGGCTCAAACAGGTCGCCGGAAACGACCTTCCGAAGCAGCTCTTCATCTGGTCCAGAGCCGGCACCGACTCGCTCGACAAGATGCAGACCTACGTCGCCGCACGGGTCGAGGACCCGGAATCCTGGGTGGAGCACGCCGTGGCGGCGCTCAAGCCCAGCTTCACGGACGACCCGAAGGCGGCAAAGCTGTCGGGAGAACTGGCCTACGACCCGGAGCGCCACGCCGCGGCGATCAACCACATCTTCATGCCGCCGCGGCTGGCGCCGTTCCGCGACCAGGACCGGCCCTACCTCCTGCTGGGCGCGATCCCGCCGACGCGTTCGCTTCAACCCATGCCCGCCGGGCTCGTCGCGCAGCTCGAACGCCCCGCGTTGCTCGGATACGACTGGGAGATCACCGCCGAGAACATGGCGCACTGGAACCTGGTCGGGCAGGTCTCGGACCGGTTGCGTTTACGGGCCCTGGTCAACGACCGCCCCGGCGTCCGCTGGCTCTACCAGGCCACGACGCTGATGGGCGAATCGATCACCGAGGCGTTGGTCACGGGACCGAAGGAGCTGACCGTGAAGCGCAAATCGACCGCGGGCTTCACCGCGATGGAGCTGACCTTGCTCACCCGTTGGATCGACGGCGATGCGCCTCCCCGCGCGCAATCCATGAAGGTCGCCCGATGAGCGCGCCGACCCTCGAGCTCGGCGTCAACATCGACCACGTCGCCACCCTGCGGCAGGCCCGTTACCGGGACCAGCCGACCGAAGGCCCGCGCCGTGTCGAGCCCGATCCGGTCGCGGCTGCGCTCGCATGCGAGGCGGCCGGATGCCACGGCATCACCGCCCACCTCCGCGAAGATCGCCGGCACATCATCGACCGCGATGTCCGCCGGCTCCGCGAGGCCATCCGCACGCGGCTCAACTTCGAGATGGCGATCACGCCGGAGATCGTGGCCTTCGCGCTCGACATCAAGCCGGACATCGTCTGCATCGTGCCCGAGCGCCGCGAAGAGGTGACCACCGAGGGCGGCCTCGAGGTCGTCGGCCACGAAGAGGCCATCACGGCGACCTGCGCGCGGATGCGGGACGCCGGCATCACGACGAGCCTGTTCATCGGGCCGGATCCTGCGCAGATCTCGGCCGCGGCCCGCGCCGGCGCGGACGCCATCGAGCTCCACACCGGACGCTACGGGGACCATTGGCATCTCAAGCGCGAGCGCAACGACGAGATCCAGCGCCTCGTCGCCGCGGCGCGCCAAGCCCACGAGCTCGGCCTCCAGGTGAACGCCGGCCACGGGCTCAACGTGGAGAACCTCCCGCTCATCCATCTCGTGCCCCACCTGGTCGAGCTGAACATCGGCCACAGCATCGTGAGCCGGGCGGTCTTCATCGGGCTCGACGCCGCGGTGAAGGAGATGCTGAAGGCGATGGAGGGCTACCCTGGATGACCTTCGCATGGGTTCCGGGGCCTCGCGTCCTTCCGTCACGGAACCACGTCCGCCCATGATCCTCGGCACCGGAATCGACCTGGTCGAAGTGGACCGCATCGCGTCGTCGTTCGCGCGGTTCGGCGAACGTTTCGCCCGACGGATCCTCCGGCCGGAAGAGTTCGACTACTGCCTCTCCCACAAGGATCCAGCGAAGCACATCGCCGCCCGGTTCGCGGCGAAGGAGGCCGTGTCGAAGGCCTTCGGCACCGGCATCGGGACGGCGCTCGGATGGCATGATATCGAGGTGGTCCGGAAGCCGTCGGGCGAGCCGTGCATCGCGATGCACGGCTCGGGGGGGAGACTGCTCGCGCAGCGCGGCGCAAGGAGGATCCACCTGAGCCTCACCCACACCGCCGCCCACGCCGCGGCGGTCGCCATCCTCGAAGGCTGACGACCGGCGTCAGGCCGCGGCGAGTTCCGGCTGCTGCACCGCCTCGTGCTCCTCGATCCGCTTACGGAGCTTCGCGAAGGCGATGTTCTGCAACTGGCGGATGCGTTCCCTGGTCACGCCGAAGGTCCGGCCGATTTCTTCGAGCGTCTTCTCCTTGCCGCCCTCCAACCCGAACCGTTCGCGCAGGATCGTCATCTCGCGCGTGTCGAGGATCGGCAGGAAACGCCGCAGCATCTCAAGCACCGTGCGGTTCTCCAGCGCCTCGAAAGGATTCCGGGCCTCGGTGTCGGGCACGACATCCGCGAGCCGGCTGGAATCCTCGTCGCCGATAGGGGCGTCGAGCGAGGCGGTGCGCTGGGCGGAACGCATCCAGAACCTGACCTTCTTCACCGGCACGCTCATCTCCTCCGCCAACTCCTCGTCGGTGGCCTCGCGGCCGAACAGCTCCTGGAGCTGCATCGCGACGCGGCGGACCTTGTTGATCTTGTCCACGAGATGGACCGGCAACCGGATCGTCTTGGACTGGTTGGCCAGCGCCCGCTTGATGGATTGCTTGATCCACCAGGACGCGTAGGTGGACAGCTTGCCGCCCTTGGCCGGGTCGAAGCGCTCGACGCCTTTCATCAACCCGATATTGCCCTCGTTGATGAGGTCGAGCAGCGGAAGCCCGAAGCCGTCGTAGTCGCGGGCGATCTTCACGACGAGCCGGAGATTCGCGCGGATCATGTGCTCCCGCGCCGCCATGTCGCCGAGCTTGATCCGCGCGGCCAAGGCGTTCTCCTCCGCGATGGTGAGCAGCGGGACCTCGACGGCGTCGCGCATGTAGAGCGTCAACGCGCTCTTGGTCTCGTAAGGCAGCACCGGGAGCGCCTCGACGGTGTTCTCGCAGGGCATGACGATGACAGCAGGCCGGGCAGCCGCCACGGACACCGGTCGGATCCGCTCCGTGGGTCCGGCCTGCCGACGTGACGCCGGTTGACGCATCCGTGCGAGGCGAGTGGCACCGTCCCCATGACTCGGTGGCCGGTTGGTCGACGAAGCGGTTCGGTTCATGACGCAGATCCAATCGAGGTTCATCGGGGAAGTTTCACCAGTTGCACGGCACATCACCTAGCGACCACAAGCCAAGGTTGTCTAGGGTTCAGCTTTTTGTCTATTTATTGTTTATTTATTTATTAGACATCCGCCGTATCTCCGGACCAACAGGCGACGATAGTTGCATCCGTCTTGTTCCGGTCTAACTTTAACGGCCATTGACTGCTGAATTGAGACACACCGTCCGAACCGTCGCCCTCCGCACCGGATTGACCCCCCACGTCATCCGGGTCTGGGAAAGGCGCTACGGCACGGTCAACCCGTCCCGGTCGAGCGGGAACCAACGCCTCTACACCGAGGCCGACGTCGAACGCCTCGCGCTCCTGAAGCAGGTCACGGACCACGGACACAGCATCAGCCGAGTGACCTCATTGCCGACGGAACGGCTTTCCGCGCTGGTCTCCGCTGTGGACCGCTCCACGGCGGACAGTGCACCGGGCCCCACGAGGGTCCGGACGGATGCGGGCGGTTCCAGCGCGCACCTCTTGGAAACGGCCTTCAAAGCGGTCGCGGACATGGATGCCGCCGGCCTGGAGCGCGTGCTCGAACAAGGTGCGCTGTCGCTCGGCCAGATCGGCTTGCTCGCGCAGGTCGTCGCGCCGTTGGTCGGCCGCATCGGCGAAGCTTGGCGCGAAGGCCACCTCAAGGTGGTGCACGAGCACATCGCGTCCGCGGTGATCCGCACCTACCTTTGCCAAGCGGCCCGTCCGCACACGCTGCATCCTTCGGCGCCGGTGCTGTTGGTCACCACACCGGCCGGGCAGCTGCACGAGCTCGGGGCCGCGCTCGTCGCCGCGGCGGCGACGAGCCACGGATGGCGGGTGACGTATGCCGCCCCGTCGTTGCCGGCCGAAGAGATCGCCGCCGCGGCCATCCACCACGGTGTGCTCGCGGTGGCGTTGAGTTTGGTGCATCCCGAGGACGACCCCATGCTTCCGGCCGAGCTCCGGCGGCTTCGGCGGCTCCTGCCCAAGGCGGTCCACCTGCTGGTCGGCGGCCGGGCGGCGGGCGCCTATCACTCGGTGCTCGCGGAGATCGGTGCCGCCCAGATCGCCTCCCTCGAAGACCTCACCGCGGCGCTCGGACCGTTGCGGCAAGGCCCGCGGTGACGGCAGAGCGGCCTCCGGCAATTCGTTCTACGACAAGGGCCAGGTCACGTCCTCGCCCGTCGCTGGAAACGTCCACCTGCCGCAAGGCTCGGGCGGCAATATCGGCGCGAGCAGCAGGGCGGACGGCGTGCTGCGGGTCGACGACCCGTTCGCTCCGCTCGCCGAGAAGATCCGGACGAAGCTGAGAGAGACCGGGCCGGCCTCGCCGAAGAGCGCGCTACCGGTGATCACCTTCGCGGAGAGCCTGTCCGTCCACTTCAACGGCGAGGAGGTCAAGGGGCTCCACTTCCCGGACAGCCACACCGACGGCGACCATTTCGTCGGGTTCACCGGCTCCGGCATGATCCATCTCGGCGACGAGTCCTTCATGGGCGACAAGGGCCCGAGGTTCCCGTTCGTCGACGCCAGCAGCGGCGGCGACGTGCAGCAGCTCGCCAAGAACATCGGCAAGATCATCCCTGGTCACCGGATCGCCTGCGCATAACTTCGGACAACTTCTCCTCGGCGCCGGTCAGCAGGACGATCCACGTTCACAATCGTGGACGAAGCCGACGCACCCGCCCGGGGCCGATTCACGCGAAATCCCCCTCAACTTCACGCACTTATGACGTTTCGAGAGAAATCCCCTTGAAGACACCATTAGTAGGGGTAGGCTAGGCCCCCATCCACCACAGGATGGGGCGAGGCAGCGGCAAAAAACCGAGGTTTCGCCATGAATCTGAGCTTTTCGACCTTCTTGCAGCCCAACGACCGAACCAAACCATCCATGATTGACGCCCAAGACGCTCTCGTGTCATCCGCGCCCGCCAAGCCGCTCCGCCGCGGCGCGAAAACCGCCCCTGCCCGCCGGGTCTCCGCGACCTCGGCCGGCCGGTCGTCCCTGAAGCTCGACCGCGTGTTCAGCGACGCCAAAGTGAAACCCTTCGACCAGATCGAGTGGGAGAAGCGCACGGCCGAGATCACCGATGATTCCGGCAAAGCGGTCTTCAAGCAGGAGAACGTCGAGGTGCCCAAGTCTTGGTCGGTTCTCGCGACCAAGGTGGTCTGCTCGAAATATTTCTACGGCGACCCGGCGAAAGCCGAGCGCGAGCACTCCGTCAAGCAACTCATCCACCGCGTCACCCGCACCATCGCGGATTGGGGCATCAAGGACGGCTACTTCTCCAAGGCGGACGGTGAGGTCTTCTACGACGAGCTGACCTGGCTCTGCGTGAACCAGCACGGCGCCTTCAACTCGCCGGTCTGGTTCAACGTCGGCCTCTACCACGAGTACGGCGTCGGCAAGCAGAGCAGCCGCGGCAACTGGTATTGGGATTTCAAGGCCAAGGAGGCCTGCCGCGCCGCCACCCAATACGAATACCCGCAGGGCAGCGCCTGCTTCATCCAGTCCGTGCAGGACAACATGGAGAGCATCATGGAGCTCGCATACGCCGAGGCCATGCTCTTCAAGTACGGTTCCGGCACCGGCACCGATCTCACGCCCATCCGCAGTTCCAAGGAAAAGCTCTCCGGCGGCGGACGCCCCAGCGGCCCGATGAGCTTCCTCAAGGTCTACGACCAGGTCGCCAATGTCGTGAAGTCCGGCGGGAAGACCCGCCGCGCCGCGAAGATGAACACCATCCGCGACTGGCACGGTGACGTGGAGGAGTTCATCACCGCCAAGGGCAAGGAGGAGAAGAAGGCCTGGGCGCTCATCGAGCAGGGCTACGACGGCTCGTTCAACGGCGAGGCCTACGGCTCCGTGATGTACCAGAACGAGAACCTGTCGGTCCGCGTCAGCGACGAGTTCATGCAGGCCGCCGTCGACGGCAAGGAGTGGTGGACGCGCTCCACGACCTCCGGCAAACCTCTGGAGAAGAAGGAGGCCAGCGCCCTGCTCGAGAAGATCGCCGAGGGCACCTGGATCTGCGGCGACCCCGGCCTCCAGTACGACGGCGCCATCCAGAAGTGGCACACCTGCAAGGGCACCGAGCCCATCCACAGCACCAACCCGTGCTCGGAATACGTTTTCCTCGACAACACCGCCTGCAACCTCGCCTCGCTGAACCTGATGAAGTTCAAGCAGGCCGACGGCACCTTCGACGTCGCCCGTTTCAAGGCCGCCGTCCGCATCTACATCACGGCCCAGGAGATCCTCGTCGACAATGCGAGCTATCCCACCAAGCAGATCGCCGAGAATTCCCACATCTTCCGCACGCTCGGCCTCGGGTTCGCCAATCTTGGCTCGCTCTGCATGAGCTACGGCCTCGCGTACGATTCCGATGGGGGCCGCGCCCTCGCCGGGGCCATCACGGCCATCATGACCGGCCACGCCTACGAGCAATCCGCCGAGATCGCCCGCATCACCGGGCCTTTCGCCGGATACAAGGATTCCCGCTGCTCCGGCGTCGAAAAACCGCTCCGCAAGGACAACGTCGCCTCCACCCTCGACGTCATCCAGCAGCACCGCGACGCCGTCGAAGGCATCCAGCCCAGCCGCGATTTCGCCTACCTCAAGGACGAGGCCCGCCGCACCTGGGACGGCGCGCTCGCCAAGGGCAAGTCCCACGGGTACCGCAACGCCCAGGTCACCGTGCTCGCGCCCACCGGCACCATCGCCTTCCTCATGGATTGCGACACCACCGGCGTCGAGCCCGACATCGCCTTGGTGAAGTACAAGCTCCTCGCCGGCGGGGGCATGCTCAAGATGGTCAACCGCGGCGTGCCCGACGCGCTCCGAAGCCTCGGCTACGGCCCGTCCGAGGTGCAGGCCATCGAGAAGCACATCGAGACCCACGACACCATCGAGGACTTCGAGGAAGGCGGCCAGATCGTCCGCTCCGGCCTCAAGCCCGAGCACTTGTCCGTGTTCGACTGCGCGTTCAAGGCCCACAAAGGCAAGCGCAGCATCCACTACAAGGCCCACCTCAGCATGATGGGCGCGGCCCAGCCGTTCATCTCCGGCGCCATCTCCAAGACCGTCAACATGCCGAACGACGCCACCGTCGCCGAGATCCGCGACGCCTACGTCGCCGCTTGGAAGATGGGCCTCAAGTGCGTCGCCATCTACCGCGACGGATCCAAGCGCTCGCAGCCGCTCAACACCAAGAAGACCAACGAAGGCGGCGACAAGACCGGCACCGCGCCCGAGCAGGTCAAGACCCTCGAGGCCAAGGTCGCCGACCTCCAGTCCGAGGTCGCCCGGCTCAACGAGCAGGCCAGCCAGCCGCTCCGCCGCCGCCTGCCCGACACCCGCATGGCGGTGAACCACAAGTTCGAGATCGCCGGCCACGAGGGCTACATCACCGTCGGCCTCTTCGAGGACCAGCTGCCCGGAGAGCTCTTCATCACCATGGCCAAGGAAGGCAGCACCATCGGCGGCCTCATGGACAGCATCGGAGCCCTCACCTCGATGGCCCTCCAGTACGGCGTGCCCTTGGAATCGCTGGTGAAGAAGTTCGCCCACCAGCGCTTCGAGCCGAGCGGCTTCACCAAGAACCCGGACATCCGCAACGCCACGTCGATCACCGACTACGTGTTCCGTTGGATGGCCAACCAGTTCATCGAAGGTTATCGCGAGGCCAACTCACCGGCCCGCGGCCAACAGGAGCTCTCCATGCCCGGCCTGCTCGAGGAGCTCAAAAAAAAAGTGAACCGTCCCGTCGCTGAGCTCTCGCTCGCGGACGAGACCGTCGGCAAGGCGATCTACGTGAAAGCCGCCCAGAACCCCGCCGCAGCGGTGCCGGTGACCGGCACCGTCGTGGCACCGGTCGGACATGCGAAGGCGCTCACCAGCACCTTCCAGAACCAGGGCGACGCCCCGAGCTGCCCGACCTGCGGCCATATCGCCGTGCGCAACGGCGCCTGCTACAAGTGCCTGAACTGCGGTGAGAGCCTCGGTTGCTCGTGAGACGCTGACATCGGCGGGCCGATTGGAAGAAAGCCGGACCGCAAGGTCCGGCTTTCTTGTTTCCCGGGTCCAAGACAGCGGAAGTCGCGGTCGTGGACGAGCTTCTTGGAGATGACGCGGGGCGTCGACCGGACCGCATGCGGTGCCGTCGGTCGCGGCGTCCGTCCTATCCGGAAGCACAGGGATCCGGGCAAGTTCCACGAGCCCCCGCCCCACCGCTCCGCGCATGGAAGAAGACGGGGCTCTCGTGCCTCGCGGAGAGGCAAGGTCGGGAAAGAAAAAGGCGGACGAACCGAAGTTCGTCCGCCTTGGCATCGGGTAGGGCGGCGTTGCTGCGCCGCCCAATATTTTTGGACGCGCGGCACCGCGTCCCCACCGATGGCTCAGTAGCGGTAGTGCTCGGGCTTGTAAGGGCCGTCCGAGGCCACTCCGAGGTATTCGGCCTGCGACTTGGTGAGCTTGGTCAGCACGACGCCGATCTTCTCGAGATGCAGGCGGGCGACCTCCTCGTCCAGCTTCTTGGGCAGGCGATAGACGGCTTTCTCGTACTTGTCCTTGTTCTGCCAGAGGTCCAGCTGCGCGAGCGTCTGGTTGGTGAACGAGTTGGACATGACGAACGACGGATGCCCGGTGCCGCAGCCGAGGTTCACCAACCGGCCTTCGGCGAGCAGGTAGATGCTCTTGTCGCCCGGCAGGTGGTAGCGGTCGTATTGCGGCTTGATGTTCTCGATGCGGACGCCCTTCTGCTTCTTGAGCGCATCCACCTGGATCTCGTTGTCGAAATGCCCGATGTTGCAGACGATCGCCTGGTCCTTCATCGCCAGCATGTGGGCCACGGTGATGATGTCGCAATTGCCGGTGGTGGTGACATAGATGTCGGCGACCCCGAGGGTGCTTTCAAGGGTATTGACTTCAAAGCCCTCCATCGCGGCCTGCAGGGCATTGATGGGATCAATCTCGGTGACCACCACGCGGGAACCATAGGCGCGGAGCGAATGGGCGCTGCCTTTGCCGACATCCCCGTACCCGCACACGACCGCCACCTTGCCGGCCAGCATGACGTCGGTGGCGCGCTTGATGCCGTCCGCGAGCGATTCGCGGCAGCCGTACAGGTTATCGAACTTGGATTTGGTGACCGAGTCGTTCACGTTGATAGCCGGGACGAGCAGCGTGCCCGCCTCCTTCATCTGATACAGGCGGTGCACGCCGGTGGTCGTCTCTTCGGCG
>CAIWVP010000004.1 GCA_903916195.1 uncultured Verrucomicrobiota bacterium | reverse complement strand
TGCTGCCCTGCCAGAAGAGGTCGCCGTCATCGGTGTTGCTCAGCGAGCTGGTCTGGAGCAGCGAGGCGGCTCCGGGCCCGGTGGTGTCGATATAGAGGTCGAAGATCAACGTGTACTGGTTGACGCGCGTCCCGCCGCCGTTGGGCTTGATGCCGTGGTCCATCACGTAGCCGATCTTGCGGTCGAGGTCGCCCGGGACCTCCATGACCTTCGCGGGCTTGCCGCCGATGTCGGGCACCCCGAGCGCGGTGGTGGTCCCGAAGCGGGTGTTCTGCTGGGCGACCGGATCGAAGTAGGCCAGCGCCTTGCCGACCGTCGCCGAGAGGTCGCCGCCATCGAAGTCCCACTGGCCTGCGACCTGGGAACCGGCCGCGCCGCTCACGACGATGCCGAAGGTCCAGGCGTTGGTGCGGCCGACGCCGGCGGAATCCTTGAGTTCGAGGCGGACCGCGTTGTCCTTCTCGGACCGCGTCGCGTTGGGCGAGTAGCTCAGCGCGATCTTGCTGCCGGTCTTGGAGAGCGTCTGCGGCACGACCTTGGTGCCGTTGAGGTAGAGCGCGACGCCGGCCGTCGCGACGGTGGTGTCACCATCGATGACGACGGCCTCGACCGGAGCGGAGGAGCTGTTGCCGTCCGATCCCGGTGCCGGACCGGCCTCGGCGACGTACGGTCCCTTCGACGCGGCGACGCTGGTCGCGCGGTAGGACTTCACGGCGGCGGCCCCGGTCGGGCTGTTGACCAAGGTGCGGGCGCCGTCGGCGGCGATGGAGTAGAAGTTCAGGTTGGCGCCGTGACCGGTCTGCCAGTGGAGGATGCGGAACGGGTAGATGCCCGCCGCGGGGGCGTCGACCGACCAGACCGTCTCGTTGTATTGGTTGGCCGTGAACGGCTTGATCGCCGCGCCCCGGTCATACGTCGCGACCTTCGTGCCGAAGAAATCGCGCGGATTGGCCGAGACGAACACCTGGAACCCGTCGTCGTCGTTCACATCGGTTCGATCCGCGCCGGAGCTGATGCCGAAGGTCGTGACGCCCTGGGGCAGCTCAAGGAAGCCGACCACCTCGGTCGCGAAGTTCAAGGTGTCGGCGCCGCTGCCCGGGATGCCGGGGAACGCTGCGGGCACGAAGCTGGCGGTGATGTTTCCGTCGACGTCGAGCAGGTCGAACGCGGCGGCGTCCTTCTCGAAGTCGACCGTGTCCACCGCGTAGCTGCCGTCCGGGTTCGGGCCGGCGACCGCTTCGTTCGGGACGGCCGCGCCGGCGGCGGTGGTCAACGTGCCGTTGATCTGCTTCAGGGCGCGGATCAGGTTGTTGGCCACGGTGGAGTCCTGCGGCGCCTGCGCCGTGCGGACGATGAAGCCGCGCGCCGCGCCGGTGCCCAAAGGCAAGGCGGCGGATGCGGGCAACGAGTTTGTCGCGGCGTTCACAGTTGTGAAGGCAGCGCACGCCAGCAGCGTGAGTGCTGATTGTTTGCTTGGATTCATGTTCACTTGCTTGGTTTCGCGTCCAGTCGGGTCCGGGTCCGGGAACGTCTCCGCTCCCGGCACCCTACGACACCATGGTTCCCGTCGGTCGACTCTTAGTCCATCCACGAGACAGGGCAAGTGCCGGCGTGCCCGGCGCATCGGCCTGGGCGCAGGTCGTCGCGGTGGCTGTCGTCGCGCGGCGGTCCGATGGACCTGGCGGCCCTTGCCACCGCCCCGGCCGCGGACCGCCCCGGATGCACTTCCCGCTTCGCACTTGGCTTTGCCTGCGCCACAGTCCCGCCACAACGTCGCTATGAATCGCCGCCTTTTCGCCCTGCTCGCGCTGTTCGCCTTCGCCGTCGGCTGCCGCACCAAGGAGCTGCCGCACATCAAGGTGACCGATTTCCAGGACAAACGCCGCACCGGCAACCCGATCATCAAGATCGCCTGTGTCGGCGACAGCATCACCTACGGAGCGGGCGTCGAAGGGCGCGAGACCAACAGCTATCCGGCCCAGCTCGGCGCGTACCTCGGCGCGGGCTTTGATGTGCGCAACTTCGGCCGGAGCGGCGCGACCTTGCAGAAGGCCGGCGACCTTCCGTACTGGACCACCGATGAGGCGAAGGCCGCGGAGGCGTTCCAACCGGACGTCGTGATCCTCAAGCTCGGCACCAACGACACCAAGCCGCAGAACTGGAAGGGCAAGGCGGCTTTCATCGCCGATTACCGCGCGATGATCGAACATTTCCGCGGGATCAAGTCGCGTCCGAAGCTCTGGGTCTGCCTGCCGGTCCCGGTCTATGGCGACCATTGGGGCATCAACGCCGCCACGCTCGACGAGGTCATCGAAGCGACGCAGGAAGCCTGCGACAAGTCGAAGATCCCGGTCATCGATCTCAACGACGCGCTCAGCGGCCATCCCGAGCTGTTCCCCGACCAGGTCCATCCCGATGCCAAGGGCGCGGTGCTGATGGCCAAGACGGTCTATCAGGCCATCAGGCCCTGAATCCGCCCGGTGGCCTCGGGCGGTCTACCCGGGCTTTCATCGGGAGGCCCGGTGGCTCACCCTGCCGGCTTGAGATCCATCATCCTGCTCCTGGCCTTGGCTGCTGGCCTGTTGACGTCGGCCGCCGCGCCGCAAGGGCAAGGGTACCACCGCTTCCCGACGATCCACGGCGACACCGTCGTCTTCACCGCCGAGGGCGATCTGTGGAAGGTCGGCATCGCCGGCGGTGTCGCGCAACGATTGACGACGATTCCGGGCAGCGAGGCGCGCGCCGCGGTCTCGTCGGACGGCACGACCGTCGCCTTCTCCGCGACGTAGGAAGGGCCGACCGAGGTCTACACCATGCCATTGGCGGGCGGTTTGCCGACGCGGCACACCTTCGACGGGACGGCCTCGCACGTCGTCGGTTGGACGTCGGACGGAAAGGTGCTCTTCCGGACGTCCGTCTTCTCGACGCTGCCGGAATCACAGCTCGTCGCGCTCGATCCGAAAGGCGGGGCGCGCCGGGTGCTGCCGCTCGCCCAGGCGTCGGACGGCGTGTTCGAGCCGACGGGCAAGACGTTGTTCTTCGCGCGCCTGCCGAAGCAGGGCAGCAGCACCAAGCGTTACCAAGGCGGATGGATCGAGAACCTCTGGCGCTTCACCGAGGGTGATCCCGAAGCCGTCCCGCTCGCGCCGGATTTCAAGGGCACCAGCCGCTCGCCGATGTGGTGGCAAGGACGCGTTCATTTTGTCAGCGACCGCGACGGCATCATGAACCTCTGGTCGATGACGTCCGATGGCTCGGACCTCCGCCAGCTCACGAAGCACACCGGCTTCGACGTGAAGTCCGCGTCGCAGCAAGGCGGTCGAATCGTCTACGCGCGCGGCGCGGACCTGCATCTGTTCGATATCGCGGGCGCCACCGATCGGCTGCTCCCGATCACGCTGGCGTCCGATTTCGACCAGCAGCGCGAGAAGTGGGTGAAGAAGCCGCTGGATCACCTCACCTCGGCGCATCTGTCGCCGACCGGCGACCGGCTCGTGCTGACCGCCCGCGGACAGGTCTTCGTCGCGCCGCTGGAGCGGGGCCGGTTCGTCGAGGTCCTGCGGAGACAGGGCGTGCGCTACCGCGAGGCCGGCTTCATGCCCGACGGCAGATCGCTGCTCGCGCAGTCCGACGCTTCCGGCGAGGTCGAGTTCTGGAAGCTGCCGCCGGACGGCGTCGGCGCGCCCGGGCAGGTCACGACCAACGCCACCGTGTTCCGCCATCCCGCGGTGCCTTCACCGGACGGCAAGCGGCTCGCGTGGGGCGACAAGGACCAGAAGTTGTGGGTCTTCGATGTCGAGAAGCGCACGCCCCGTCTGGTCGCCGAGAGCCGCAAGGACGCGATCACCGACTTCGCCTGGTCGCCCGACAGCCGATGGATCGCCTACGTGGCCGCTGCTCCGAACGGTTACCCGCGGATCCATCTCTACGGCGTGGCCGACGAGGCGCGCGCGGTGGTCACGAGCGACCGCGTGGACAGCTACAGCCCGGCGTGGTCGCCCGACGGCAAGTGGCTCTATCTCCTCAGCGACCGCGAGATGCGTTCGCTCGTCGGCAGCCCGTGGGGTCCGCGCCAGCCCGAGCCGTTCTTCACCGAGACCACGAAGATCTTCGCCGTCGCGCTGAAGAAGGACCAACGCTGGCCGTTCGCTCCACAAGACGGGCTGCAGGCCGACGACGCGGAGAAAAAGGGCGACAAGGACGAGCAGTCCAAGAAGGACGACGCGAAGGCGGATGCCAAGGACCAGCCGGCCGAGGTCGCCAAGCAGGGGCCCAAGATCGCGGAGACCGACAAAGCGGGCGCGGTCACCGTGGCCATCGACCTCGACGGCCTCGGCGCGCGTCTCTTCGAGGTGCCGGTCCCGGCCGGCAACTATTCCGACCTGATGGTGGTCGCGAAGCATCTGCTCTGGATCGCCCGCGACACCGGGTTCGGCGCGAAGTCGCACCTCAAGCAGCTCGAGGTCACGCACAAGGAGCCGAAGCCCAAGACGCTCGTCGAGGATCTCGTCGGCCACGAGTTGTCCGCCGACGGCAAGAGCAAGGGCGACAGCTTCCACGTCATCGCCAGCGACGTCGCCGCGCCCGCGAAGCTCGACGACAAGTTCGACCTCGACGGCTGGACCTTCCCGCTCAGTCCGCGCGAGGAATGGCGCCAGATCTACACCGAGTCGTGGCGGATGCTGCGCGACCATTTCTACGACCGCGACCTGCACGGCGTGGATTGGCGTGCCATCCACGAGAAGTACCTCCCGCTCATCGACCGCGTCAGCGATCGCGCCGAGCTCACCGATGTCATCGCCGAGATGGCCGGAGAGCTCTCGGCGTTGCACATCTTCGTCCGCTTCGGCGACGAGCGCGAAGGTCCCGACCAGGTGGAGACGGCCTCGCTCGGCGCGCGCATGACCCGCGACGAGGCCGCCGCCGGATGGCGCGTGGACCACATCTACCGCGCCGATCCGGATTATCTTGGGAAGTTCTCGCCGCTCGCCCGCCCGGGCATCGACGTGAAGGAGTCCGAGGTCATCACCGCGGTCAACGGCCGGCTTTTGGCCGATGTCGCGCACCCTGGGATGCTGTTGCGCAACCAGGCCGGCAAGCAGGTGCGGCTCGATGTGAGGTCCGCCGATGGCGCGACCCACCGTGCGGTCATCGTGAGCCCCATCACGGCCGACCAGGAGACCGGTCTCTGTTATAGCGAATGGGAGCATACCCGCCGGCTTGAGGTCGACCGGCTCGGCTCGGAACACATCGGCTACGTCCACCTCCGGGCGATGGGTAGCGGCGACATCGCGGAATGGGCGCGCGGGTTCTATCCCGTCTCCGACCGGCAAGGCCTCATCATCGACGTGCGTCACAACCGCGGCGGCAACATCGATTCGTGGATCCTCGGCAAGCTGCTGCGCAAGGCATGGTTCTATTGGCAGCCGCGCGTCGGCGACCCGACCTGGAACATGCAGCACGCCTTCCGCGGCCATGTGGTCGTCCTCTGCGACGAGCAGACGGCCAGCGACGGCGAGGCCTTCAGCGAAGGATTCAAGCGGCTCGGCCTCGGCAAGGTCATCGGCAAGCGCACATGGGGCGGCGAGATCTGGCTGAGCGCGCGCCGTTGGCTCGTGGACAGCGGCATGGCGAGCGCGGCAGGGACCGGGGTCTACGGGCCCGAGGGCGCGTGGTTGATCGAAGGCCACGGCGTGGATCCCGACATCGTGGTGGATAATCTTCCGCGGGCGACCTTCGAAGGCCGTGACGCGCAGCTCGAGGCCGCGGTGAAGCATCTCCAAGAGCTCATCGCCAAGGCCCCGCGCCCCGTGCCGCCCGCGCCGAGGTATCCCGACAAGAAGTTCCCGCGGTGAGGCTCCGGACCACCGGCCGATAGCACGGGACCGGAGCCGGCGGAGTCCGCGGCTCCGTCCAGCGGGCTCTTCATCCGATCGCAGGCCGGGGACCACGGCTCTCGACCCGAAGAATCCGCGCTCGACGCGTCGTCCCACCGCTTCCATCGGTAGGGACGATCGTCGGGTCGGTCCGGGATCCGTCGTCGTGCACGGCGATGTGCGGCGATGTGCGGCGCATCACGCCACGAGATCTTCCGCGGGCGGCCGCATCCCGTGACGGGAGCGCGGAGAGCCTGAAAACTTTGCTGGCCTTGGGCTCGGACGCGGACCGGTTCCGTCGGACTTCCCGATGAGAACCGAACTTCCGGCGCCACGGGCCGCCTTGCCCGAGGGCGGACGCCTGCAGTCGCTCGACGCTTTCGGGGGCTTGATCATGTTTACCCTCCTCTGCGGGGGCATCTTCCAGTCGTTGAATGGGTTGTCCGGTTGGAACGTGCTGGCCCGGCAGAACGAGCTTTTCGATTGGGCCGGTTGCACCCGCTGGGACCTGATCCAACCGTCTTTCGCCTTCACGGTCGGCGTGGCCTTCGGCCCAAGCTCGCCTTCACGGTCGTCAAACGCTGCGCCTAGGCCAGCGGCTTCACTGTCCTGGCTCGCCGATGGGTCGTGGAACGGACCTTCGGACGGCTCATGCGCCTCCCCCCAGCGCTGAAGCCTTCGTCCTCCTCGCCATGATACGCATGCAGATCCGAAGATCCGCTTGATCGCTCGCGATCTGGAGTTTTCAAACAGGCTCCAAGAAAAGGACGCGTGGGATGGTTCCCGGATTTGGTCTTCTGTGGATCCGAGCGATGCTGTTTGCGATATGGCCGCTTCGCAATCTTCGCGGGTCCTGCTCCAGGCGGACGACGTCCACCACGCTTATGGCGAGCGCGCGGTGTTGGCGGGCGTGTCGTTGACCGTCCACGTTGCGGAACGGGTCGCGCTCACCGGGCCCTCGGGCTCGGGGAAGACGACGTTGCTGAATCTGCTCGGCGGTGTGGACCGACCGACGGCGGGTCGTATCGAGTTGGAGGGGCGTTTGCTCGGGGGCCTGGATGGCAACGCACTCGCGTTGCTGCGGCGAACGAGCATCGGGACGGTGTTCCAGTTCTTCCACCTCCTGCCCACGCTGACCGTCGCCGAGAATGTGGAACTGCCGCTGCAATTGCTGGGGGTCCCATCGGCCGAGCGTCGAGAGCGGGTGGCCGCGCTGCTCGAGCGCGTCGGGGTGACCGGCCGTTCGGGGGCTCTGCCAAGCGAGCTCTCGGGCGGTGAGATGCAACGGGTGGCCATCGCCCGCGCGTTGGTCCATCGGCCCCGCTTGGTGTTGGCGGACGAGCCCACCGGAAATCTGGATTCGCGCAATGGGGAGCGCGTGCTGCGGTTGCTCCGCGAATTGAGCGACGAAACCGGCACGGCGATGGTCCTGGTGACGCACAGTTCCGAGGCGGCGGGTATCTGTCATCGGGCGATCCATCTGCGGGACGGCGTGATCGAAACACAGGTTCGGCGAAGTCCCTTGCTGCCATGACGTCGACGAACGCTGCCGCGATCCAGCGCCTGCTGTGGACCCGGATGACTTGGCGTCATGCACGGAACACTCCCTGGGCAACGGGCCTCCTGATCCTGACGCTGGCCCTGGGCGTGGCGGTGTACCTCGCGATCCGGCTCGCCAATCGCGCCGCGGTCTCGAGTTTCCAAAACTTCACCGACGTGGTGACGGCCGAAAGCGACGGCATTCTCTCCGCGCCCGCCGGAAGCATCCCGGAATCCGTCCTCTCCGAATTGCGTCATGCGTTCCCCGACACACCGGTGCACTGGATCCCGGTCGTCGAAAGCACGGCCACCGAGCCAAGCGACGGCACCGAAGGCGCGATCGGCGGGCGGGTCACCTACCAGATCCTCGGAGTCGATTGGATCGCGGTCCAGAATCTGGCGGCGGCTCGGCGGGTCGATCGGGCGGCGGTGGCGGTGGCGTCCGCTCCGGGCGGTGAAGGATCTTGGGAGCGCTTCCGGGATCCGGCCGCGGTGTTGGCTCCCGCTTCCCAAGAATCGGGGCCGCATCGGACTCCTCTGCGATTGGTGATCCAGGAACAAGTGGTGGATCTCCACGTGGTGGGATCGATCCCCGAGATCCCCGGTCAACCCAGGGCACCGTCCAATCTCCTGCTCATGGATCTGCCGGCTCTTCAGGCGCTCACCGGACGGAAAGGGAAGCTGGACCGCATCGAATTCGTGGTGCCCGAAGGTCCCGGACGCCCGTCTCGCGTCGCCGCGCTGCGCCGCGGTCTTGAGTCCTTGTCGGGGGGGCGATGGATCATCGGCACGCCGTCGGATCGGCGGGAAAATGCCGCCACGATGACCCAGGCATTCCGCATGAACCTGAGCCTCCTTTCGCTGCTGGCGCTGCTGGTGGGGTTGATGCTCGTGTTTCAAGCGCTCGATGGTGCGGTGGTTCGACGCCGGGAGGAGATCGCCGTCTTGCGTTCGCTCGGCATCGAGCCGGCGCGCATCCAAAAGGCTTGGCTGCTGGAGGCGGCCGTGTTGGGGCTGGTCGGCGGGAGTCTTGGCATCCTGCTCGGCTGGGCGGGCGCCCAGGGGGCTGTCCGCGCTGTCGGTCAGACCGTCAACGCGCTTTATTACAGCACGGCGGTCCGGTCCGCCGCCCTCGACCCCTTGGAATCATTGACCGCGCTCAGCATGGCGGTGACGGCGAGCGTGATGGCGGGGTGGTGGCCGGCCCGGCTTGCAGCGGCAACCCCGCCGGCGCAGTTGATGGGCTCAGGACGGGCCCAGAAGGGGGTGTCCACTCCGGCCTGGGTGTTGCCAACAGCTCTCGGTCTACTGGGGGTCGGCGGACTCCTGGCCTGCCTGCCCGCGTTGCGGTTGGACGGCGGTTCGAGGATCTCGCTCGCGGCATACGGGACAGCCCTCTCCTGGCTGCTGGGTTTCGGCCTGCTGGGAGGACTGCTGCCTCCGTTGCTGCTGGGGAAGCTGTCGGTGTGGAGCGGGCTCTCCGCACCCTGGCGCCTGGCCTTGAGCCAGCTTCGACGCCCGACGGGGCGTCATCGTCTGGCCATCGCCGGCTTGGTCTGCGCCGTCTGCATGACCGCCGCCATGGCCATCCTGGTCGGCAGCTTCGACACCACGTTGAGGGGATGGATCGAGCGCACCTTTGTGGCGGATCTATATGTGTCGAGCGAAGGGGCTCACAGTGCATCGACCCAGAACCGGATCCGTCCGGAAACCTGGAAGACACTGGCCGCGGATCCGGCTGTCGGGGCGGTCAGCGTGGTCCAGGCGGTGGAAGTCCAGCTCCTCGGCGGCTCGACGATGCTCCTGGGTTCGGATCTTCGCTTCATGCACGAGCAGGCCGGTATCGCCTGGCGGCAGATGCCGCGGGACGCCGCGATCTGGGATCCGGACCACAACGCGGGAATGGCTCTCGCAAGCGAGAGCTTTTCCGAGCGATTCCAAAAGCGCCGCGGAGATCCGGTGGACATCCCGACGCCAGCGGGAGTGCGAACGGTGGTGATCGCCGGGATTTTTTCGGACTATGGGAACGAACGCGGTTCGCTGTTGGTCCAGCGCGAACGATTCGCGGAATGGTTCCAGGATGAACTCGCCAGCAGCCTCATCGCGAAGCTCCGGGACCCCGGCGCCGCCGATGCGGTTCGCTCGCGGTGGAAGGCGCTTCATCCCGGACTCGCCATCTACACCCAGCCCCACCTCCGGAGCGAGGCGCTCCGCATCTTCAAACAGACTTTTGCGGTCACGGATTCGTTGGAAGTGATCGGTATCGCCGTTTCGGTGCTCGGGCTCGGGTTCACTTTGTCGAGTCTGCTGCTGGAACGGCGCGACGACCTCACCACGCTGCGCGCCCTGGGCTTCCGTCACCACGAGATCGCGATGGCGACCGCGGTGGAGAGCCTCCTGACCGCGCTCACCGGCGTGGTGGTGGGCCTGATGGCAAGCGTCGCCCTGGGCTGGCTGCTGATCCATCGCGTGAACTTTCAGACCTTTGGCTGGACGTTGGAAACCGACACGCCTTGGAGATGGATGGCGGGATTGGGCCTGGCGGTGCTGGCGATGGCGGCGGCGACCGGATGGAGCATCGGTCGTTGGGGTGCGGCGCTTCCGGCAGAACGCGAGGAATGATTTCCATGATACCCAGGCAAGCTCTCTTCTGGCGCCGTATCTCCTGGATCGTCTTGTCCATGCTGATCGGTATCGCGGGTGCGTCGCGAAGGATGTCCGGTGCGGAAATCGTTCCATCCGGCTCCAGAACGGGAGATGGATTTTCCATTCCCCAGCCGGCGCGGATCTTCCAGTTTCCCGAGGATCATGGAAGCCATCCCGGATTTCGGATCGAGTGGTGGTATGTCACCGGTCACCTGACCTCCGGCGATGGGGCTCGTCACGGCTTTCAGTCCACCTTCTTCCGTCGTGCGGGAGCGCGTTCCACAAACGATACAGCAACTGTCTCCACCAATTTCGCAAGTGACGAACTTTTCCTCGCCCACATGGCGTGGCTAGATGTGGGGACCGGGACGTTTCGACATGAGGAACGGCTCAATCGCCGGGGTTGGGACGCGGATGCCGACACCCGGCGTCTGGCGGTGCGCAACGGCAACTGGTCGCTCCGGGATGTCGGCAACGACACCTTTGAATTACGGGGCGGGGTGCAGGCCGATGTGGCGTGGACCCTGACGTTGACCCCCAAGAAACCGTTGGTGATCTTCGGCACCAACGGGGTCTCCCGAAAGGCGGCCGAACCTTGGGCAGCCAGCCACTATCTGACGTTCCCGAGGCTCGCGGTGGACGGTCAGATGCAGCGCGGTCCGATCGCGCAGACGGTCCAGGGAGAGGCGTGGATGGACCACGAGTTGAGCAGCAGCCAACTGGGCCGTGGGCAGGTGGGCTGGGATTGGGCGAGTGTGCAACTTCACGACGGCCGCGAGTTGATGGCCTATCGCATGCGCCGCGAGGACGGGACGACCGATCCGTTCTCTACCGTGGCCTGGATCGACCAGGAGGGGCGGGTGCGCCAGTTCGGTCCCGATCATTTCACATGGAAGACGGAGGGGGTCTGGAAGAGTCCCCGTTCCGGAGCGCAATATCCAGCGGTCGTGGTGCTCGGTACATCGAAGTGGGGGGCATCGGGGGCAGAAGTCCTGCGCATCGAACCCCTCTCCGCCGACCAGGAATTGTCGGGTCTCGGGGGATCCATTCCTTATTGGGAAGGGGCGTGCCGGGTCCTCGATTCTCAGGGCAAGGTGGTAGGGAATGCGTTTCTCGAGATGACCGGCTACGCAGGCCTGCTCCACAAAACACTCTGATCGCCTATCCCAGCGGGTCCCGCGGATGGGTGGAAACGCCTCGGCTCGATCAAGGTGGCATGGTCACCGACCGCTCTGATTTTCTATGCTGATCGACTTTTTTTCAGGCGCACGATGACTTTGTTTGGGTGGATGGGTGGCGGTCTTTCGCTTTATCGGGCCCTGCGGCGGATGTTCATCTTTGAACACCCGTCCCCCCCCGCCACAAGCCCTCTGAGGGGTTTGTCCATCGCACCCCCTGGGGCTGGCGTTGGAATATTTCCAGGGGGTGCGTTGTCCAGACTTACCCAGCCGACCAGTTTGAACGGCACTGCGATCTCGCTCCGGGCCCTTATGCCCAGGGCTTCATCCCGGCAACGCGCCCGGCCGGTACCAATGTGAATGAAGGCCGGGTTACAGGGGGACCTTGGGGGAGCAAGTTGCCGTGTCCGGTGGTTGCGTTTGAACCGCTTGTCACCCTAAACCGTCATTCAGCGGAGGATTCACCAGCATCCTGCTCGCAAGACAGACCAAACTCTCGATCGCCGCTCAACGATTGGAGTGCTCATAGGGCGCTTGGAAGGATGGGGGAACATTTTTGCAGAAAGCAGTTGCAGCCGGGAGCGGCTCGGGTAATTTGAGTGCCGTTCCGAGTGAACGATGAGCCGAGCGCGGCTGAGAAGTCAGCGCCCGGCGATTGTTGTCGCCAGACCCGAGAGGGTATGGCGGCGGTGAAGATCATTGAAAATTAGGTTGTGCGATTGAAGAAGGCCCGCAGTGGGTG
>CAIWVP010000003.1 GCA_903916195.1 uncultured Verrucomicrobiota bacterium | reverse complement strand
GAACCCCCGGTAGGGATTAGCTACGCACGCTTTCCAGGCGTGTGCCTTAAACCACTCAGCCACCTCTCCGCCGAGGGCGCGAAAGGTGCGAAAGCCAGGCGGACGGTGCAACAGGTTTCTCCGGTTTCTCCGGGGTCCGAGGCCATCACCGCCACCCCGGCAGGTTGCGGACGATCCCGAACACGAAGGCCACCACCGTCAGCACCACGAGATGACGGGCCTCGAGCGGTGGCATCCATCGGCGCCCGGTCCGCCAGGCCCACGCCGCATGGGCGCCGTAGGCCAGCCCGACGGGCAAGAGCGCGACGACCAGCGGGTTCAGCGCCCAAGCGGTCCGTAGGTCGCCGTGCAGCAGCGCGTGCAACGCCCGCGTCGCGCCGCAGCCCGGGCAGAGCAACCCGGTGGACTGGTGGAGCCAACAGCGCGGGTAGAAGAACTGTCCCTGCGGCTCGGCTCCCCACACGACCGCCAGCGCGCCGACCACGCCGGCGAGCGCGAGCCATCCTTGCCAAAGCAAGGCGGGCCGCGGACCTGCGGGCCCATCGAGCCGTGGCGGTACCGGCATGGCGACGGGCGGCCCCCCTTCAGCGGAAGGCGGACTTCACCTCGGGTTTGTTGAGCTGGATGACCGCCCAGATGCCGATGGGCAGGCCGATGAAGCAGCAACAGCTCCCGCACGGCAGCATCACCAAGATGGCCGAGGCGAGGGCGAGCCCCCACGACTGGAGCTTCATCATCTTGAGCCCACCCACGAGGATGACCGTGTTCACCACCAGACCGAGCGCGAGGCTGAAGATGTCGCTGAGACCGAGGCCGGCGGTCTTCGCGGCCTCCATCTGAGCCTTCTGGTCTGCGGGAAGCTGGACGTTCATCTTCTCGAAGACCTGGATCATCGTCTCCATCAGGGTCGCCTTGAGGAACGGGCCCATCACGGTGAACAGAAGGCCGAGCGCGCCGAGGATGACCAGCAGGATGGCCGGGACCTTCAACCGCTCCATGAGGGTCGCCGGATCCTCGACGAAGGGCGCGGCGACGTAGGCCGCGGCCGGAGGCGCGGAACTGCCGCCCCCCAGCGCCGCGGCGAACTCAGGGAACTCGGCCAAGGGCCGCCAGCCGGGCGAAGCGACATCCTCGGCGAGCGAGGCGCGGTTCAATCGGTTCTCGCGGATCCATTGATGGATCTGGTCCGCGGTGATCGGACCGTACTCGTTGTTGTCGGCTCCTCGGATCTTGTACATGGCGGTGAGGGGGCGGATGCGGTCTCAGGTCTCAACCGGGGCGGGCGTGTCGCGATAACGGTAGAACGAAGCGACCACGACGAACAGCACCGAGACCACGAAGGTGAGCCCGGCGTAGAAAAAGAACCGGCCCGCCGAGACCGACGAATCGCCATGGCCGCCGCCGGCCAGGGTGGTGATGGCGGCCACGCCGAGGTTGCCCATCGCGACGGTGAGCAGCCAGAAGCTCATGATGGTGCTCTTCATGGTCGGCGCCGCCTGCGTGTAGGCGAACTCCAGCCCGGTGGTGGAGACGAGGATCTCCCCCGTGGTCAGCACGATGTAGGGCACGGTCTGCCACAGCACGCTCAAGGTTTCGCCCGCCTCGATGCGCGTCTGGAGCCATCCCACGATGAGGTAGGAACCGGCGGTCAGGACCAGGCCCACCGAGATGCGGCGCAGCGAGGTGACCTTGACCCCGGCCTTCTCGAGCGCCGGATAGATGCCCCAGGTGAGCAGCGGGATGAGGATCATCACCAACAGCGGGTTCATCGACTGCATCTGCTCGGCGCCGATGGTGATCCCGCCGGCCTTCCATTCGGCCATCTTCGCGCCCTGGAGGACCCACGTGGAGTTCGATTGCTCGAAGAGCGCCCAGAAGGCCGGCACGAAGGCGAACATGCACAGGATGGGCGCGACCGAGCGCGCGGCGGAGATGTCGGCCGCGCTGAACTTGCCGGCGGCGCCTTTCCAGAAGCTGTCGGGCAACTCGCTGAACCGGAAGACGGTCGAGACGATGACCAGCACGTACCACAGCCCGATGCAGCCGAAGGCGGTGTATCCGACCGCCTTCACGAACGGCGTCGGCTGGTGCAGCAAGGAGACGACCACCAGGCCGACCATGGCCACCATCGGCAGGACGATGGTGGTGAGGATGCTCTGCACCGCGAGGAGGCTGAAGCCGCCCGGTTGGTTGCGGAAGGCGGTCAGGAACACGGGCAGGAACCCGGCACTGCGGGTGTGCTTCGCAGGCGGGACGCGGACGTAGTGCCTGGAGCCCAGCCAGAAGACGAAGGTCGCCAATCCCATCAGGATGCCAGGGATGCCGAAGGCCCATCCGTATCCGTGTGACCGCGCGACCCAAGGGATGATGAGGAACGAGAAGAACGAGCCGAAGTTGATGGAGAAATAGAACGCCCCGTAGGCCTTGCGCATCAGGTGCGACTGGTCGGCGGCGAACTGGTCGCCCATGAAGGCCGACACGCAGGGCTTGATCCCGCCGGCACCGAAGGCGATCAGCGAGAGGCCGAAGTAGAGACAGTAGAGCTTGGCGTCGTAGTGGGTCGGCTGGAACAGGTCCGCCATCGCAAGCACGCCGTGGCCGGCGCAGTAGAAGAGCGAGATCCAGAGGATCGTGTGGTAGCGGCCCCAGAACTTGTCGGACACCCAGGCGCCGACCAACGGCATGAAGTACACCGCGAAGCCGGCCAGATGGATGATCTGGGTCGCGCGGTCCTGCGTCTGCATCAGCGCCGTGGTGATGTAGAGCGCAAGGATGCTCTTCATCCCGTAGTAGCTGAACCGTTCGGCAGCCTCGTTGCCGATGATGTACTTGATCTGCGGCGGCCACTTGTCCGGGTCCGCTGAGGGGGAGGCTGGGTTCACGTGCCTTCCGATTACCCCGCGGGGTGGCCCGGAGCAAGCACCGCCTTGGCCGGCGGTGCGATCGGAAGCGGCGGACACGGCTGGAGAGGTAGCGCAGACTGGCAGTCTGCTGTATCGCGGGTTGGCAACCCGCTGGGCGTAGATGTTTCCAGGGCCGACGGATCGCTGCCGCCCTGGCCGGCTACCCGCCGGCGACACGGCAGACTGCCGGTCTGCGCTACGTTTGCCCGCTGCTTCAGATCGCCCCCTTGGCCGGGTCCCATCGGAGCGTGACGCCTTCCAACGTCGCGCGGACGCGGACCGCATCGGCGACGACGAAGCCCGCATCGGCGAAGACATCGAGCCCGACCGGATTGACGTAGACGACCCACACGGTCGCCGGGTCGCGGGCCGCGCGGGACCGCAACCGTTCGACGACCTGCGACAGCGTCCCGCCGCGGAACGGATTGTAGAGGAAGGCGACCAGGATGCCCTCCGTCGGCTGGTAGAGCGCGGCATCGGTCTCGAGCACCGCGGAGCACACATCGGCCGGAAGGACGCGGCTCCGTCGGAGGTTCTGCCGGCACACGGCCGCCAACCCCGGCGCGAACTCGATGCCCACGAGATGGCGGAAGCCCGACTCACCCGCGAGCAGGAGCGCCCTGCCCTTCCCGCATCCGTAGTCGACGAAGGTCCCGTCGCGCGCGGCGGCCGGAAGCCGGTCGAGCAACGCTCGGACGACACGCGGAGCGGCGGCCTGGTATTGCACGCCGTCCTCGCGCGAGCCGCCGGCCAAGGGCAGCGCGGCGATCTCGCGGGGCCGCATCGTCTCGGTGCCGTGGCGAAGGTCGAAGCGGAACTCGTCGATCGCGTCGGCGATGGTGCGTCGCCAGCCCTTCTGTCCCAGCGCGCGCAGGCCGAAGCGCGCGTACTTCCACGCGTTCGTCCAAGGGCCGTGCCGGACCGATGCCTCCATGTGCGGAACATCCTATCCGGCGGGGAGTGAACGGCGGGCGTCGGCGGCGTTACTTTGTCGCGTCGACGCCGAGCCGGATTGCGGAGGCGCCCGGGCATCGCACAGGATCGCGGATCGGGACACACAGACCGACCACGACGACACCATGAAAGCCCTCGCCGACTGGACCACCCAGAGCATCTTCCGCTACGTCCATGGCAACCACCTCGTCTACAACTGCTGCTGGGAAGATCCCCGGCTCGACCGCGAGGTCATGGAGCTTGGCGGCGGCGACGACGTGATGCTGATCACCTCGGCCGGCTGCAACGCGCTCGACTACGCCCTCGACGCGCCCCGGAGCGTCCACGCGGTCGACATGAACTTCCGGCAGAACGCGCTGCTCGAGCTCAAGCTCAGCGGCATCCGCAACCTGGAGTTCGAGGAGTTCTTCAGCCTCTTCGGCAGCGGCGGGCACCCGGAGTTCCCGGCATGGTATGCTCGACGGCTGCGCGCGGGGCTGTCAACGGACTCACAAGCGTACTGGGACAAGAACCAGCGCTGCCTGAGCCGTCCGACGCCCGAGGCGTCGTTCTACCACCACGGCACGACCGGGCTCTTCGCGCGGATGATGGTCCGCTACTTCCGGTTCACCGGGATCCTGGCCGACGTGCAGCGGTTGTTCGCGGCCGCCACGGTCGAGGAACAACGGGAGATCTATCTCGGATCCGTGCGCGACCGGATGTGGAGCCCGGCCCTGAAACGCGCGTTGCGGACCGACGTGATGTTGAGCCTGCTCGGCGTGCCCAAGGCCCAGCGCGAACACCTCGAGAAGTCCTGCTCGCAGACGATGGCGGACTTCATGCAGGAATCCGTCGAGGCCGTCTTCACGCGGTTGCCGACCGCGGACAACTACTTCTGGCGCGTCTACCTCTTCGGTCGCTACACGCCGGAATGCTGCCCGAGCTACCTGCGCCGCGAGGAATTCGCGCGCCTCAAGGGCGGGTTGGTCGACCGCATCCACGTCCACACCAGCGATGTCACCCGCTTCCTCCGGGGCCACGACGGGACGCTCTCGCGCTTCGTCCTGCTCGACCACATGGATTGGTTGAGCCAGCAGGGACCGGCGTTGTTGACGGAAGAATGGCAGGCCATCGTCGACAAAGCGCGGCCCGGCGCGCGGGTGCTCTGGCGCAGCGGCGGTGCCGACGTGGATTTCGTGGACCCGCTGATGGTGCGCCACGGCGGACGGACCCGGCGGGTCGGCGACCTGCTGCGCTACGACCGCGACAAGGCCGCCGGCTGCCACGCCCGCGACCGCGTCCACACCTATGGCAGCTTCCACTTCGCCCACCTTGCCGCTGGATGACGTCGGGCAGCCCGCCGCCCGGAGTGCCGCCGCCGCCACGTCAGCCATGAGAGCCGGGCGCGACATCCGGATCCACTTCCAAGAATCGGCCCAAGCCTGCTTGGCGGCCCATGCCGGAGAGAACCATGGCTATTGGCGCGGCGTCCTTGAGGAAGGCTCCGCGGCGTTCGCTCCCAACCTCCGCACGCGGCCCGGCGTCGTGACCGCCGGTGGCGACGTCTGGCCGATCACCGTCAACGACGCGATCGAGGACAACTCGTACCCGTGTTCCCTGCACACCCAGTACGTGCGCTATCCGCGCGCCGAGCTGGCCCTGGTACCGACGCCGGGGCAACGGCTCGCGGCCCGCGCCGGATTGGTCGTTCTGGATGCCCTGCTGCGCATCGCCGAAGCCGACCGCGTCGTGCAGTGGAGCAGTTGGCTGTATTCGACCAACCTGCATGCCCCGACCACGGCAGCCGCGGTCGGACCGGTCACCGCGGCGCTCGCGGCGGCGTTCCCGAGGCACGCGGTGCTCATCAAGAACGTGCATGAAGCGGACGGCACGGGGCTCCCCGGGGCGCTCGCGCTCGCGGGATACCAATCCATCACCAGCCGTCAGGTCTACCTCTTCGACGGACGGACGAAAGACTTCGCGCAGAAGAGCACGGTGAAGCGCGACCTCAAGGAGCTCGGGCAGCTCCGGACGCACCATGTCGTGGAGCACGACGCGTTCACCGAGGAGGACGTGCCGCGGATCACCGAGCTCTACCAACGGCTCTACGTGGAGAAACATTCCCGGCTCAACCCGCGGTACACCCGGCGGTTCGTCTCGCGGGCGTTGCGCGGGCGCTGGCTGGAGTTCCGCGGGCTCCGGCATGTCTCCGGGCGGCTCGACGGCGTGTCCGGCTGCTTCACCCACGGCGGCGTCACCTCCACGCCGTTCATCGGCCACGACACCACGCTGCCGACGGACCTGGGCCTGTACCGGCACCTGGTGTCGATGCTCCTCCAACGGGTCGCGGAACGCGGCCAGCTGCTGAACTACAGTTCGGGAGCGGGCGATTTCAAGCGCCGGCGGGGCGGCCGGCCGGTGATCGAGCACAACGCGGTCCACACCGCCCACCTGCCGAAGGCCCGGCAGGCCGCCTTCCGGCTCCTCGGCGGGCTGGTGGACCGCGTCGGGCGACGATTCCTCGAGGAGAACCAGATCTAGCGCGGCGCTCCACGTCGGCTTGAGGTTTTTCTCAACGCAGGCTGAGAAATTTCACCTCTTCTCATGCGGGCCCCATCCCCTAGACTCCTCCCACGTTCCGTATCCAACACACATCATGAGCAAGCAGTACTTCCCGAAGATCGGGAACATCCAGTTCGAAGGCCCGGGCACCAAGAACCCCCTGGCCTTCCAGCACTACAACCCGGGCGAGCTCGTCGAGGGCAAGTCCATGAAGGAGCACCTGCGCTTCGCGGTGGTGTACTGGCACACGATGCGCGGGACGGGCGGCGACATGTTCGGCTGGGGCACGGCGGAGCGCCCTTGGAACGCCGGCGAAGGCACCGTGAAGGATGCCGTGGCCCGCGCGCACGCGATGTTCGAGTTCACCTCGAAGGTCGGCGCCCCGTACTACTGCTGGCACGACCGCGACGTCGCCCCGCACGGCAAGACGCTCACCGAATCGAACAAGAACTTCGACGCCGTCGGCAAGGAGCTGAAGAAGCTGCAGAAGGACACCGGGATCAAGCTGCTCTGGGGCACGGCGCAGAATTTCGTCCATCCCCGCTACATGCACGGCGCGGCCACGAGCTGCAGCGCCGACGTGTTCTGCTACGCCGCCGCGCAGGTGAAGAAGGCGATGGAGTGGACCCATGAGCTGGGCGGCGAAGGCTACACCTTCTGGGGCGGACGCGAGGGCTACTCCACGCTGCTCAACACCGATCTCCCCCGCGAGATGGACCACCTCGCCGAGTTCATGCACATGGCGGTGGACTACAAGAAGAAGCTCGGTTTCGCCGGGCCCTTCTACATCGAGCCCAAGCCGAAAGAACCGACCAAGCACCAGTACGATTCCGACGCGGCGGCCTGCCTGAACTTCCTCCGCGAGTACGGCCTGCTCGAACACTTCAAGCTCAACATCGAGACCAACCACGCCACGCTGGCCGGCCATTCGATGCAGCACGAGCTCGAGGTCGCCGCCGCCGCGGGCGCGCTCGGGTCCATCGACGCCAACATGGGCGACATGCTGCTCGGCTGGGACACCGACCAGTTCCCCACCGACCTCTACCTCACCAGCCAGGTGATGCTCACCGTGCTCAAGCACGGCGGCTTCACCACCGGCGGCACGAACTTCGACGCCAAGGTCCGCCGCGAGAGCCACACCCTCGAGGACCTGTTCTACGCCCACATCGCCGGCATGGACGCCTTCGCCCGCGGCCTGAAGATCGCCGCCAAGGTCCGCGCCGACGGCCGGCTCGCCGATTTCGTGAAAACCCGCTACCGCAGCTGGGATTCCGGCATCGGCGCGAAGATCGAGGCCGGCAAGGCGACGTTCGCCGACTGCGAGAGACACGCCCTGAAGATCGGCGAGGTGACGGACCTGGAGAGCGGCCGCCAGGAGCGCCTGGAAGCCCTGTTCAACGAGTTCATCTGAACCCGCCTTTTCTCGAAGACCTCCCGGCGCCAGCCGGGAGGTCTTTTTCTTTGGGTGATCGCGAGCACGCCGTTTTCGGTGGCCGCGGCCGGATCATCGTCGGCCGCCGCCGACGGCGTCGATCGTGTGACGACCGGTTGGACGCTTGACCTCTTGTGGCCAGCCGGCATGCTCGCCGGCCCTAGTTAGGGGACCTGTTTATGCAGCATATCCGCAACATCGCGATCATCGCCCACGTCGACCACGGCAAGACCACCTTGGTCGATTGCCTCCTGAAGCAATCCGGCACCTTCCGCGCCAACCAGCACGAGTCGTCCGAGGAGCGGCTGATGGACTCGATGGACCTCGAGAAGGAGAAGGGCATCACCATCCGCGCGAAAAACGCGGCCTTCAAGTACAAGAACTTCCACATCAACATCGTCGACACCCCGGGCCACGCGGACTTCGGCGGCGAGGTCGAGCGCATCATGAACATGATCGACGGCGTGCTGCTCGTCGTGGATTCCGCGGAAGGCCCGCAGGCGCAGACCCGTTTCGTGCTCCGCAAGGCGCTCGAGGCCGGCGCGAAGCCGATCGTGGTGATCAACAAGATCGACCGCGAGAACGCCAACCCCAAGAAGGTGCTCGACCTCGTGTTCGAACTCTTCATGAGCCTCAACGCCACCGACGAGCAGCTCGACTTCCCCTTCATCTACTGCTCCGCCAAGCAGGGCTACGCCAAGCTCGAGCTCGAACACGTGGCCGGCACCATGGAGCCGCTGTTCGACGCCATCGTGAAGCACATCCCCCCGCCCCGCGCTCATGCAGGCGAGGGATTTCAGTTGCTGGTGTCCAATCTGGACTACAGCGACTACATGGGTCGTATCGCCTTCGGCAAGATCGTCGAGGGCCAGCTCAAGGTGGGTGAGTCGGCCATCTGCCGCCACGGCAACGGCAAGATCACCAAGGGCAAGATCACCATGCTCTACCACTTCGAGGGCATGAAGCGCATCGAGATCTCCGAGGCTAGCGCCGGCGACATCGTGGGCGTGGCGGGTTTCGAGAACGTCTTCATTGGTGAATCGCTCTGCGACAGCGAAGCGCGTGCGTCACTGCCCTACATCCCCATCGACCCGCCGACCATTCAGATGGAGTTCGCGGTGAACGACGGACCTCTGGCCGGCCAAGACGGCAAGCTGGTGACCGCTCGGCACATCTGGGACCGCCTGGTAAAGGAAATCCGCACCAACGTCGCCCTGCGCATCGCGCAAACCAGCGATCCGAAGATCTTCTCCGTGTCCGGCCGCGGTGAGATGCAAATCGCGATCCTCGTCGAACAAATGCGCCGCGAAGGCCACGAAGTGCTCGTCAGCCGCCCTGAGGTGCTCTGGAAGAAGAGCCCGACGGGCGAACCCCTGGAGCCGATCGAGAAGGTGTTCGTAGAGACACCCAGCGAGAACCTCGGCGCGGTGATGGAGTGCCTGGCCTTCCGCAAGGGACAGATCACCAACATGGTCCATGCTGGCAATTTGGTCTCGGTGGAAGCAGTGGCACCCATGCGCGGTCTGATCGGTTTCGAAACAGACTTGGTCAACATGACCAAGGGTATGGGCGTGATGAGTCACCTCTTCCACGAATACGGCGAAGACCGCGGCGAAATCGCCGCCCGAAAGAACGGTTCCCTGGTATCCATGGAT
>CAIWVP010000002.1 GCA_903916195.1 uncultured Verrucomicrobiota bacterium | reverse complement strand
GTGAAGTTCCTCTTCGCGACGACCGATCCGGAGAAGGTCCTCGTCACGATCCTCAGCCGCTGCCAACGGTTCGACCTCCGGCGCATCCCGACCGCGCTCATCGTCAAGCACCTCGCCTGGATCGCCGGCCAGGAAGGCGTGAAGGTCGACGACGCGGCCCTGCACGCCATCGGACGCGGCGCCGACGGCGGGATGCGCGACGCCGAATCGACGCTCGACCAGCTCATCAGCTTCTGCGGCACCGAGATCGTCGAGAGCGACGTGCTCTCGATGTTCGGCCTGGCCGCCCGTGCCCAGCTGCTCGAGCTGAGCAGCGCCCTGCTTGCCGGCGACACCGCGTCGACACTGCGGTTGCTCGATACCTTGGCCAAGAGCGGCAAGGACCTCGGACGCCTGCTCAGCGACCTGCTCAACCATTTCCGCAACCTGCTCGTCCACCAGGTCTCGCGCGGCGACCGCTCGCTCATCGAGGTCAGCGAGACCGAGCTGGCGACGCTCGAGGCGCAGTCCAAGCTCATCGAGACCGAGCCGTTGACCCGCGTGATGGAGGTCCTCTCCACCGCCGAGGGACGCCAGCGCGACGCGACCTCGAAGAGGATCTTTCTCGAGGTCACCTTGCTCAAGGCGATCCAGGCCCGCGAAGCGTCCAGCCTCGACGCCGTGCTCAAGCAGCTGCGCGCCCTCCGGGATGCGGCGCCGGTGGTCCGACCGGACGCTCCGGAACCGGTTCCGGCCGCGGTGCCACGCCCTGCCCCTCTCGCCGCGACACCGGCGACATCCGCAGCGACCGCGGCAGCACCGACGACGGCAACGGCACCCGCCCCTTCCGCCGCCCCTTCCGCCGCCCCGGCCGCGCCGACATCGGCTCCAGCCCTTTCCGCCGCGGCCGCCGTGCCGCTCGTCCCGATCATCGCTCCCGGCGACAAGGACGGCCTGTTGGCGGCGTTGCTCGCCAAGCTCCCGTTCTCGCAGCGCACGATGCTGTCCGACGGCCAGGCGATCTCGCTCACCGCGAAGCTGCTCACCATCGGCGTCTCAGCGGAGCACTTCAACTTCCTCGACCCCAAGCGCGACGAACCGATCCTCACCGCGAAGCTCAGCGAGCTCGGCGTCGGCGATGTCTCCGTGAAGCTCGTGCCGTTGGCGACCACGGCCCCGTCGGGGCCCGGCCCCGGCCCCGTGTCTTCCGCCGCGCCCCGGTCGGCTCCAGCCGCGAAACCGCCCGAACCCAGGCCCGTCAAGCCCGCTCCCGTGCAGCTGGACAAGGACGCTTTCCGCGACGATCCGCTCATCAAGCAGGCCGTCGAGATCTTCAAGGCCCAGCTCATCGCCGTCCGCGCCCCGGGCACCGAGGCCTGACCCTCTTTTCTTCGCCGACCAACCTTCACCCCCTCATCATCAGATATGTCCGGAATCGGAAAACTCATGAAGCAGGCGACGCGCATGCAGCAGCAGATGGAGCGCGTGCAGCAGGACCTCGCCAGCAAGACCGTCGACGGCATCGCCGGCGGCGGCATCGTCAAGGTCGTCGCCAAGTGCGACCAGACGCTCGTGTCCATCAAGATCTCGCCGGATGCCGTCAACCCGCAGGACGTGGCCTTCCTCGAGGAGCTCGTGCTCACCGCCGTGAACGATGCGATGGCCAAGGCCAAGGACACCGCCGCCAAGGAGATGGGCTCGGTCACGCAGGGCTTCAGCATCCCCGGTCTGATGTGACGTCTCTTCCCGGCCCGGTCACCCAGCTCGTCGCCGCGCTCGGCCGGCTTCCCGGCATCGGCCCGCGCTCCGCGGAACGGTTGGCGCTGCACCTCGTCCAGGGCGACGCCGACGCCGTCCGCCAACTGGCCGCCGTGCTGGTGGACGCCCGGGAGCGGGTCGCGAACTGCGCCCGTTGCGGCGCGCTCACCGAGCACCAGCCCTGTCCGGTCTGCGCCGACGACCGGCGCGACGCCTCCCAGCTCTGCGTCGTCGAGCGGGCGCTCGATGTGTTGAGCCTGGAGAAGTCCGGCACCTTCAAAGGCCGATACCACGTGCTCGGCGGCAAGCTCAGCCCGCTCAACGGGATCGGCCCCGAGGACCTCCGCATCGCCGAGCTGGAGATCCGGATCGCGGACGGCATCGTGCAGGAAGTGATCCTCGCGCTCGGCAGCGACGTGGAAGGCGATGCGACCTCCCACTACTTGGCACGCCGGCTCGCTTCCCGCGGGGTGCGTGTCAGCCGGCTCGCACAAGGTCTGCCCGCCGGCAGCGGTCTCGAGTTCGCCGACGAACTGACTCTGAGCCGGGCCCTCGAAGGCCGGCGAGTGATGCCATGAATCCTAACGCCACCCATCCCTTCACCGTCCCTCCGCGCGCGGTCGTCTTCGACCTCGGCAAAGTCCTCCTGGATTTCGACTATGGTCGCGCCGCGAGGACGTTGAGCGTCCATAGCGATGTCTCCGCGACGGAATTCCGCGCCATCGTCGACCAATCGCCGCTGCTCCACCGTTTCGAGACCGGACTGATCTCCACCGCCGGGTTCTTCGACGAGATCCGCCGGCTCACCGGATACCACGGGCCGGAAGCGCTCTTCATCACCGCCTTCGGCGATATCTTCGACGAGATCCCCGAGATGGTCGCCCTCCATGCCGGACTCAGCGGGCGCGGCGTACCGACCTTCGTCTTCTCGAACACCAACGAGCTGGCGATCGGCCACATCCGCCGCGCGTTCCCGTTCTTCGGCGGCTTCACCGGCTACATCTACAGCTACGAAGCCCGCAGCATGAAGCCCGCGGGCGGCATCTACGACGCGCTCGAACGGCTCACCGGGCGCGGCGGCGCGGATCTGCTCTACATCGACGACCGCCCCGAGAACATCGACGCCGGCGTCGAGCGCGGTTGGCGGACGATCCTGCACACCGCGCCGGAGGACACCATCCGCCGCGTCGGCGACGCGTTCGGACATTGATCCGCGCTCCGGCGCCAAAAACGCTTTTGCCGCCGCGACGCGTTTCCTACTGTGGTCGCCATGTCAAAACCGGCGCTTGGACGAGGATTGGGCGCGTTGCTCTCGGGCGGCGCGGCGCGGCCGTCGTCCCCTGCCCAAGCGAACCCGTTCTCGGGCAAGGTCCCCGCGACAGATCCGACCGCGGCCCCGGCCGAGGCAGCCGAGGCGGCCGGGGTCCCGGCGTTCGCATCGAACGGCGTGAAGCAGGTGCCGCTCGCCCGGATCCAACCGAGTCCGCTCCAACCGCGGAAAGACTTCGCGCCCGCGGCATTGGCGGAGCTCGCCGATTCCATCCGCGAACAAGGCATCGTCCAACCGTTGATCGTCCGGGTCGTCGGTGGGATGTACGAGCTCATCGCCGGCGAACGCCGTTGGCGCGCGGCTCAATTGGCCGGGTTGACCGAGGCGCCCATCGTCGAACGCGCCGCGACCGACCGCGAGGTGCTCGAGCTCGCGCTCATCGAGAACCTCCAGCGCGAGAACCTCAACCCGGTCGAGGAAGCGCTCGGATACGCGCAGCTCGGCGAACAGTTCCAGCTCACGCAGGAAGAGGTCGCCAAGAAGGTCGGCCGTTCCCGTGCCGTCGTCGCCAACGCCCTCCGCCTGCTCAAGCTCGCCGCCCCGATCCAGGCCGCGCTCCGCGACGGCCGCCTCAGCGTCGGCCACGCCAAGGTCATCCTCGGTCTCGCCGATCCCGCGCTCCAGAAGACCGCGTGCGACCGCGTGCTCGCCGCCGGCATGTCCGTCCGCCAGACCGAAGAACTGGTCGCGGCGTTGCAGAACCCGAAGCCCGAGGTCCACGGGGACCGGTCCCAGGTCCCGGCGCCTTCGCGCGACCTCCACGTCGTGGACATCGAGAACAAGCTGCGCGAGCGCTTCGCCGCGAAGGTCGCGCTGCGCTACAAGGCCGGTAAAGGCAGCGTCGAGGTCCGCTTCTCGGACGACAACGAGCTCAACCGGGTGCTCGAAGTGATGGGCCTGAGCCTGGACTGACCGCTTCCGACGCCGCGCCGAGCCCCGATACCCCTCCCCTTTCCCGCCATGTTGAACTCCTCCGAATTCCGCGCCTCCGCCGCGGACCAGCTCGCCGCCGCGGCCTCCCGCGTGCCGTCCCTCACCGCGTTCATCGGACTCGACGGCTTCGTCGACGAGATCCTCCATGTCGTCGACAAGCGCCATGACGCCGTGCGCTTCGACCGCGTGCCGACCATCGCGGCCTATGCGGCACGCCTCGCCGCCGCCGCCGGCCAGAGCACCAATGTCGAGCTGGTGAACATCATGACCAAGCTCGGCGGCAACGGCCCCATCATGGCCAACGCCCTCGCCCGTTTCGGCATCGGCGTGACCTATCTCGGCGCGCTCGGCTGGCCGGCGCTCCATCCGGTGTTCGACGAGTTCGCCACCCGCGCGGAGGTCCACACCCTCTGCGGCGCGGGCCTGACCGACGCCCTCGAGTTCGACGACGGCAAGGTGATGGTCGGGAAGCACTACACGCTCAAGGAGATCAACTGGGCCAACATCGCCGCGCGCTACGGCAAGGAGAAGTTCGCCGCCAAGCTCGCGTCGTCCGACCTCGTCGGCTTCGTGAACTGGACCATGCTGCCCTACATGAGCGACATCTGGGAGAGCATCCAGGAGGAGCTCGTGCCGGCCATCAACGGGCCGCGCCGCAAGATCTTCTTCGACCTCGCCGACCCCGAGAAACGCCTGCCCGCCGACATCGCGCGGGCTCTCGATCTGATCGTGAGGTTCCAGTCGAAGTTCGACTGCATCCTCGGCCTGAACGAGAAAGAGGCCCACGAGATCGCCAAGGTGCTCGGCCTCCCTTCCGGGCCCCGCGGATGGGAAGGACTCGCCGGGCTCTCGCTGGAGATCCAGAAGCGCGTGCCCGTGGACACGCTCGTCGTCCATCCCACCGCCTATGCTCTCGCCGTCTCCGACGGCAAAGCGGAGGTGGTCGCGGGATCCGTCTGCGCCAAGCCGAAGATCACGACGGGCGCCGGCGACCATTTCAACAGCGGCTTCTGCCTCGGCAAGCTGCTCGGCCTCGGCAACGCGACGAGCTTGCTCTGCGGCGTGGGCACCAGCGGCCACTACGTCCGCACCGCCGACAGCCCCGGCGTCGCGGACCTCGTGGCGTTCATGCGGAGCTGGCCGTCAAACTGAGAACAAGACACTGATCCATGGTCCTCCCTGTCGTCCGATACGGCGATCCCGTCCTCCGCAAGAAGGGCGCGAAGATCGAAACGATCACCCCCGAGATCCAGCAGCTCGTCGCCGACATGTTCGAGACGATGAAGCATGCCCACGGCATCGGCCTCGCCGCCCAGCAGGTCGGCCGCGCCGTGCAGCTCACGACCATCGACCTCCGCGGCGTGAAGGACCGTCCCAGCCGCCTCTGGCTGGCGGGACAGGAAGCCGATGTCGAGTCGTTCATGCCGCTGGTGCTCATCAACCCGGTGGTGCGGCCCGTCGGCACGCGCGCCTCGGGGCCCGAGGGCTGCCTCAGTTTCCCCGATATCTTCGGTGAGATCGAACGCACGGCCGAGGCCGAGGTGACGGCTCAGAACGAGCGCGGCGAGAGCTTCTCGTTCAAGGCCGGCGGATTGCTGGCCCGGGCGATCCAACATGAGGTCGACCACTTGACCGGCATCCTTTTCATCGACCGCATGGACACCGAGACCCGGGCCGATGTGCAGCCCGACATCGACGTCCTGCTGGCCAAGACCAAGGTCGCGATGGCGAAGCAGGCCGCGAACCGTTGATCCACCGCGCGCCCCGGACCGCGGTTCAGCCGGCGATGTGACAGGCGACGTCGCGGCCCGGCCCGACCTGGCGGAGCACGGGCAGTTCCGTCCGGCACCGCGCGATGGCCACCGGACAGCGCGGATGGAACGGACATCCCGGCGGCGGATCGATGGGGGAAGGAACGTCCCCGCCGAGCACGATGCGAGAGCGCTTCGCCGCCGGATCCATCACCGGCACGGCCGAGAGCAGCGCCTTCGTGTAAGGATGCTGCGGGGCCCGGCAGACTTCCCGCGCATCGCCGACCTCCACGACGCGTCCGAGATACATCACCAGCACCCGCTGGCAGAGATGCTCCACCACGGCGAGGTCGTGGGAGATGAACAGATAGGCCAGGCCGCGGTCATGTTGGAGGTCCTGCAGCAGGTTGATGACCTGCGCCTGCACGCTCACGTCGAGAGCGCTGACCGGTTCGTCGCACACGATGAGCCGCGGCTCGACCGCGAGAGCCCGGGCGATGCCGATCCGCTGGCGTTGGCCGCCGCTGAACTCGTGCGGATATCGGTCCGAGTGCTCCGGCGCTAGCCCGACGCTCCGCAGCAGCTCCCCGATCCGCGCGGTCCTGGACGCGCGGTCCGCCACGAGCCGATGGATGTCCAACGCTTCGCCGATGCTTTCGCCGATGGTGGACCGCGGATCCAGCGAGGTGGACGGATCCTGGAAGACCATCTGGAACATCCGCCGCCGCGCGCGCAGCGCTTTCGATGGAAGCGCCGTGATGTCCTCGCCGTCGAAGAGGACGGTCCCCTCCGACGGTTCGACCAAGCGCAGCACCGCGCGGCCGAGCGTCGTCTTGCCGCACCCGCTCTCGCCGACCAACCCCACGGCTTCGCCCGCATCGACGGTGAAGCCGACCTCTTGGACCGCCTTCACCGTGCGGCCCGGGCGCGCGAAGAAGCCCCGCTTCAGCGCGAAGCGGACGCTCAGGTTCTGGACTTCGAGCAGCGGCATCGCGCGGACGTTAGGCATCCGCGACGACCGGCGGCGACAACGATGTGGCGCGATGGGACCGGCAGCTTTGCCGGCTGGCGCTTCGTGCGGCGGACCTTACCCTGTCCGCATGTCGCAACCTTTGACGCTGACGCTCGGACATTCGCCCGATCCGGACGACGCCTTCATGTTCTACGGGCTCGCCAAGGACCTCGTCCCTTCACCGGGATTGCGGTTCGAGCACATCCTCCAGGACATCCAGACCCTCAATGAGCGAGCGACCCGCGGCGAGCTCGACATCTCCGCGATCAGCATCCACGCCTACGCGCACGTCAGCGACACCTACGCGCTGCTGCCGAGCGGCGCCAGCATGGGCGACGGCTACGGTCCGATGCTGGTGTCGAAGCAGAAGTTCAGCCGCGACGAGGTCGCGAAAAAACGCATCGCCGTGCCGGGCAAGATGACCAGCGCGTTCCTCGCGCTTCAGCTGTGGTTGGGCAAACGGGCGGATGAGTTCGACTTCGTGGTCGTGCCGTTCGACGAGATCTTCGCCGCGGTGAGATCCGGGAGCGCGGACGTCGGCCTGATCATCCACGAAGGCCAGCTCACCTACGCCAACGAAGGGCTCGTGGTTTGCGAGGACCTCGGCGTCTGGTGGGGCGGCGAAAACGACGGATTGCCGCTGCCGCTCGGCGGCAACGTGATCCACAAACGCCACGCGCCCGCTCTCCGTAAACAGGTCAGCGACGTGCTCACGACCAGCATCCGGTACAGCCTAGACCACCGTCCGGAGGCCGTTGCGCACGCGCTCCGATGGGCCCGCGACATGGGGCACGACTTGGCGGACAAGTTCGTGGGCATGTATGTCAACCACTGGACGCTCGACTACGGCGAACGCGGACGGGAGAGCATCCGCCGCTTCCTCGCGCGCGGCCAGGCGATGGGTGTCGTGCCCAAGGCCCCGCCGCTCGAGTTCGTGGAATGAGAAGGCCGGCCCACCGACCGCCCCAGAGTTTCACGGCTTCGGCGCTTTCGGCCCCTTAGGCCCCTTCGGCGCTTTCGGCCGCTTGCCGCCGGCGACGAGCCGCTCGCGGATCTTCTGCAGCTCCTTCCGGTGCTCGTCGGACACGTCGGGATAGGCCGGGCCGATTTCCTTGAGAGCGTCCAACAGGATGGCGCTGACGGCGACGCGGGCGAACCACTTGCGGTCGGCCGGGATGACATGCCACGGCGCATCGTCCGTGCTGGTGGCGCGGACCATCTCCTCGAAGGCCTCCTGGTAGCAGTGCCAGCTCTCACGTTCCTTGACGTCGCCGGCCTCGAACTTCCAGTTCTTCGACGGATCGTCGATGCGTTGGAGGAAGCGGTCGTACTGCTCCTCGGGCGATATGTGCAGAAGGCATTTCACCACTCGGGTGCCGTTGTCGTGCAGTTGCTGCTCGAAGTCGCGGATCTCGCGAGAGCGCCGCTCCCAGATCTTTGGCTGCTTGGTGCTACCGGCCGGCAAGCGCTGGCGGTCCAGGATCTCCGGATGGACGCGGACGACGAGCACCTCCTCGTAGTACGAGCGGTTGAAGATCCCGATGCGGCCGCGTTCCGGGACCTTCTGGTGGCAACGGCATAGGTAATCGTGGTCGAGTTCCACCGCGCTCGGGGCCTTGAAGGGATGGACCTCGCAGCCGGCCGGGTTCACGCCGCTCATCACGTGCTTGATGATGCCGTCCTTGCCCGCCGCATCCATGCCCTGGAGCACGAGCAGGACGGAGTGGGTATCGGCCGCGTAGAGACGGTCCTGCAACGACTGCAGCTCGACGAGCTGTGCCGCCTGGAGCGTCTCGGCGCTCTCGCGGCTGAGGTCGCCGTGGAACTTGGGGTCGCGGTCGGCGAGGCGGAATCCTTTCCCTTCGGCCCGGAGTCTCTTGGAGAAGTTCATGGAGGCAGGGCGCAGCTATGCGCCGCGTTTCGGTGTCGTTCAAGCCTTCGCTGGAGCGCGCTTGGGCAACGTGATGAGCACGACGCCGGCAACGATCACGAGCGAGGCCCAGAGCACGCGGGCGGTGACCGGTTCATCGAGCACCAGCGCGCCGAGGCCGACCGCGATCACCGGGTTCACGTAAGCATAGGTGGACACCTTCGCCGGCGTGCTGACCTTGAGGAGATACACGTACGCGCTGAAGCCGATCCAGGACCCGAACACGATGAGGTAGCAGAACGCCGCCACCGACCGGCCCGAGAGCCCGGCCCAGGCCGCTGGGGTCACCTCGCCATGCAGAGCGGCGACCGCGAACAACGCCGCGCCGCCGCAGAGCATCTGCATGGCGGCACCGAGCAGATGCGATTCGGGCTTGGCATTGTACCGGTTGAAGACCGACCCCGCGGCCCACGAAGCGCAGGCAACCATCAACGCCGCGAGCCCTCCGACACCGACGCCGGCCCCGGCCAGATGTCCGTCCCTTCCGGCAACGAGCAGCACCACCCCGAAAAAACCGACCGCGATCCCGAGCCACGTCGTCAAGGACGGACGCGTGCCGCCGGGACGGGCCCAATCGAACAACGCAAACCACACCGGCGAGAGACAGATGAGCAGCGCGGCGAGACCCGATGGCACGCTCTGTTCGGCCCAGACGACCAGGCCGTTCCCGCCGAGCAGGAGCAGCACGCCGACGATGGCCGAGTTCCGCCAATGCAACCTTGAAGGCATCGGCACACCTCGGAGCAGCAACCAGGCGAAGAGGACCCCTCCCGCGACCAAGAACCGGGTACCGGCCATCAAGAACGGAGGCATGGTCTCGATGGCCACGCGGATCGCGAGGTAGGTGGACCCCCAGACGACGTAGACAATCGCGAACGCCCCGAGCTTCAGGGTCTTCGCTCGAGGTCTTGCGTTGTCGGCATCGGGTGTCATGGGGGCTGGACTTTCGCGGGGTATCGTTTCAGAAGGACCGCAGTGGATGCCGCCGGGAAAAACAAAACCCGCCGGTGCGATCCACGGCGGGTCCAAGGACGAGATGTTGTCGGATGTCAGGTCACCTTCAGGAACCGTCAGCGGCAAAGCCCTGATTTTCCCATCCGGCTTGCTTCGACGGCCACGCAACCACGAACGCGCGTTTGATCACGGAGGATATCCGGGCCATGATGCGGTCCGGAGACATCTTCCTGAACTAGCGCGAAAGAGGCCTTGGGCGTCAATCGCTGAATCCGTTGTGCCTGGACTCCAACTCGGCGAGCGCTTATGGCGGTCTGGTCCTCGACGGTCCGTTGAGGAGGAAGGACGTGGAGTGAAGAAAAGAAAAGGGCCGGACCTTTATGGGGTC
>CAIWVP010000001.1 GCA_903916195.1 uncultured Verrucomicrobiota bacterium | reverse complement strand
GTCTGGTTCCCGAAGAAGATCCCGCGTCCACGCGACGCATCCCCGCCGACCAAGGTATCGCGGAGCACGGTCGTCTTGGCCGCCGCAGCCGTGGCCGCCGACGGCGCACGGGTCCTCGCCCGTGCGGCTTCACGCACATCGAGCGCCAATTCCGGCGGGAGCCGGCCGGCTTCGAGCGAAGCCAAGAACCCGCGCGATGCCTCGTCGGCTTGGGTCCCAGGAAGTTTCGCCAACGCAGCCAGCGCGGCTTGGGCGAGGGCGTAGCCACCGACGTAAGGAGGCGGATCGGCCGGAGGTTGCTTCTGCCTCGTCACCTCGGCCGCCACGAGCCCGGCCAACAACCCCACCGAATCCTCGCCTTCGAGCCGGTCGAGATGCGGCAGCGCGGCGGAACGCAGCTTCGGATCGGCATCGGCGAGCGCGATCTTCACGGCTTCGCCGGCCTGCGCCACCTTGAGCTGGGCGAGCGCGGGGACGATGGCTCGGCGAACCTCCGGCGGCGTGCCCGGACGCGTGTACAAAGCGAACAGCGGGGTCGAGGCCTCCTTGGTGCGCAATCCCACCGCGGCATCGACCACGGCGACCTGGACGGTGGCCGACGCCGGGGCGCCACCCACCACCACACCGATCTCGTCCGGCGTGGACGGATCCATGATCTCGCCGGCGACACGGAGGAAGGCGCGCTTCGCCGGCGCATCGTTGCGTTTCACGGCGACACCTTCCTCGAACGACGCGGAACGACCGAGGTCGGCCGGAAGCGTGGATGGCCCATCCGCTCGGTCGGCAGCGGGGCTGGTCTCGTCGGCTCCGCGCGGGCGGGCCGCCCGCGCTCCGGTCACCATGGGCCGCCACAGGCCGTTGACGCGGTCGAGCGGCGGCGGCGATCCCCATTCGGCCAAGGTGCGCAGCGCGAGGGCCCGCGCGGCGTCGGGCACATCGCGGCGCTTGGCGAATCCGGCGAGCTGTTGCGCGTGCTGCGGCGTGCCCAGGCGGGCACAGGCGTCGATCACCCGGGACATCAGGTTCGTCGGGCAATCGACGCGCAAGAGGAGCCCCGCCAACGCCGGGAAGCCCTCGGCGATGGGCACGTCGTGGATGGCGCGCCCGGCAGCGACCACGAGGCGCGGGTCGGGGTCGGAGAGGAAGTGGGTGACCGTGGAGTGGGTGAGACGCCGGAGCGCGAGGAGAACTCCGCGGCGTGTCCGGAAATCAGAAGCCGTGGCCGCAGCTGCGAGACTATTGGTGTCCCCCAAGGTCGTGAGGATCCAGACCGCCGCGTGTTCGATGAAAGGGTCGTCGGTAAGATTCGCGGAGAGGATGGCAAAAGCGTCAACCGCGGTCGGCTGAGGCAGCGGCGTGTCCAAACCAGCGGCGGCGCGTGCCCGGTTCAGGACAAGGTAGTTCGATACCATCGCTGAACCGTCCAAGAAGAAGCGGAGGCGACTGGATTTGGCGAGCCGCGCAAGCGCCATCGCAGCGTTGAAACGCAGCGCGGGCGGATCGTTGGTGGAAAGGGTCCGCAGCGCAGGCATGGCATTGATGATGCCGGCCGTCCCAGCGACGCGGACGGCTTCCGTCCGGACGACGCTATTGGTCGCACCGATCACATCGAGCATCGGCATGAAGTCCGCTTGTTGTGTGCGGATCCAGCCTTCCAACACTCGAAGCGCGTGGACCGAAGCCAGGGAATCTTTGGAGTCTGAAACCATCCGGTAGAGACGCGCCGGCAGCGTTGAATTCTTGAACATCTCCGCCTTGATCGTGGCGAGCACCCCCGCCGTGCTCGGCGCGCGATAGCGCCCCGCCAGTTCCCATTGTGCCTCCAACCGCACGCGACGGTCGGGGTGGCCGAGCAGTCCGAGCAACTCGTTCTCACCGCGCGCCGCCATGCCTTCGCCGAGCAACCGCTTCACTTGGGCGATCAGTTCCGGTTCCGGGAGCCGCCGACCCGAGGAAGCGGAGGCACCCGCCGTGTCGCCGCCGGTCCGCCTCGTGACCTCGGCGGCTACGTCGGTAGGCATGATGCGGTAGATCCGGCCCTTGGGCGATTGCGTCCAGCCGCTCACCCAATCGAGCACGTACACCGCGCCGTCGGGCCCGAAATCCACGTCGGTCGGCCAACAGTTCCAGAGGAACTTCTCCTGCCGGTCCACGGCGTAGCTCGCGCCGCGCGGCTTCACCGTGAACGACGTCACGCCGCCGGGGAAATCGCAGTGCAAGAACGTGCCGGCGAGCCGCTCACCGAAGCCGGTGCCGGGATAATACGCGAGCCCGCTCGGTCCCTGGCTCACCGTGCCGGCGGGCGGAAGGATGCCGTCCTGGCCGCCCTTCCAAAGCTCCTCCTGCACCCACGGGCCGAAGCCGTCCATGTGCTGGTAGCTGGTGCGCCAGCCGTAGTCGCCGCCTTCGACCAGATGCAGCACACGGCACGGATCGGCGCCGGCGGTGTCGTTGTCGACGGTCCAGAGATTGCCGAGGTCGTCGAAGGCGAGTTCCTGCGGGTTGCGCAGGCCGGAGCAGAAGAGCTCCAGGTCGCTACCGTCGGGTTCGCAGCGCAGCACCCCGCCGCAATCGGGCAGGTTGATCACCGAGCCCTCGCGGTTGGTGAGGCACACGCCGCGGTCGCCGAAGCTCATGTAGATCCGGCCGTCGGGACCCTTGATCAAGCCGTGAAGATCGTGCCCGGACACGCCGATGTGGACGCCGAAACCGGTGGCCAAGGCGCTTCGGGTCGAGGGTCGAGGGTCGAGGGTCGGGGAACTGGCGGCGCTGCCATCCGCGATCCGTGGTCCTACCGCCGAGATCTTCCAAAGGTTCGGGATGTTCGCGAAATACAGATCATCGCCCGTCGCCAGCACGCCGGCCGCGGTGCCGTCCACGACCGAGTTGAAGCCGGTCGCGATGATCTCCGGAGGGTCGGCCCGGCCGTCGCCGTCGCGGTCCTCGATCCGCCGCACGACCTCGCTGTCCTTGGTAAGGAAGGTGATGTTGGTCGCGAACTGGTTGCTCAGGAAAGCGGCGCGATCGGCGACGGTGCGGAAGGACATATCCTGCAGCAGCCAGTTCGTGTGCGCGGTGATGTCGAAGACGCTGACGGCCCAGCGGTCGGATTCCGCGAGGAAGATGCGCCCTTTGCCGTCGATGCTGAAGGCGACGCTGTTGCTGAGCTGCGGTTCGGCCGCCCAGACGCCGAGCTTGAGGCCGGGCGCGAGCTGGAAGCGTTTGGCATCCCCGGCCGCCGCGGCGAAGGCAGGTGGATTGGTGGCGTGCTGCGCCCAGCAGACCAGAGGGACGACAAGGCCGAGAAGCGTCCGGAGGAATCTCACACGTCGAGGCTATCGTGCGGCCACGTCACGGCAAGAGAAGCGGCACAACGAAGAGCGTCCGTGATGCGTGACGCGTGATGCGTGACGCAGATGACCTGAAACCTGAAATCCGAGACCCCAGACCCCAGACCTCCGCCTGTTTCAATATCCCCCGTCCTTCGCGCCGGGATTGAACCAGCAGTCGTTCGGGCCCTCGAACTTCGCGGTGGCGGGCCAGATCGGTTTGCCGGCGTAGATGGGCGAGAACCACTGCTGCATCTTCAGCGCGGCCGCGGATCCGTCGAGGCGGCCGACCGGCGCGATGCCGCCGACCTGCTCGGTCTGGTCCTTGGGACGGCGCGTCGCCCCGTGGCGTTGCGAGACGCCTTCGTGGGGTTGGTTGCCGACGTCGTTGAAGAGGTAGCTCTCCTCGCTCTCGGGTCCTTCCCACATGAGGATACCGGTCGGACGCAGGCCTCCGAGCTTATAGGCCGAGGTGAGCTGCGCCGCTGGCGGAGATTGGTAGCCGATGATGGCGCCGTTCCAGACGTAGCTGGTGATCTTGATCTGCCGGCGCTTGAAGTCCGCCTTGCCCTTGCCACCACCGCGTTCCGCCGCGTCTTTCGGACAGGTCAGCAGCTTGACCGCCTGAAGATAGTTCCCGAGCTGGCCCTTGCGGAACGACTCCACCTGGTTCGACATGATCAACGGATCATCCTTGCCGGAGCCGTCGGGGATGTTCTTCGCGTGCGCCCAGTTGTCGCGGTCGGCGGGATAGCCCCAGCTCGAATACGGAAGGTAGTCGTTGTTGTCCCCGGCGAACATATGCGCGGCGAGCATCACCTGCCGGATACCGCTGAGGTCGTTGGCGAGCAGCGCGCGGTCCTTCGCCTTGCCCAGCGCGGGCAGCAACATCCCGGCGAGGATCGCGATGATGGCGATGACGACCAGAAGCTCGATCAGCGTGAAAGCCCGGCGGGACGACGGGCACGGATGGACGGGATACGCGTTCATGGCGGGGACAGCGGTGGGAGATGCCGATGAACCGGCAACCGTCCCCGGGCGTCACGCTTTTTTCCTTGGGTGCGTGCGGCTCCCGGGACCACGCTCACCGTATGAAGTCTCCTCTGATCCTCTCCGCACTGCTCTGCCTGCGCGCGATCGCCGCCGCGCCGGAAGAGATGGCCTCCGCCGCCAAGAACTTCCTGGCCGCGCTCGACGACGGCCAGAAGTCCAAGGCCGCCTTCGCCTTCGATTCCGACGAGCGCGAGAACTGGCACTTCATCCCGAAGGAGAGGAAGGGCCTCACCGTGAAGGACATGGCCCCCGCCCAGCGTCCGCTCGCCTTCGCGCTGCTCAGCAGCGGTCTCAGCCAGCGTGGTTTCGCCCAGGCCACGACCATCATGAGCCTCGAGCAGATCCTGCAGGACTTGGAGGGGCCGGACCGCAGGTTTCCGCGCGATCCGCAGCTCTACCACGTCAGCATCTTCGGCACGCCATCGGAGAAGGGCACGTGGGGCTGGCGGGTCGAAGGCCACCATCTCTCGGTCAACTTCACCCTCGTCGATGGCAAGGTGGCTTCTGGCACGCCGAACTTCATGGGCACGAACCCCGGCGAGGTCCGCAAAGGGCCGCGCGCCGGCGTGCGCGTGCTCGGTGCCGAGGAAGAGCTCGGCCGCGACCTGGTCAGATCGCTCACCGACGACCAGCGCAAGACCGCGGTCCTCGACACCAAGGCGCCCGACGACATCCTCACCCTCGCCGTCCGCAAGGCCGATCTCGGCAAGCCCGCCGGACTCCGGCTCGGCGACATGACGTCCGACCAGCGCACCACCGCGATGAAGCTCATCCGCGCCTATATCGACCGCGCCCGCTGGGACGTCGCGACCGCCGACATGGCCAAACTGGAGAAGGCCGGCATGGACGACATCCGCTTCGCCTGGATGGGCAGCTTCGAGCGTGGCCAGCGCCACTACTACCGCGTCCACGGGCCGACCTTCGTGCTCGAGTACGACAACACGCAGAACGACGCCAACCACGTCCACGCGGTGTGGCGCGATTTCGCCGGCGACTTCGGCCGCGACCTGCTCGCCGAGCATCTGAAGGCCGGCCACGACGGCAAGTGATCCTGCGGCCGCCGAGCGCGACCGAACCCGGATGACCCCGGCGATCCAGTCCGGCGCCTACGCCGAGAAGCAGCTCTCCTCGCGCAGCCGATTGATCCGCTGGAGCCACCAGCGTCGGTTCGAGGTCGCGGTCGGCCGGTCGGCAGCGTTCGCGGAGGGACGCCTGCTCGACTACGGCTGCGGCGATGCGACCTACTTCGATCTCCTGTCCCGATCGCCGCACGCGCCGGCCTCGGCGTTCGGCGTCGACCGTGACGGGCGCGTCGTGGAGGACGACCGCCGTCGCTTCGCCGGCAAGCCCGGCATCGCCTTCGCCGAACCGGACGCACTGGAACGGCCCGGCATGGAAGGGCGCTTCGACGCCATCGTGTGCATGGAGGTCATGGAGCACGTGGTCGATCCGGACCCCCTGTTGGATCTGTTCGTCCGGCTGCTCGTGCCCGGCGGACGCTTGCTGATCAGCGTGCCGGTGGAGATCGGGCTTCCATTGCTCGTGAAGCAGACCGTCCGGCGCGTGGCCGGCTGGCGGGGGATCGGCGACTACGCCACCACGCTCGCCTATTCGTGGCCCGACGTGGTCCGCGGTGTCTTCGCCGGCGCGCAGCAGCACATGGCGCGCGAGGTCCACTTCGGTGCGGACAAACTGCCCTTCCACCACCACAAGGGGTTCAATTGGCGATCCCTCCGGGCGCGCATCGCGGCGCGGTTCGAGCTGGACCGCGTGTCAGGGTCGCCGGTCACGTGGCTGTCGCCGCACCTGGGCAGCCAGGTCTGGTTCGAAGCGCACAAACCGGCGCGCCGCTGATCGTCCCGGGAGAGCGATCACCTGCGGCGAGGCGACGACGGCGACAGCCCGCGGCCGGAAAGACACGTGACCTTCCCGCCCGCTGGACCGCGCGCCGTGTCCTGGTCGGCAACTAAGCCGCCGGCAGGCGCAGGTCGAGCGTGAACGGCAGGTCCCGGTTCAACGGCTCGACCGGAGGAGCGGACTTCTGCTGCGTGTGCCCGTTGGCGACGAAGCGTGCGAGCCGACGGCTCTCGGCCTCGTAGCTGTTGATCGGGAAGGTGTCGTAGTTGCGGCCGCCCGGATGCGCGACGTGGTAGGTGCAGCCGCCGAGCGAACGCTCGTTCCAGGTGTCGTGCAGGTCGAACACCAGCGGGGCGTGCGACGGGATGGTCGGCTGGAGACAATTGGGCGGCTGCCACGCGCGGTAACGCACGCCGGCGACGGATTCACCGTTCGTGCCGGTCGGATGGAGCGGCACGCGGCGTCCGTTGCAGGTGATGACGAAACGATCGCCCACGAGACCCCGGGCCTTCACTTGGAGGCGTTCCAAGGAGCTGTCCACGTAGCGGACCGTCCCGCCGCCGGCCGGTTCCTCACCGAGCACATGCCACGGTTCGAGCGCCGTGCGCAGCTCGACCTGGACATCGCGCTGCGCGAAGTCGCCGATGCGGGGGTAGCGGAATTCGAGGTGCGGCTTGAACCACTCCGCCTCGAACGGATAGCCGGCCCCCCGCAGGTCGCGGATGACGTCGCCGAGATCCGTCTCGCAGAAGTGCGGCAGCATCCAGCGGTCGTGGATGTCCGTGCCCCAGCGGACGAGGCCGTTGGTGTACGGTTCCTTCCAGAACTTCGCCACGAGGCCGCGCAGGAGCAGGTGTTGCGCGAGACTCATCCGGGCGTGCGGCGGCATCTCGAAGGCGCGCATCTCGACCAGGCCGAGACGTCCGCCCGGGCCGTCGGGCGAGTAGAGCTTGTCGATGCTGAACTCGGCACGATGGGTGTTGCCGCTGGAATCGGTCAGCAGGTTGCGGAAGACGCGGTCGACCAGCCACGGCGGGGTCCATTGGCCGGCCCCGGGCAGCTGGCGGAAGGCGACGTCGAGCTCGTAGAGCGAGTCGTTGCGCGCCTCGTCCACGCGGGGTGCCTGCGAGGTCGGGCCGATGAAGAGACCGCTGAAGAGCCAGCTCAGCGACGGATGGTTCTGCCAGTACGCGAGCAGCGACCGCAGCAGGTCGGGCCGCCTCAGCACCGGTGAATCCGCCGGGGTCTCGCCGCCGATGAGGATGTGGTTGCCCCCGCCGGTGCCGGTATGGCGTCCGTCGACCATGAACTTCTCCGTGCCCAACCGGGTCTGCCGAGCTTCCTCGTAGAGGACCGTCGTACGTTCGACGAGCTCGTCCCAGGACTTGCTGGGATGCATGTTGACCTCGATCACGCCCGGGTCGGGGGTCACCGCGAGCTTGTTCAGGCGCGGGTCGCGCGGCGGTGCCTCGCCCTCGATGATCAAGGGCAGTCCCAGCTCGGTCGCAGCGGTCTCGATGCCGGCGACCAGGTCGAGGTAATCCTCGGTGCTCTCGACCGGCGGCAGGAAGACGTGCAGACGACCGTCGCGCGGCTCGACGCAGAGCGCGGTGCGGATGATCCAAGGCGCGCTCTCCTGCGGGGCGGGACGCCGTGCCGGGTCGAGGTCGCGCTCGATCTGCTTTCGCCCGCCGGCCTGGTCCGGAGGCAGCATCTGCGCCCGCTGGCCGGGACCGAAGCCGGGAGCCGCCGGAACGCCCGGGCCCGGGACGAAGCGTTGTCCCGACGACTCGGGCCGCGGCTTGTACGAGAAGTCCCTCGGCAAAGCCGCGAGCTTCTTCATCAGGTCCGGCTGGTGCTGCCACGGGAAATCCTTCTCCGCGACCCACGGGATGGAATCGACCGGGAGGCGCAGACCCATCGGCGAATCGCCCGGGGTCAGCCACAGCGTGTCGTCGTCGCGCAAGAACCACGCGCCGGAGATCCATCCGCGCTCCGCGCCGAAGACCGCGCGCTTGAGCGGCAGCGAATAGCCCACGACCTCGCCCAATCCTGCCTGGAACAACCGTGCGAGGCGGGCGCGCTCCTGCTTGTCCTTCAGGCGTGACTGTTCCGGGGTGACGTTGGACGGCAGGCGCCGCTCCTTCCAGGTGTAGTAGAAGACGTCCTCGTACCCGGGGATCAGGTGCGCGGGATCGACGCCGAGCGTGCGCGCGAGCCGGGTCGCGAGCGCTTTGGCCTCCTTGGCGCCGTGGCCGTAGTCCTTCGACTCGTCGGCGATGAGCGAATCGTCCTTCCAGATCGGCACGCCGTCCTTGCGCCAATACGCGGCGAGCGCGTAACGCGGCAACGGTTCGCCCGGGTACCATTTGCCCTGTCCGTAGTGCAGCAACGCGCCGGGCGCGAACTTGCCGCGGAGCCGCTTGATCAGCGTTCCCGAAAGCGCGCGCTTCTTGTGGGACACCGCGGTGAAGTTCCACTCCGGTCCGTCCGGGTCGTCGATGGAGACGAAGGTCGGCTCGCCGCCCATCGTCAGGCGGACGTCGCCCTTCTCGAGGTCCTCGTCGATCACGTGGCCGAGCACCTCGATGTCCGACCATTGCTCGTCGGTGTACGGCTGGGTGACGCGCGGCGACTCGAAGATGCGGGTCACCGTCATCTCGTGGACGAGCTTGGACCCGCACTCGTCCACGGCGCCGGTGATCGGCGCGGCGTTGCCGGGATCCGGCGTGCAGGCGAGCGGGATGTGGCCTTCGCCGCAGAACAGCCCGGACGTCGGATCCAACCCGATCCATCCGGCCCCGGGCAAGAAGACCTCGGCCCACGCGTGCAGGTCCACGGTGTCGACCTCGACGCCGCTCGGGCCGTCCAGCGACTTCTGGTCGGGCTTGAGCTGCATCGAATAGCCGCTGACGAAGCGGGCCGCGAAACCCATCGAACGGAACACCTCGACCAAGAGCCAACCCGAATCGCGGCACGACCCGCTGGCCTTGGTGAGCGTCTCCTCCGGCGTCTGCACACCCGGCTCCAGGCGGATGGTGTAGCGGACATGCTTCTGGACGCGCTGGTTGACCTCCACCAGGAAATCAATCGTCCGCGCGCCCTTCGTCAGGTAGGCCCCGAGCAGTTCGTCGACCATCGCGAGCAGCTTCGGCGTCGGCGCCGGCAGCGCCATGAACGGCGCGAGCTCTTTCTTGAGCGCGGGCTCGTAGGCGAACGGATAGATCTCGGCGGACGGTTCGAGAAAGAAGTCGAACGGGTTATAGACCGCCATCTCGGCCACGAGCTCGACCTCGATGCACAGCTCCTTCGACATCCCGGGGAACACGAGCCGGCCGTTCCAGTTCGCGAACGGATCCTGCTGCCAGTTGATGAAGTGTTCCGTCGGGCGGACCTTCATCGAATAGCTGAGGATGGGGGTCCGGCAATGCGGCGCGGGCCTCAAGCGGACGACGTGCGGGGCGTGGCCGACCGGCCGGTCGTAGGTGTAGTGCGTCTTGTGGTGCAGCGCGACGTGGATGGCCATGGCAATGCTCGGTTGGGGACACGGTCGGGTTCCGCGACGACGCAGATTGGCCGAAGGCATCGTCCGGGCAACCCCAAATCGTGACCGGTCCCGGGGTCAGCCGAGGGAGTCCGCCAACGCCCGGTTCACCGCCCGGACGAGGCCCACCGAACCTTGCGTGTCGCCGTGGACGCACAACGTCCTCGGCCGGAGCGGCAGCACCGTGCCCGCGACCGTCGTCACCCCCCTGCCCTCCGCGATCGACTTCGCCCGGGCAGCGACCTCGGAGACACCCATGATCATCGCGCCCGGCATGCCGCGAGGGACCAACGATCCGTCCTCGGCGTACCCGCGGTCCGCGAAGGCCTCCTCCCATACGGCCATCCCGGCGCGAGCGCCGGCCTCGGCGACCCGACCGCCACACGCCGCGTAGATCCGCGTGCCGCCGAACCACCGCGCGATGGTCCCGACATAGGCCCGCGCGAGCGCCGGATCACGTTCCACCGCGTGATAGAGAGATCCGTGGAGCTTCACGTGGTGCAACCGGATCCGGTGGACCTCCGTCAGACGATGGAGCGCCCCGACCTGTAGCAGCACCAAGGTCCGGAGCCCCGAAGCCGTGATCTCCACCGCGCCGCGGCCACCCTCTCCAGGTACGCCCGGATGCGCGCCGATGCGGACTCCCAGCCCATGCGCCATCACGACGCAACGTTCCATCGACCCGGCATCACCGGCGTGGCCTCCGCACGCGATGTTCACCGACGTGACCCACCGCACCAGTGCCCGCGTCCGCGCGGACGACTCGCCTTCGCCGAGGTCGCAGTTGAGGTCGGTCATCACGGGCGGAAGTGAACAGCAAAGGGGCGAAGACGCGAAGACGAGAGCGGGACAGGAATCTTCTCCGGGCCTTGGCGGTTTCGTCCTTCAAAGGGCCGGAACAAAACGCACCACCTGCCCGGCGCGGCGTTGGGCGAGCCGGGCGAGATCATCGCGATCGACGACCCCGAGCTTCGCGTAGCCGCCGAGCGTCGGCCCGTCCGGCATCGTCACGATCGGTCGGCCGTCCGCGGGCACCTGGACCGTGCCCACGACCACCGGCTCGGAGACGGCTTCCGACGACGGGGGTGCCAGCGCCGGGCCGTCGAGCCGATAACCGACGCGGTCGCAACGCGTGGAGACCGTCCAACCGGTGGCGAAGAACCGCTCGCGGTCCGCCGACGAAAACGCCGACCACTGCGGTCCCGGCCACACACGCAGCGTCGGCGGATGCGCGGGGTCGCGGCGCTCATCCCGCGCGATCCGCCGCGAAGCCACCGCGGAAGGGGGCGCGGACCCCGTCGACGTCGCCGCGGGGATGCGGTCGCCATCGACGAAAGCACGTCCCAGCCCGGCGCGCGCGTCGGTGGCGACGCTTCCTAGCACCGTGCCCCCGCCGAATCCGCCCGGCACCGCCAAGTAGGTCCAGACGCCGCTCGGGCCCGGCGGAAACTCCAGGACCTCCCCGACGCGACGACGACGGGCGGACCCACCCGCCGCTCCGCCCGCGCTCCCGGCGATGGCAAACCAGCCGTCTTTGAGCACTTCGAGACGTTGGCCCTGCAGGCAGAGCTCGAGCACCGGCGCGGACGGCGGATTGTCGAGCAGTCGGTTCGCCCATGCCGCCGCATACGGATCCATCGCGCCGCCGGGCGGCACGCCGAAGCGCGCGAAGCCCGGGCGTCCGCGATCCTGGATCGCGAGGCCGGCGCCGGACGCGAGCACCCGGAGGACCGGCGGTGACGGCGGGGCGGACGCGATGGTTCCAGGGCGGGCCTCGCGCAGGCCATCCCGCGCCAGCGCGGCTCCGTCCGGCCCCGGGATGAAGCGCACGCGATCACCGGCGCGCAGAAGGAACATCGCTCCGAGCGAGGCCGCCCGAGGATCGAAGAGCGGCGCGCCGGTGCGGGCGATGAGGTTCCATCCGCCCGGGCTGGGTGTGCTGTAGATCCCGGTGTGCTCGCCACCGATCGCGATGCTGCCGGCCGCGACCGACGTGCGCGGCGTGGCGAGCCGCGGCGTGGCCAACGACGGGTCGAGCCCGCCGAGATACGGGAAGCCGGGAGCGAACCCGAGGCAATGGACCCGGTAGTCCGGCGCGACATGACGCGCGGCCGCTTCCTCGACCGACATGCCCGCCGCTCCCGCGACGCGGGCAAGATCCGGTCCATCGTAGCGGGCCGGGATCTCGACGAGGCGGCCGCCTTCGTGGACCGACGGCGGACCGGCCTCCCGGATCCGCCCGCAGAAGGCGGCGAGACCGGCCTCGTTCGCCGCCGACGCGGCCCCTGCCCCGAAGCAGATCAGCAGTGTCCTGAAGGCCGGGACGACCTCGGATTGTCCGGGGAGCGGACATCGCTCAAGCTCCTCGACGAGTTGTCGCGACCGCCGGAACGCCGCTTCGTCCGCCCGCTCGGCGAAGCGGAGGATGGACGCATCCGGACCGTAGGCGGAAAATTCCACGTCGGAAGAATCCATCACCGGCTGGTTTTGACGAACGATTTACGCCGCTCCGGGACGGGCCGGGGGAAAAGAAAAGCGGCCACCGGGATCTCCGGTGGCCGCTGTCGGGACGGGGGGCTCGGAAAGCCTAGTCGCCTTTGCCGCTGCCTTCGTCGCCACCCAGCTTGTCGATGAGCGAGATGAGCGGGAGGAAGAGCGCGATGACGATGCTGCCGACGATGACGGCGAGGAACACGATCATGATCGGCTCCAGCAGCGAGGTCATGGCCGCGACCGCGTTGTCGACCTCGTCGTCGTAGTTGTCGGCGATCTTCAGCAACATCTCGGGCAGCGCGCCGGTCTGCTCGCCGACGTCCACCATCGAGATCACCATCGGCGGGAAGACCCCGGATTTCTCCAGCGGGGCCGTGATCGTCTCGCCTTCCTTGACGCTCTCATGGATGGCCTGGACCGCGTTGGCGATGATGACGTTGCCAGCGGTCTCCTTGACGATGTTCAAGGCTTGGAGGATGGGCACACCCGAGCTCACCAAGGTGCCGAGGGTCCGGCAGAAACGGGAGATGGCGACCTTGCTGACCACGCTGCCGATGACCGGCATGTGCAGCTTGAACTTGTCGAACAACCATCGGCCTTTCTTGGTCTTCACGCCGACCTTGAAGAAGATCACGAAGACGATGATGCCGACCACGACCGGCCCGGGGACCGGGAAGCCGCCCGCCCACTCGGGGAAGACGATGGTGTAGTCCTTCATGATCTCGGAGATCTTGAGGACGAACTCGGTGAACGCCGGCATGCCCGCGTCGCCGAGCATGTCGGCGAAGATCTGCTTGAACTTGGGCACGACGACCACCATCAGCAGCGCCAAGATGCCGACCGCCACGGTCATGACCGCGGACGGGTAGAACATGGCCGCGATGACCTTGCCCTTGATCTTCTCCGCCTTCTCCATGAACTCGGAGAGACGGTTCAAGACGACCTCGAGCACGCCGCCGAGCTCGCCCGCCTTGACCATGTTGACGAAAAGCTTGTTGAAGACCTTCGGATGCTGGGCGAGGCCCTCGGAGAAGGTGCTGCCGCCCTCGATCGACATGGCGAGGTCGTTGAGCACGCCCTTGAGCGTCGGGTTGCGTTCCTGCTTCTCCAGGACACGGAGCCCGCGGAGCAGCGGCAGACCGGCGTCCACCAGCGTGGCCAGCTGGCGGGTGAAGGTGGTGAGCACCTTGGTCTTCACGCCTCCACCGAGGCCGGGGATCTTGAAGTTGAGGTTGATGCCTTTCTTGGCCCCGCCCTTCGCGGTGCCTGGAGCGGGCGCGCCCTTCTTGGCGGCAGGCTTCTCGGCCTCCATCACCTTGGTGGGGAAGAAGCCCATCTCCTTGAGACGGTTGATCGCGTCGGCCTGGCTGCCGACCTCGAGCGTGCCCTTGGTCTCCTTGCCTCGGGAGTCCATGGCGACGTAGTTGAATTTGGGCATAGCCTTACTTTCCTTCGGAGCTCAGGTGTACTTCAGGATTTCTTCCACGGACGAGGCGCCGTCGAAGATGTTGCGGAGACCGTCGTCGCGCAGCGTGATCATGCCGAGCTCGACCGCCTTTTGCCGGACCACGACCGTCGGCGCGCGCTCGTTGATGAGGTTGCGGATGGCGTCGGTGATGACCAGCAGCTCGTAGATGCCTTTGCGGCCCTTGTAGCCGGTGTCGTTGCAGACCGGGCATCCACGTCCGTAGTAGAAGCTCTTGTCGCCGATGTCGTGCGGCGAGAGGTTGAGCTGGCCGAGCTGGCTCTCGGTCGGCTCGAAAGGCGTGCGGCATTTCACGCACACCTTGCGGACGAGCCGCTGCGCGAGCACGGCCAGCAGCGTCGAGGAGATCAGGAACGGCTCGACGCCCATGTCCACCAGACGGGTCACGGCGCCGGAGGCGTCGTTGGTGTGCAGCGTGGACAGCACCAAGTGGCCGGTGAGCGACGCCTGGATGGCGATCTGCGCCGTCTCCAGGTCGCGCATCTCCCCCAGCATGATGATGTCGGGGTCCTGCCGGAGGAAGGCGCGCAGGGCCTTCATGAAGGTCATCCCGCATCCCTCGTTGACCTGGACCTGCATGATGCCCTCGATGTCGAACTCGACCGGGTCCTCGACCGTCAACAACTTGGTGTCGATCGTGTTGATGCGGCGCAGGCAGGAGTAGAGCGTCGTGGTCTTGCCCGAGCCCGTCGGGCCGGTGACGGCGAAGATGCCGTTCGGCTGGTTGATCGTCTCGATGGTGAAATCGAAGATGGTCTTGGGCAGGCCGAGCGTCTCGAGATCGAGGCTGATCGCGCTGCGATCGAGCACGCGGAGCACGACCGATTCGCCGAACGCCGTCGGGAGCGTGGAGAGACGCAGGTCGATCTGCTTCCCGGCGATGGTCACGGAGATCCGGCCGTCCTGCGGCATGCGGCGCTCCGAGATGTTCAGGTTCGCCATGATCTTGAGACGCGAGGTCACAGGATTGGCGAGGTGCTTCGGCGGCGGCGACATCTCGTACAGAGCGCCGTCGACACGGTAGCGGATCTTGAACTCGTCCTCGAACGGCTCGAAGTGGATGTCGCTCGCCCGGTCCTGCACCGCCTGCATCAGGACGAGGTTGACGAACTTCACGACCGGCGCGTCGTTGACCGCGTCGTCGAGCTTCATCAGCACCCCGGTCTTGCCGTCCTCGACCGCGGAGAGGTCCATCGTGGACCCGAGTTCCTTGAGCAGGTCGGCGTAGCCGCCGCCGACACCGCCGCCGGCCTGCGATGGATAGAACTTCTCGATCGCCTTGAGCACCGCCGCCGGATCGGCCACGACCAGCTGGATCTGGTGCTTCACCGTGAAGCCGAGCTCGTCGATGACCTGGGGGTTGAACGGATCCACCAGGGCGATCTGGACGGTGTCACCGTACATGGCGACGGGCACGCATTGGTACATGCGGACGCTATCGGCCGGGACCGAGGCGACGACCTCGGGCGTCATCGCCGAGTCCTCGATGGTGACGACCATCGTGGACAGCTGGTCGGCCATGATCTGCAGGATGGAATCGATGTCCAGCAGGCCGTAGTCCTGCAGCACCTGCGACACGGGTTTCCCGCCACGGATGTGCTCCTGCATCACCTCCTCGGTCTGGAGGTCGTCGAGCAGGCCGCGCTCCCGGACGAGCGACAACAACGGATCGGTCACCACTTCGGGCATAAGTCACCTGGTTCAGCGGCGTCCGGAGGCCTCGGCCTCGCTCTTCGCCGCCTTCATCTCCTGCAGTTTCTGGATGATCGTGGTCGGGTCCTGCGCCTTGTTGATGACCTCTTCCTCGGCGATCAGGCCCGATTGCCACTTGTCGATGAGGAAGCTGTCCAGGGTCACCATGCCGAACTTGGCACCGGTCTGGATGTCCGATTGGATGCGGAAGGTCTTGTTGTCGCGGATGAGCGCTGCGATGGACGGAGTGTTGACCATGATCTCGAAGATGGCGACGCGTCCCGGTTTGTCGTGGCGCGGGACGAGCAGCTGCGAGATGACCGCTTGGAGCACCGTGGACAGCTGGATGCGGATCATCTCCTGCTGGTTCATCGGGAAGGCGTTGGTGATACGGTCGATGGTCTTGGCCGCGCCCGTGGTGTGCAGCGTGCCGAACACCAAGTGACCCGTCTCCGCCGCCGTGATCGCGGCCTCCATCGTCTCCAAGTCGCGCAGCTCACCGACCAGGATCACGTCCGGGTCCTGCCGCAACGCGCGCCGCAGCGCCTCGGCGAAGTTCGGGACGTCGACATTGACCTCGCGCTGGGTCACCACCGCCTTCTTGTGCTTGTGGTAATACTCGATGGGGTCCTCGATCGTGATGATGTGGGCCTCGTCGCGCTCCTCGTTGATGATGTTGATCATCGACGCGAGGGTGGTCGTCTTGCCCGAACCGGTCGGACCGGTCACGAGGACGAGACCGCGGGGACGGTAGAGCAGTTCGCGGGCGCTGGGCGGGATGCCGATCTGCTCCATCGTGAGGAGCTTGCTGGGGATCTGCCGGAGCACGAGGGCGAAGTTGCCCTTCTCCTTGAAGGCGCTGACGCGAAAGCGGGCGAGCTCCCCGAAGGCGAAGCCAAAATCGGCGCCGCCCTTCTCGCGGATCTGCTGGATGTGGTCCTCCGACGTGATCGAACGCATCAGCTCCTCGGTGTCCTCCGCCTTCAACGGCGGGCCCTCGACGCGGTGGAGGATGCCGTGGAGCCGGATGACCGGCGGGATGTTCACTCGGATGTGCAGGTCGGCGGCCCCTTCGGAGACCATCAACTGCAACAGATCGGACATTTGATACGACATGTCGGAAGAACGGGATCGGATGTTTCAGGTGCGCCTCGGCGCGGCGCGTTTCGTCGTCGTCGCGGTGTTCGTGGGCTCAGTGGTCGGTGACCGTGGCGCGCATCACCTCATCCACGGTGGTGAGGCCGGCAAGGACCTTGCGGACGCCGTCCTCGCGCAGCGTGCGCATGCCCATCTCGCGGGCCTTCACGCGGAGGACGTTGGCGGGCACCTTGTCGAAGATCATCTTCCGGGCCTCGTCGTTGATGTTGAAGATCTCGAAGATGCCGAAGCGGCCCTTGCATCCGGTCTTGTTGCACTCGCCGCAGCCTTTGCCCTTACGGGCGCTGGCTTGGGCGACCTGTCCGGGCGTGATGCCGATCGAATCGGCCTCGGCCGGGTCGAGCACGTGCGCCGCGCCGCAGCTCTTGCAGACCTTGCGGACGAGACGCTGCGCCATGAGGCAGCGCGCGGAGGACGCCACCAAGAACGGCTTCACGCCGATGTCGATGAGACGGGTCACCGCGCCGGGTGCATCGTTGGTATGGAGCGTGGAGAAGACCAGGTGGCCGGTGAGCGACGCGTTGATGGCGATGGACGCCGTCTCCATGTCGCGGATCTCCCCGAGCATGATCACGTTCGGCGACTGGCGGAGCATCGAGCGCAGCGCCAGCGCGAAGGTGAATCCGATCTGCTCGTGGACCTGCACCTGGTTGATGCCGGCGAGCATGTACTCGACCGGGTCCTCGACCGTGATGATCTTGCGGTCGGGCCGGTTGATGTAGTTGAGGCAGGAGTACAGCGTGGTCGTCTTACCGGAACCGGTCGGACCGGTGACGAGCAGGATGCCGTCGGGCAGGCCGATGATCCGCTCGAAGTTCTGCTGGTCGTCCGCGAAGAAACCAAGTTCGGCCAAGCCCAGCTTCAGGCCGGACTTGTCGAGGATACGCATGACGATCGACTCGCCGTGCTGCGTGGGAAGGCAGTTGACGCGGAGATCGATGGTCTTGCCGCCGGCGCCGACCGGCACGTTGATGCGGCCGTCCTGCGGGATGCGGCGCTCGGCGATGCTCATCCCGGCCTGGATCTTGAGACGCGCGATGATCGGCGCCTGGAGCCGCTTCGGGAGGTCGGATTGTTCGACACAGACGCCGTCGATGCGGAACCGAAGACGGAAGCGCTTGGCCAGCGGCTCCAGGTGGAGATCGGAAGCCCGCTTCTTGAAGGCGTCCACGATGACCTGGTTGACCAGCTTGATGATCGGCGCATCGGCCTCGACGGCCGACTCGTCGTCGCCGACATCGCCCTTGAACGCATTGATCTCGACCTCACCCTCGGTGATGTCCTGGATCATCTTGCCGATGCCGCCGTCGTCGCGGGCGGCACCGCCGTAGTACTTGGCCAACGACGCCTCGATGTCGGCTTGGCTGGTGACGCGGAGCTCGATGTCGCGGTTCAACGCATGCCGGAGTCCGTCGACGGCGTCGATATCGGACGGGTCGGCGAGCGCGACGACCACGGCGCCGGAATCGCTCTGGCCCACCGGCACGGCGTCGAACTTCTTGGCGACGTGGCGAGGTAGCAAGCCGATGACATCGTCGGCCAACCGGAGGTCGGAGACGTTCACGGACTCGACCCCGAAATAGGTGGATTTCGCCATCACGACGATGGTCGGCTCGATCGAGCCGCTCTTCGTCATGGTGTCGAGCACGCCTTCGCCCGCCGATTCTGCCTCGGCGCGACCGGCCTCCACCTGCTCGTGGGTCAGGAGACCCATGTCGAGCATCGTATCGATGAGATAATCGTCTTTGGCTGCCACAGCTGCCCTTTCCCGGCCCACGGCGTCCACGCGTGTCGCCACAACGCCCGGGGACAAGTGCGCGAGAGTTAAGGGACCGACAAAACGAAAGTCAAACGCTGACCCCCGACAAAGCGGTCCGCGACGCGTACACCCGTGGAACAGGCGAAGTTTACGAACATAAACTTGTTTGGCAAGCGTCGCGCCGGATTTCCGGCTGCGCCCGGACCGGACCGGGCTACCGTGCCCCCATGAAACGGATCCGGATCCTTCTCTGGTTGGCGTCGGCGACCGCAGCGGCGACGGTCCTCGGCTGCCGCATGAACCGCCCTCCCGTCCTCGGCCCCGTCGCAGGCAAGCTCTTGCCCTGCCCCGGCTCGCCGAACTGCGTCGGCAGCCAGGACCCCGACCCCGACCACCTGATCGCGCCGTTGTCGGTCCGCGGGTCGGTCGAGGAGACGATGGCCAAGCTGAAGGCCGCTGTCCTCGCCGAGCCGAGGACCCGCGTCACCGAAGAGCGCGAAGGCTACCTCCGGGCGGAGTCCACCTCCCTGCTCTTCCGGTTCGTGGACGACGTGGAGTTCCTCTACGACGGACCCGCCCGGGTCGTCCACGTGCGGTCCGCCTCGCGGGTCGGCCATTCCGACCTCGGGGTGAACCGCCGCCGGATCGAGAAGCTGCGGGCGGCCTTGGCCCTCTGATCGGCGCCTCCGACGGCCGCCCGCCTCAGGCCTTGGATTTCGGCTTGGGCTTGGGCTTGGCGACGGATTTCCCGGCCGACTTTACCTTGCTGCCGATCGGGCGTCCGCCCCGCATCGCTGGCTTGACCTTGCTCCCGACCTTGCTCCCGATCGGACGGCCACCGCGCATCGTGCGCTTGGGCTTGCCGGTGCCCGGCCGCGCAGGCCGCGCGTCGAAGGACGTGGCCTTGGCGGTCCGAGGTCCGGGCTTTGCTCCAGGCTTTGCTCCAGGCTTGGCTCCAGGGGAACCGACAGCGGCAGGCTTCCCACGGCGCGCCGGGGCCGCCGGGGCCGCATCCGGGCCCGGCGGGAGCCATCGCCCGTCGCGGAAGTCCGGATGATACGACTTGCCCTTCGGTTTCCGCGGCGTGATCCGCGGCAACGGTTCGCCGGTCGCGGTCTGGTACTTCCGGACGGGCGCGATCGTCTTCGGCCTGGCCTTGGGCACGATCACGATCGGACATCCCTCGAACCCGAAGGCCGTCCGCAGTTCGCCGATCAGGTACTTCTCGTAGGCGATGTTGAACAGCTCGTCCTTGTTCACGAACAGCAGGAAGGTCGGCGGGCTCTGCCGTACCTGGGTCGCGTAGTAGAACTTCAGATGATGCCCCTTGTCGCTCACCGGTTGCTTGCGGACGATCGCGTCCTGCAGGGTCCGGTTGAGGATGGCGGTCGGCACCTTCTGGCGGCCTTGGGCGGCGACGTAGCGGACGGCTTCGAGCAACCGGTCGAGCTGGAACCCGTCCTTCGCCGAGGTGAAGATCACCGGCGCGTAGTCCAAGAAGAAGAGCTTCTCCTGCACCCAGGCCCCGAACTCCACGAGCATCGTGGGCCGCTTCGCGCGGTCGTCGCGGTCCCGGGTCCGGTCGCGGCGCTCAGCGATCTCCTTCTCTCGCCGTTCGCGGACATCGGTGGCGACGAGGTCCCATTTGTTCACGACCACGATGCAGGCGCGCCGGTTCTCGGTGATGATCGCGGCGACCTTCTTGTCCTGTTCCAAGATCCCAGATTCGGCGTCCAGCACGAGGACGGCGATGTCGCAGCGGGCGATGGCCTCCTTGGTGCGTTCGACGCTGAAGAGCTCCACGGTGTCGTCGATGCGACGGGCCTTCCGGACGCCGGCGGTGTCGATGAGGACGTACTTCTGCCGCACGCCCTCGGTGTCCACCTCGAACGGCACGTCGACCGCGTCGCGGGTCGTGCCGGGGATCGGGCTGACGATGACGCGCTCGGATCCGGTGACCTTGTTGATGAGCGAGGACTTTCCGACGTTGGGCCGGCCCACGATGGCGATCTTCACCGGTGCGGCGGCTTCCTCGGCCTCGCGTGCCACGGCCTTCTCCTTGTCGGTGGGCTTCTTGACGAACTTCCCGTAATTATCTTCCGGCTCGGCAGGCAGCGCGACCGGCTCGGCTTTCGGAAGATGGCGGAACGCCGCCCCGATCAAGTCGTCGAGACCTTCGCCGTGGATCGCCGAGACCGGCAGCAGCTTCTCGAACCCCAGCGCCGAGAACTCGGTGAGGCCGCCCTCGGCCCGGTAGGTGTCGACCTTGTTGACGGCGACGATGACGGGCTTTCCGGCGGCGTGGAGGCGTTTCGCGACCTCGGCGTCGAGCGGCACGATCCCTTCCTGGACGTTGACCACGAAGATGATGACGTGGGCCGACTCGATCGCCATCTGCACCTGGTCGAAGGCGGCGCTGATGATGACGTCCTCGGACTTCTCACCGCGCAGCAGGCCGATGCCGCCGGTGTCCACGAGTGTGAACGGCCGGCCGTGCCATTCGGCCTCCGCGGTCACGCGGTCGCGCGTCACGCCCGGCATGTCGTGCACGATGGCGATGCGTTTGCGGACGATGCGGTTGAACAGCGCCGACTTGCCGACGTTCGGCCGTCCGACGATGGCGATGAGTCCAGTCATGGCGGTGATGATGCTCGACCGGCGCACCCCGGCCAAAGAAAAACGCCGACGTCCATCGGGACGCACCGGCCGGCCCCGGTCCGGAGCGGGCTATCGGCCCCCCGTTCAGCGGGCCGACAGCCGGAGCCGGATCGCCTCGGCGACCCCCTTCTTGGCGGGATGACGCACGGCATGGCGGATGAGCCAGCAGCGTTCCGGGGTGGCACTTTCCAGCCAACGCCCGCAGATCTGGAAGGCCAGTGCCGGATGGTCCTTGGCGATGTCGCCGAGATGGTTCGCCACGCTGCGTCGGACGTAGAGATCCGGGTCGTCCTTGAGCGCTTCCAGGATCGGCAAGGTCGGCCGCGGGTCGGCGACAAAGGCCGGGATCCGCATCGCCCATGGCAGCCTCGGCCGGGTGCCCTCCGTGCAGAGCCGGCGCACATGAGGATCCGGATCCCGGGTCCAATCCATCAACCGCGCCAGCGTGCGTTCCGGCCAGCGCACCAAGAACGGTCGCATCGAGAACTCCGCGCTGAACCTCCGGGTCAGCTCCCGCTGCGCGGTCATCGAGACCTCGAAGGGATCAGCACCACCATCGTGCCCGTCATCCAGTCCGTAGGTCGCGATAAAGCGGACGTGCGGCAGGTAGAAGAACACGCCCAACCCGAGGTCCGACGTCCGATCGAGCGGCGGAGTCAGCGAGCGGAGCAACACGTCGACCGCGTCGGCATAACCGGCCGGCAAGTGCCGGCGCATCGCTTCCGCCAGATGTTGTCCGCGGTCGAGGATCCCGAGCGGTCCGAGGCCGTCCGATGCGGAGCGCCCGAACGCAGCGCCGTCGAAGGCGGGATGGGCAAGCGAGAGGTTGTGCGCCAAGCAGGCGATGGCCTCGCGGTCGAGCAGGTCCTTGAGCGTGCCACCCTTCTGGATGGAACGTGGCGCGATCGGGAGACGAAGCCCAGGGATCGCGGTCGAAACGGCCGACTTCACGGCGACTTCTTCGAGATCAGCTCCTCGGTGACGCGGGCGATGCCGAGGGCCATCGCGTCGTCGTTGTACCGGGCATGGACAGCCGTCCGGCCGGCGTCGCCCAGCGACCGCAAGCGCGCGGGATCGAGCAACAGCGGCTCCCACGCGTCGGCGAGCGCGACCGCCGTGTCCGGACCGCTGATGACGCCGCCGCCCGTCGCGGCGAGCAGCTCGGGGTACGTCACGGCGTCCGGTTGGACCAGCGGGGTGCCGGCGGCGAGCGATTCGATGACGTAGAGGCCGAACGATTCACTGGTCCGCGCCGGCACGGAGAGAAGGTCGCATCCCGCGTAGAAGGCGACCTTGTCCTCGCGCGACAGGTTGGGATGGAACGTCGCTTCGGCCGAGAGACCGGCCGCCGAGAGCTTGTCCTTTTGTCTCGCGACGAAATTTTCATCGCCGGGACCGCAGCCGCCGCCGATCCGCAGCTTGACCTGTGGGACGCGTCCGCGCCGGCGGACCTCGATGAAGGCGTCGACCACGGTGTCGAGGCCCTTCTCCGGGCACATGCGCGCGAAGAAACCGATCGCGAGATCGTCGCCCGGCCGCTTGGCTAAGCGCGGCGGCAACGAGTCGTAGCCCGCGAGGCTGATGCCGTTCGGTGCGACCTGGATCCGGTCCGGCGTGAGGCCGAGGCGCCCGGCCATCCGTCCCGCGAAGTAGCGGCTCGGCGAGATCCAGCCGTCCATGTCGGGGGCCCGCTCCTTCAGCGTGGCCCACGCCTGGGTGCGCCAAGGCTCCGGCAAGGAATCAAGGAACGACTCCTCGCTCTGGAGGAAGCAGACGACCTTGCAGCCGAGCGCAGCCTTCAGTTGCCGGGCGAAACCCGCGAGGAGCGCGTTGGAGAGGAACACCACGTCGGGTCTCGGCAGTTGCTGGAGCCACGCCGCCAACTCGTCGAGATCGCGGGCCTGGTTGCCGAGCTCGCCCTGGAGCATCGATACCGTCAACTCGCCGACGTCGTCCGGCCGCGTCTTCGCCGTCTTGCCGGCGGCCCACTTGAGCAGCGCGGGCGAATCGAGCAACTGCCGCAGCCAGCTCGGCGCGCCGCGGTAGAGCGCGGATTTCTGGTCGAGGAAGACGTTGATGCCGCCGAAGAACGTGGGCGTCCCGGCGGTGGACGACGTCTCGTCCAGCGTCATCGGCAGATACAGCGGCACCATGACGGTGTCGTGGCCTTGCCGCCGGAGGGCCGCGACGAGCGCGTTGTCGCGGAAACAGTTCCCGCAATACATGCCGCCGGCGCCGGGGGTGATCTGGACGAGGTTCACGCGACGGCGACGGTAGCGTCGTTTCACGCCGGGACAAGCGGCGCCCGCCCCGGTTGCGGGACGCCGTACGGCAGCTTGTCCGGCAACTCGGTGATCCCGGCGAATGCGCCGAACAGCCGCGAGAAATCCTTGTTCACATCACCCGAGAGGCAATCGGTGAGGTCGTCCGCGATGGCCGGATCCAATTCGGCGACGGCCTTGAAGCTCACCGCGGGATCGTAGAAGGCGTACACGAGCTTGCGCATGTTCTCCATGCCTTCCCGCATCACCTCGCCGTAGGCCGCGAACCGCTCGGACCGGAAATCCCCGGCCTCCAGGGCCTCGTGGACCGCGTCCGCCGCCAGCACCCCGCTCTTTAGCGCGAGCATCATGCCGCTGGAGAAGACGGGGTCCAGGAACCCGAACGCATCGCCCGCCAGCACCAGACCGTCCGCCGCGCAGTACTCGGACCGGAAGGTGTACTCGGCCGTGAGCCAATATTCGCCGGTGCACGTGCCGGTCGCGAGCCGGTCGGCGATCCACAGATTGTTGGGCACCTCGCGGTGGAAGATGGTCGCGGGGTCTTTCAAGCCGTCCCGCGCCAGGTACTTGCCGTCCGCCACCACGCCGACGCTCACCATGTCGCCGTGCTGCGGGATGTGCCAGAACCAGCCTTTGTCCGGGATGAAAGCCACCGTGGTCTGGCCTTCGTCGATGCCGGCATCGCGCTTGGAGCCTTTGTAATAGGTCCACACGGCGACCTTGTTCAGCTTCGGGTCGCCACGGCGCCAGGCCTTCTTCGTCGCGGCGATGGCATCGCGCCCGGTGGCATCGATGGTCATCGGCGCGCGGAACTCGGTGGCTTCCCCCGCCTTGTCGCGGGCGACGACGCCGACATGCCGGCCGTCTTCTTGGAGCAGTTCGACGACCTCCATCTCCTCGCGGACATCCGCCCCTTTGGAGCGGGTGTTGTCCATCATCATCTGGTCGAACTCGCTGCGGAGCACCTGCCAGGACTGGGCGACGGTCTCGCGGTCGTACCGGTTGAAAAAATAGAACGGCTGGCTGGCGCGGCCCGACGGCGCGACGAACTGGACGGAGAACTTCTTGGTGAAGGCCGAGCTCTTGAGCTGCGGGATCATCCCGATCCGTTCCAAGGGCTGGTAGGTGAACGGGATCATCGACTCGCCGATGTGGTAGCGCGGGAACTTCTCGCGCTCGAGCACCACGACCCGATGGCCCTGCTCGGCCAGGACCGCGCCGGCCGAGCATCCCGCCGGACCGCCGCCGATGATCACCACGTCGAAGACCTCAACTCGTTTCATACGTAGACGTATTGAATGCCAGATCAGCGAACACGCAACCGTCGAGAAGCAGATTTTTTTCCGATGCCGTCATCGGATGGAACGCTCTCCGGGACGGTCCCGCGCGGTGCCCGCCGACCCCGCGACGGCGCGTGCCACCCATCCCCCTGCCCTGGCCTCCTACGAGATCTTCAGCGGTCCGGGAGACCGCGGAAGGGCCGATGGGAGGATCTCGATGATGTCCGCGAGCGTCCGGCCGGCGAGGTCGCGCAGCGTGTTCTGTCGGCCGTAGAGCGCCCCGGCACCCTCCAGATGCAACGCAGCCGTGATGAAATCGTCCGGCTTGAAGCAGAGATAGGCGGTCGGCCGGCTGGTGTAGCGGATCCCGCTGGCGTTGAGGATGCCGCCCAGCGGCAGATGCTCCTCCAGGATCTGCGTGCGCCACGGCTCCAGGAAGCGATCGAGATGGATCTTGATCGCTCCGAACTCGACCGCACGGTCCGAACCATCCAGCTCGAGGACGGATTCCCGCCAATACGCTTCGCCCGCTTGATGACTGGACAGCACACGCAGATGGATCGACCCGCCGTGATGCTGCTCAAGAGTCCGCGTCATGTCCCGCTCGTGGACCAGGAGCGCCCGATACGGTTCCGGCACCGCGTCGCCGGACACGACCGTGAACGGCAACAGGGCGCGCCCGGCGCGGACGTAGAACTCGTCGAGCGGATGGACCTGGGAACGAGGATGGACAGGAAGTCTCATGGTTCAGGACGGAAACGGATCATCGGATGGGGTCGAGTCCTTGCCGATCGGCGTCGCGACGCAGCCCGATCTGATCGAACGCGATCGGCTTGAACCCGAGCTTCCAGGCCGGCGAATCCTTCGGCAGCTGGAAGCCCGGCAGGACCTGCGCCGGATCGGTCGTCACGTGGTTGTCGCGCACATCGAACATCTCCGGCTTCGCGTTCCAGCCGAGGTCGAGCCATTTGCCAACCGCGACGTTCCGCGCCACGACGTTGCCGTCCGGCGGCACGCCCTTGAAATCGGCACCGGCCACCGCCGGTCCGCCCGGTGCGCCATAGAAGGCATCGAGCGACTTCATGGCCGGATAGCGTTCGCGGTAGAGCGCCGCCGGCACCGCGGCGAGCTGCTTGCGCATGAAGTCGTCCACCATGTCGCGCCACACGGGCGACGTGTCGAGGCCGCGGCCGTCCGCGCGCACGGCCGGGTCGCAATCGACGAACAGGTTGTTCTCCACGCGATGGTCGCGCCCACCGCCGATGAACATCGCCCAATGGACCTTGTGGAAGACGTTGCCGGTCACCTCGGTGCCGCTCACGCAATCATCCATGTACACGCCCATCGAGCCCATGCCCACGCCGCCGGTCTCGTGGATGAAGTTGCCCACGATCCGGTTCCCGCGGAACGAGTAGTCGCGTCCCGTGTAGATCGCGCCGACGTCGCCGGTCTCCAGGGCGATGTGGTGGATGTCGTTCGCCTCGATCAGGTGGTCGTTGCCCCAGAAGAGGATCGCGCAGTGCGGATGGTCATGGATCAGGTTGTGCGAGGCGCGGAGCCCGACGCCGGTCATGGCAATCGCCGGAGCGTAGCACTTGGACCAGCGGGCCTGCCGCTGGAGATGGCAGTTCTCCACGAAGTGGCCGGCCGGCTCCAGCGTCTGCCGGTCGCCGCCGGTCAACGACACGCCGCCGTCCCCGGTGTCGAAGATATCGCAGGCCACGACCCCGTGGTCCTTGCCGCCTTCGACCACGACGCCGAGGTCGCCGAGGTTCCGCAGCACGCACGAGACGACGCGCGCACCGGATCCGCCGCGGATCTCGATGCCGTTGCCGCGCGATGCCTCCAGCACCAGCCCGCGGAGGGTGACGTGGCTCGCGCCGGCCAGCTTGAAGAACGGCCGGTCGAGCAGCGACAGGACGGTCTCCGACGCGCCCACCGGCGACGGCGGCCAGAAGTAGAGGGCCCCCGCCTTGCGGTCGAGGTACCACTCACCGGGTCGGTCGAGCTCTTCAAGGACGTTGAGGAAATGGAACCGCTGCCCCTTGCGGAACCCGTACAAGCCGTGCGGAGCCGCGGTCCGGATGAAGTGCCGGTCGAGATCGAGCTCGGCGATGCGTTCGTACGAATCGGCCCAATCCCAGGCCCAATAGCCGTGGACCCAGACGTCGCGGGTGTCCTTCCAGCGCCGCGGCCGTTCCCCCGAGTAGAGGAACCCACCGGGCAGGTCGCCGATGTCGCCGCCGTGGTCGTCGTTCTTGCCGCTGCCCGCCGGAAAGCCGGCGAGCTTCTCCCAAGCACCTTCGTCCGGCCAGCGGGCGAGCGTCATCGGCCGCCCGCCGAAGAAGAGCTCGCAATGGGCGGGCGTGGTCGGACGACCGAAACCGCGCGACCGCATCTCGCCGAAGTCCTGGATACCGAGCAAGCGCAGGTCGAGCACCACGACCGGGTCGCGGGCCGCGGCATCGAGACGCGAGCGCACCACGGCATCGGTGACCGGCACGAAGCCGGTGAGCCTGCGGCCGCCCAACAGCCGGACGCGTTCGCCCCGATAGGCCTGCCAGACGATGGGCGCACCGGCGGAACCGGAGTCCGCTTCGGTCAATTCCAGCGCGTCGGTCCTCAGGTGGTCGCCGCCGCGCAGCCAGACGGTCAGGCCGGCCTTCGGCAGCTTGCCGTCACGTTTCAGCCCGCGGACGGCTTCGCGCGCGCGCTCCAAGCTCGCGAACGGACGCGCCTCCGTGCCCTCCGCCGCATCGGACCCCATCGGCGACACGTAGAGATCGGCCCGGACGACCGCCGCGACGAGCGCGATGGCGCCGATCCGGGCCATCCATCGGGCGAGAAGGAGAAACGAAAGAGCGGGGAAGGTCCTCATGACACGAGCTTGGCGATGACGAAGGCGGCGCCGGCAGCCAGTCCGCCGATGAGCAAGGTCTGCCCCCCGCTGCGCATCGCGGGGGTGCCGGTGAAGCGGCCCTTCACCGCGCCGAAGACGAACAGCGCGGCGAGCGTCAGCCCCGCCGACAGCAACAGCGCCTTGTGCGCGTCGACGAGGACCAGGTACGGCGACAGCGGGATGAGACCGCCGGCGATGTACGCGCCGGCGATGGTGAGCGCGCTCTTGAGCGCGCGTCCGGGATCCGGTTTCTCCAGGCCCAGCTCGAAACGCATCATGAACTCGACCCACGCCTTCGGGTTGCGCCGGAAGGCCTCGATCATCGGCGCCGTCTGCTCCCGGGTGAGACCGTAGGCGGCGAAGACCTCCTCGACCTCGCGCACCTCCGCGTCCGGCTTCTCGACCACCTCGCGCTCCTCGCGGGCATGCTCGGCGTCGTAGTGCTCGCACGCGCTCTTGCCCGCAAGATAACCGCCGAGGCCCATCGCGATGGACCCGGCCGCGATCTCGGCGAAGCCGGCCGTGACCACCAGCTTGCTCTGCGCGATCGCGCCGGTGAGGCCCGCGGCCAAGGCGAACGGCACGGTCAGCCCGTCGGCCATGCCGATGACGATGTCGCGCACCGCTTCGCTGGCGGTGAAGTGCGATTCAGAGTGCGACGTGTCCGGCATCATGGGACGGAAGGTTTCGATGGACATCGGACGGCGATCAAGTCGTCACGCATAGCGACCCGTCTTGTGCTCCGGCTTGAAGAACTCGTGCAGCAGGCGGTCGACCTGGAGCAGCGCGTCGCGGGTGAGCCCGATGCGGTCGCCGTCCTCCGTCAGGTACCCCTGCCCCTTCAACGTCGCCAACGGCCCCGCGAACTGCTCGCGGGGGTCGCGACCGAATTTCTGGATGAACGCCTCCGCGCCCACGCTGCCGAGCTTGAGCTGCAGGATGAACTCGCGCAGGTAGCGCTCGTCGTCCGGCACGGTGTAGGCGCGATGCGTGGGCAAGCCGCCGGCTTCCACGGCATCCACGTACGGCTGGAAATCGTGGTGGTTCTGGTAATGGACGCCGTTGATGTGGCCGAAGCTGGCGACACCGATCGACAGGATGTCCGCGCCGGTGAAGAGGCCCTGCCGATAGACGAATTTCACCTGGGCGGGATCCTTCACGACCGTCGTCGTGCTGGTGACGGTGTAGCCGACCTTCTCGAACTCGCCGAACGCAAAATCCACCCAGCGGCGCTTGGTCGCCCAATCGGCGACGGGCGCGACGAGTTTCCCCTCGGCCTTCATCTGCTGGTAGATGCCCGTGTTGTAGGGCACCTCCATCTGGTAGATGGTCACCGAATCCGGCCGCAGCTCGACCGCCTTGGCGACCGTCTCCTTCCACTTCTCCTCGGTCTCCTCGACCATGCCGGCGATGAGGTCGATGTTGATCTGCGGGAAGCCGATCTCGCGGGCATAGTGGTAGGCGCGCAGGACCTCCTTGGACCGGTGCGCGCGGCCGTTGACCTCGAGGATGTGGTCGTCGAAGTGCTCGATGCCGAGGCTGAGGCGGGTGACGCCGAGATCCCGGATGGCGCGGAGCTTGTGGTCGGTGAGCGTGCCGGGCTCGCCCTCGAAGGTGACCTCCTCGGCCTCGTCCCACGGCAGCAGCGCCTTCATGCCGTCGGTGAGGAATCTCAGCTGGTCCGGCGACAGATAGCTGGGAGTGCCGCCGCCGAAGTAGATGAACTTCGGCTTGCGCCCGCCGATGAACGGCTTCGCGGCGTAGACGGCGAGCTCCTTGAGCAAGGCGTCGATGTAGCCCTTGATGTCGTCCGCGTTCTTGTCGGTGTAGACGCGGAAATAGCAGAAGTGGCAGCGCTTCCGGCAGAACGGGATGTGGGTGTAGAGGCCGAGCGGGACGCCGGGCCGGGGCGGCATCTCGAGCGCGGCCGCGAACTCGGGGACGGCCTCCTGCTTCCAGAAGGCGAACGGCGGGTAGTTCGCGACGAAGTAGTTGCCGGCCGTCGTCTCCTTCTGGATGGGGGGACCGGCGGTCTTCGGCGGCGGGGCGATGGTGATGGAGCTCATGGGTCAGTCTTCCTCGAAATAGTCGGAGTCAACGCGCTTGATCTGGAAGGTCTCGACCGGGGTGACGCCAAGGTCATGATCGATCATCAGATTGGACAACGTGAGTCCATCGATCAGCGACACCTTCTTGTCGCTCTTGCTGAAAGGCAGCCGAGCTTCCTTGGTGAAGGTGCTTGTGGTGATGAGCACCCCTTTCTTTGCACCGGCCTGGTCGAGAGCGCCGAGAAATTCCCGCACCGTCGCTGGGCCGACGGCTGCTTCCCATCGCTTGGCTTGGATGTAGATCACGTCCAAGCCCAGCTTGTCCTCCCTGATGACGCCATCGAGTCCACGGTCGTTGCTGCGGCCAAGATGTTCCGTGGCGTCGCTGATGAAGCTGCCGTAGCCGAGCTTCAGCATCAGTTCTAAGACCAGCCGCTCGAAGAACTGCGGAGAGCGAGCTTTGATGGTGTCCAGCAATTCGGCAGCGAGGGTGGTGCGAAGGTCGGCGAAACTTTTCTGCAACGTCTCCAAGGGCGAGCCAGTTCCAGCGTCTGGCAGTTCAGGAGATGGTTCCGGAGAGTCCTTTTTACCGCCGCGTGCTTCAAGATACTCAGGAAACTGTCGCAGGAACTTCAGGTCGATGCGCGCAGGCTTTTTCGCCAACACTTCCAGCCCCCTTGTAGAAATCTGCATCTGGCCGCGGGCAGGACTCGTTAGTAGGCGGGCAAATCCAAGATGCGTCTTCACCCACGCCACGCGATTGGTGAACTTCGATTGGACACCGCTTGGCAGAAGTTCTTTCCGCTCGGCATCCGAAACCTTGAGGCGCGCGGCGACAGAATCGGCCACTTCGCGTGATGTATGTGGTTTCTGATCAACCAATGCCTCCAAAGTAGGCAGCATCATCGTTTGAAAGTCAGGAACAGGCATGGGTCTTTGGAAATTGTTTCCGTGACCAACCCTGAGGGTTGTCGGCCGTTCGCCCGAGGTTCAGGAGCGCAGCGAAGTCACCCGCGGGATGAGCCGCGGAAGGAACGCACCGCTCAGCCATGCAAGCAGACCCCCGGGTATCCATCGTCGCCTCGGCGCGGTCGTAGCCGTCGGCTGGCACCGCTTTCGCGGTGCGGCTCGTCTTCGACCCGGCGACCGGGGATGTCGCTACGCTCAATCCCCGGCTAATGGCTGGCAAGCCTCCGGCTTGCCGAAACGGGCGCAGATACATTTGGACGAAGAGTGCCACATTACGCTCCCGGAGGGTCCACGTTCCGGACAACGCGGAGCGTTGCGAGCCATTAGCCGGGGGTTGAGGAGCGCAGCGACGACACCCCCGGAACCGGACGCAATGCGACCGCACCGCGAAGCGGTTCCAGCATCGGCATGCCCCCACAATTGTCGCGTGCCTTTTCACAGCAGGTATCTCGGGTCGTAGGCCACGCCGTGCTTCTCGAGCAGTTCCTTCAATTCGGAGGCGAATTCCCGATGAGCGTGATGTTCTTCCTGCCTCCGGATGTAATCCAGCACCCGCTCACGCACGGAAGCGCTGACCGTGAAGGCGGCATAGCCGTCCTGCCACGCGAACTCCGGTTCGAAATCCGTCCGCGCCCAAGCAGAGGAAGCCTTTTTCAGCTCGCGCATGAAGGCGGCAAGGCAATGCGTCGCCTTCAGGCCGATGAGCAGATGGACGTGGTCGGCGACGCCGCCGACCTGCTGGCTGATGCCACCAAGCCCGTTGACCGTCCCGCCCAAGTAATCATGCAGGCGAGAACGCCGGTCCGGCCGGATAAACGGCCGCCGCTCCTTCGTCGAAAAGACAAGGTGGTAGTGGAGGCTTAGAAAGGTGGAAGCCATGCGATCACGGGGCTGGCATCGCTTCGCGATGCGCTTGGGTTCGGACCGCCGACCGGGGATGTCGCTGCGCTCGACCCCCGGCTAATGGCTGGCAAGCCTCCGGCTTGCCGAAACGGGCGCAGGTGCGAATGGGCCAAGAGTGGGTGCGATTGGACCCAAAGTGGTACCTTACGCTCCCGGAGGATCAACGTTCGGGGCAACGCGGAGCGTTGCGAGCGATTAGCCGGGGGTTGAGGAGCGCAGCGACGACACCCCCGGAACCGGACGCAACGGGACCGCACCGCGCAGCGGTGCCAGCATCGGCATGCCCCCACAATTGTCGCGTTCCTTTTCACAACAGATATCTCGGGTCGTAGGTCGCGTCGCCGCACACGACCGTGTTCCGCGCGACAGAGGCCGCCGGGGCGATGCGGGACGACTTGCCTTGGCACACGCGGCTCATCGCTTCTCCCCGAAGCAATAGACCGAGCCGTCCTCGGACCCGACCACGATGTGGCCGTCCACCACCGCGGGCGAGCTCTGCACGGGCTGGCCGATCTCGTAGTTCCACAGCTCCTTGCCGGTCGCGAGCGACACCATATAGAGCCGGCCGTCGTCGGATCCGACGATGATCTTGTCGCCGGCCACGACCGGCGAGCTGTCCACCTTGCCCCGCGTGGCGAAGGTCCAGACGCCCTCGCCGGTGGCCCGCCGGATGCAGTGCAGTCGTTTGTCGCGACCGCCCACGACCACGAATTCCTGGGTGACCGCGGGCGACGAGAAGTACGGGAACGCGCGGTCCTTGTAGGTCCAGGCGATCTTGCCTTCCTTGAGGTCCACGCACAGGAAGGCGTTCTCGTAATGGCCGACGTAGAGCTTGCCGTCCACCAGCGCGCCGGACGCCGCGATGTAGGCGCCGGCCTCGATCGCCTTGATCTTCTCGCCCTTGGCCAGCCCGAGCACGTGGATGATGGCGTCGCATCCGCCGAACGCCGTGAGCCCGTCGCCGATCGCCGGCGAGCCGTTGATGTAGTTGCCGGTCTCGAAGACCCAGTTGGTCTTACCGGTCACGGCGTCGAGGTCGTAGAGACGGTAATCGTAGGCGCCGATGAGCACCGACTTGCGCACGCCGTCGGGCGACCGCACCCAGTTGGCGCTCGAAAGGATCTTGTCCTCGACGCCGTGGCGCCAGAGCTCCTTGCCGGTCGCGGCGTCGATGGCGAAAAAGTTGGTGTTCTCCGTCCCGAAATAGACACGTCCGTCGAGCACCAGCGGCGATCCCTCGATCGGTCCGTCGGCTTGGAACGACCAGACCTTCTTGCCGGCGGCGAGGTCGACGCAGAAGAGGTTCGAGTCGCCGGCACCGAAGAACACCTTGCCGCCGACGATCGCCGGCGATGATTTCACCGGGCCGCCGGTCTTGAAGGTCCACTTCAACACCGGTTTATCCGGCAACCGCGCGTCGCTGGTGCCTGCGAGCGACGGTTGCCCCCGGAACATCGGCCAATCGGACGCGGCTTGGACCGCGACGACAGCACACAAGGCCGACAGCAGCGCGGCGACGCGGAGGCGGAGCGAGGACGGCTTCATCACGGACGTGAACATTTCGCACGCACCGGACGTTGGCAAAGGATTTACTACGGGTGCGTAGTATCTGCCCCGCGGCCGCCGGACGGCCCGTTCATTCGGTCCGCTGCGACCCGGCCTTGATCTCGACGACGTCGTGCGGCGACGCCTCGCGCAGCCCGGCCGGGCTGACGCGGATGTACCGCGCCTTCGAGCGCAATGCCGGGAGGTCGCGGGCACCCAGGTAGCCCATGCCGGACTGGATGCCGCCGACGAGCTGGGCGAGCACGACGTCCACGGAGCCGGAGACCTCCTTGAGCGCCTCGACGCCTTCGGCGGCGGCCTTGCGGTGGGTGTCGGACGCGACGTGCCCGTAGCGCGCGGCGGAGCCGGCCTTCATCGCAGCGAGGCTGCCCATGCCGCGGTACTGCTTATACAGCTTGCCATTGATCTCCATGATCTGGCCGGGAGCTTCCGGGCATCCGGCGAACATGCCGCCGCAGATGACCGCCTGGGCGAGCGTGAGCGCCTTGACCAGGTCGCCGGACTTCGTGATGCCGCCGTCCGCGATGAGCGTGACGCCCTTGGCCTTGGCGGCCTGCGAGGCGACGTAGAGCGCGGTGAGCTGCGGGATGCCGACGCCCGCGACGACGCGCGTCGTGCAGATCGATCCGGGGCCCTGGCCGATCTTCACGACGTCCGCGCCCGCGTCGGCGAGGAACTCGACGCCGCTCGCGCTGGTCACGTTGCCCGCGATGATCGGTAGGCCGGGGAACGCCGCGCGGATCAGGCGGACCGCCTCGCCGACGCCCGCGCTGTGACCATGCGCGGTGGAGACCGCCACGACATCCAGGCCGCGGTCGACCATGGCGCCGACGTGGTTGCGGATGCGTTCGCCGTCGAGCGATCCGTCGGCCTTCCGGTGGGTCGAGACGGCGGCGCCGCAGACGAGGCGGAACTCCGGGTCGCGGGCCGGCTTCAGCCAGGCCCCCTTCTCCGCCGTGATGCGCTCGATGTCGCTCAAGGTGAAGAGCCCCTGCAACCGGTCCTCGTCATCGACCACGAGCAGTTTGTGGATGCCGGCGTGGTCGGTGAAGAAGCGGTCCGCACGGGCGATCGGGTCGGCCGCGAGCTCCTTCACGTTCACCGTGTACACCTGTGAACGCGGCTGCAACGACTCGGCGACCTTGCGCTTGGCGTAGCGCGGTTTCACGACGTGGCCGGGCAAGAGCCCGATCAGCTTACCGGTGGAATCGACCACCGGGAACGTCGAAAAGGAGAACCGCTTGCGCTCGATCAGCTCGAGCACGTCGCCGATGAACTGGTCGGGGCCGACCTGGATCGGGTCCTGGATCAGCCCGTGGACGTGGTTCTTCACACGGCTGACCTCGGCGAGCTGCTGCTTCTCGGCAAGGTTGTAGTGGATGAGCCCGAGGCCGCCGCTCAACGCCATCGCGATGGCCATGCGCGCCTCCGTGACGGTGTCCATGTCGGCCGAGATGACCGGGATGTTGAGGCTCAGGCCTTCCGCCAAGGTCGTGTGGAGCTGGGCGTCGCGCGGCAGGACGTCCGAGTAGAGGGTCGCCAACGTGACATCGTCGAACGTGAGCGCGGTCGCGCCATGGGCACGGAAGAAGGTATCGGCCGGAGGATAGAACTCGGTATCGACGGCGGCGGGCGGAAGGGTGTCTGCCATGCGTGAAAATCGGGGAGCCGATGCCCGGCTGGCAAGGGAGAATCGTCCCCTCGTCAGGCAGCCCACCCGCCCATGGTGATCGGGTCCGGATGGCAGGCGTTCCTCGCGCGACCGGATCTCTGCGTCAGCGGCGGCCGTCGTACCAGATGGCGCAGGCCGAGCGGTCGGATAGCATCTTCTTCGGGCGCAGGACGGTCTTGACGATGAACACCACCGTCTCGCGCAGCGAATAGAGCTCGGCCTTGCGCGCCGAGGTCATGAGCGGATGCCGGTGGAGGATGACGACGCGTTTGCCGCGCTGCCCGGCCAGCTTCTTGAGACGCACCGACAGATCCAGCTCCTCGGCGGCGAAGAGCTTGTCGGAGAAGCCGCCCAGCTCGCGGAACGCCGCGGTCTCCACGAAGATGAACGAGCCGGCCATGTGCGTGGCGATCCGGCTCCACTGGCACCACATCCACGCGAAGAGGTCGTACCACCAGCTCCGCGCATCGGTCCGCAACGTCGAACCACCGGCCAGCACCTTCCCGCTGGACACGGCGTCGGCCATCTCGCCGAAGAGCCCGGCCGATGGCTCGGAATCGCCGTCCACGAAGAGGATCCAATCACCGGTGGCGGCGGCGGCCCCGGTGTTCCGGGCGCGGCCGATCTGGTTGATCGGCTCGAAGACCACCGCGGCTCCGCCGGCACGCGCGATCCCGGCGGTCCGGTCGGTCGAGTTGTTGTCGCAGACGATGACCTCGCTGTCCCAACCGCGCTCCGTGAACGCCGTCCGCGCCGCCTGCACCGCGCGCAGCGTCGCAGGCAACAGCTTCTCTTCGTTGTAGGCGGGGATGACGATGGAGATCTTCACGGTGCGGTATGCGGAGATTGGAGCATCGCGGGCGGAATGCAAAAGACATAGCGGCCCGTGCTCCACGACGGCCGGCCAAGAGCAGTCCTCGGCACGATGACAGGAGGCGCCACCCCGCCCGCCGGTCGGATCAGGCGCGGACCGCCCAGCGCAACTTCGCCGGTGCGCTGCGGGGGTTCGACCGTTGTTCTTCCGGCGTCGCCCGGACGACGTCGCGGGCCACGGCCGAGTAGGTCCCGTTCCTCTCGCCTTCCTGGAAAGCCTTCTTCACCCGGCGGTCCTCGCCCGAGTGGAACGTGAGCACGGCCACACGGCCTCCAGGACGAAGGCAGCCCGGCAGGTTGCGAAGAAAGGTGTCGAGCACGCCGAACTCGTCGTTCACCGCGATGCGCAAGGCCTGGAACACCCGGCGCACGCAGTCGTTGTCGGCATCGCGGCCGCGCGAGAGCCGCGACCCGGCGAGGATCCCGCGCAAGGCGTCGGCGAGCTGCCGCGTGCGGGTGATCGGCACGCGGTCGCGGACGGCGACGATCTCGCGGGCGAGCGTCGCGGCGTCGGGCTCGTCGGAATTCTCCGCGAGGAGCGCTTCCAACCGGTCGACGCGGATGGACGCCAAAAGATCCGATGCCGAGGGCGGACGCTGCGGGTTCAGGCGCAGGTCGAGCGGACCGTCGTCCTTGAAGGTGAAGCCGCGCGAGGGGTCGTCGAGCTGCATCGAGGAGACGCCGAGATCCGCCAAGATGGCGTCGGCGCCCTCGATACCGAGTTCCGCAAGGACCTGCGGCAACCCGGCGAAGTTGCGCCGGACGGGCGTGAAGACGTCCTCGCCGAAACCCGCGTCGCGCAACCGCGCGAGGGTCTTCGGCTGTTCGATGGGGTCCACATCAAGGCCGATGAGGCGGCCTTGTGGAACGCCCCCCGTGGTCGCGGCGGTGACCTCGGAGAAGGTGGCTCCGGGACTCCTGGTCCCGTCCGTCGTCACCGCCTCCGCAGCGGACGGGATGCCGGGGTGCCGCGGCGCGACCTGCGCCAGCAACTCGCGGGCGTGCCCCCCGTAGCCGAGCGTGCAATCCACGACGACCCCACCGGGCTGGAGCGCGAGCGCCTCCAGGATCTCCGCGACCATGATGGGCCGATGCGAACCGGCCGGCGTCTTGCCGCCGGCGACCACCTTCGCCACATCGGCGGCGTAGCGGACCGGGTCGTGCTCCTTGTATTTCTCGTCGAAGCGACGCGGGTTCTTGCCCTGATAGCGCACGCGGCGCTTCGGACGGTCGGGGGAGGGTGGGTCTGTCGGTGCCATCATTGGGGAGACTTCGATCTTGTCGCGCCAATATGATGCCCCCGATGTCCGGGTTGCCACTAGTTACGGTCCGCGTCCCGACGTTCAACCGGCCCGCCCTGCTCCGCCAGGCCGTGCTGAGCGCCTGCCGGCAGAGCCACCGCGGACTGGAGATCCTGGTCCTCGACGACCACCGGGACCCAGGGTTCATCGCGACCTTGATGCGTCCGCTGGAAGCCGGTCCCGGGCTGGTGCCGGGCTTCTGCGACCCCAAGGTCATCGACGCCGACGGCAGAGACAAAGCAGCGATGACGGAGGACGCCGCTCGGCGCGTCGGCGCGACCGGCAGGTCGCTTTGCCGCCGCCTGCTCCGGGCCCTGCTCCAGCCCTAAGCGCCACGCAGGGCTCGTGGACTCACGCGAGCAGCGCGCGATGCTTGGCAAAGGCCGGACGGAGCACCTGGCCGAGCTCGTCCTGGACCGACTGGAGCCCACCGTAGATCGCGGTGGCCTTGGCGTCGGGGACCGAGGTCTGTGACTTGTCGAGAACCACGAAGGTGTCCGTGATCTCCTCGATGCCGACCCGCTCGCCCTTCGACCGGCGCCAGCACCAGAGCGCCTGCAACGCCGCGCCGTAGGCCGCGCCCTCGGCGACCTTGAGCGTCACGACCTCGGCACCGAAGACATCGGCCATGATCTGCCGCCAGAGCTTCGACTTCGCGCCGCCGCCGGTGGCGCGGACCTGCGTGGCCTTCACGCCCAGCTCGGCGAGACGGCGGAGCCCGAAGTTCATACCCATCGTGACGCCTTCCATCGCGGCACGCGCGCGGTGCGACGCGGTGGACGTCTTCGACCGGACGCCGAAGAAGACACCGGTGCCGTCGGGAACGTTCGGCGTGCGCTCGCCTTCGAGATACGGCAGCAGGAGCAGACCGTCGGAACCCGCGGGCGCCTTGGACGCCGCCTTCTCGAAGGCCGCATGGTCGAGCCCGAGCTCGCGCCGCACCATCTCGGTGGCAACGGTCACGTTCATCGTGCAGAGCAGCGGCAACCAACGGTTCGTGGAATCACAGAAGGCCGCGATCTCGCCCCTCGGGTCGACGACCGGTTTCTCCGCGCAGGCATAGATGGTGCCGCTCGTGCCGAAGCTCGCGGTCACGACGCCCTCGCGGGTGTTCCCGGTGCCGATGGCGCCCATCATGTTGTCGCCGCCGCCCGCGCTCACGAGCACGCCCGCGGAGAGCCCGAGCTCTTTCGCCGTGGCCGCGCCCAGCACGCCGGCCGGCGCGTCGCTGGAAGCCAATGTCGGCAACTTGCCCATCAGCTCGGCATCGATGGCCTTCACGGCGGCCTCGCTCCAACGGCGCTTGCGGACGTCCATCAGCGCGGTCCCGGAGGCGTCGCCAAATTCCATGGACGCGACGCCGGTCAGCCAGAAGTTCAGGTAGTCGTGCGGCAGCAGCACCGTCGCGAGCTTCGCGAAATTCTTCGGCTCATGCCGCTTCAGCCAGAGGATCTTCGAGGCGGTGAAACCGGGGAGCACGGCGTTGCCGACCGCCTTGATGGCGGCCTTCGGTCCGCCGAGCGCCGCGGTGATCTCTTCGCATTCGGCCGCCGTGGCGGTGTCGCACCAGAGTTTCGCCGGGCGGATGACCTCGCCCGCCTTGTCGAGCGGCACGAACCCGTGCTGTTGACCGCTCACGCCCATGGCGACCACTTCGCCCGCGGTGGCCTTGGCCTCCTTGAGCGCGGCACGGACGGCCTTCGAAGTCGCCTCGCGCCAGGTGTGCGGATGCTGCTCCTTGGCGCCGGACGGCAACCCCTCGATGAGCCCGTAGGCGGCGGAACCGGAGCCGAGGACCTTGCCGGACCGCGCGTCGACGACGAGCGCTTTGGTGGACTGCGTGCCGGAATCGATGCCGATGAGAAGTGTGCGTGCCATAGGAACGAGAAGAGAGTGGTCAACCGAGGCCATCGTGTCCACGTCCGGATGGGGACGCGATCTCGGGTCTCGGGTCTCGGGTCTCGGGTCTCGGGTCGAAGGTCTCGGGTCGAAGGTCGAAGGTCGAAGGCCGAAGACCGGTGTCGGGGAAGGCCGTGCCCTGCTCCTGTTTCTCCATCCAACCGTCGCGCAACCGGATGATCCGCTTGCCGTAGGCCGCGTTGGATATTGGGGCGCACCATGACGAGGGTCATGCCTTCGTCGTTGAGCCCCTTGAAGGGCTGCCTGATCCCGCCTCCGGCAACCAGGATCTTGAGCCAGAATCTTGAGCCGATACAGGTATGTCGACAGCGCCTATGTCTCGGCGGACAGGCTGTCGATGGCGGACCTCAGGCGTGGAGACCATCAGGCCGTCACAGCCGGCCCCGGGTCGGGGGGCGAGTGGACGGCGGAAAGTTCCGATATGGACGTGCCGGGAAGGCGGGCGGTGTGTCCGGCCGGAGTGGAAAGTACCCAGTGCAGTCGGCTAGCCAGGCAAAAAACACGCGGATGCAGTACCGGTCCGGGTGGGCCAGGGGCCTCTGCGGGGAGTATCCCATAAGCGGGCACTGCCTCTGCGAGAGACAAACGCACCGGAGTCTGGTGGTGGCGAGCACCCTATGGGACTCCAGAAGCGGAACGCGATCGAGGGCACACCGAGCGCATCGGCGTGGGCCCACGGGTTGAGGCAGACCTATCCGGATCTTTGCGTGCGGGGCATGACCTGAAAGGCAGAAAAGGGTTATCTCCGAAAAGAAGGAGAATGCCGTGGATGCCTCACGGAGCGAGGCAGATCTGATGGACCCGATGCTGGCGGGATGCCAGGACGCTGAGGACGTCTCCGGCCCCGGCGGAATCTTCAACCCGCTTCGCAAGGGGCTGATAGAACGGGGGGGCCGGTCAGCGCGGCGATGTTGCGCGCGCCGATGTCGACCGCGAAGACGAGGTCGTTGGAGTCGCGGTCGCCGCCGCCGACCAGGTCTTCGAACCCGATGATGAGGAACGAGCTTCCCGGCGTCGCGTAGGCGAAGGAGACGACGTGGTTGATGCCGTCGGGATTCGCCGATCGGTCCGTCGAATGGACGTTCATACCCCCGTTCGCGCCGTCGGCGATAAGGAAGAAGTTCAGCACGGTCCCGGAGGACATCTTGCCCAGGTCGACGAAGTCACCCGGGAGCAAGGGCGACGAGGCCGAACGGATGGCCTTCAATCCGGGATCATAGCTGGCCACCGGACTGGAGGCGTGGGGGAAGATCAGCTGGGAATCGCCCTTCTCCACACCGACCCCGCTGATGTTGAACCCCAGCGTGTTCTTGTCGCCGGCGCCTTCGGCCACGAAATAGGCCCGGACGTCGGAGTCGGTCAGCAACTTCAGCTTGGACAGGTCCAACAACATGGCCGCGTCGTCGACCTTCTTGGTCTGGCTCAGCTTGGTGTCGAGGAACTCCGTCAACGAGAGGAGCAACGTCGTTTGGAAAGTCGCCGAACCGGTGTCCGATCCGGCGGACATCACCGGTCCCACCAAACTGAGCCCCATCGGGCGCACCTCGGATTGGACGGGAGACGGGACCGCGACACCGGCGTCCTTCGCCGTGGAGGAGTCGGATTCCACCTCCTTGCGCCTCTCCTTGCGCCTCGTGTCCTCCACCTCCTTGGCCGCTTGGACCTCGGCTTCCTTGGCTTCCAAGGATTCGGAGGATTCCGCCAGCAGGCCGACCGGGCCGTGGGCGAGTATCAGAAGGGCCAGGATCCGGGTCCACCGTTGCGGGTTGCTCGGAGGCAGCTTCTGCATATCTGTGATCATTCCGGTGAACTCAGAAGCAAGGATCGCGCCAGCGGATGAACTTGGCGACCAACCGCCGTAACCGGCGCTATTCCACGGAATCCGGCGGTGCCGCCCGCCGCTTTTGATTGCAAACATCCCACACCGCAACACTATCGCATTGCATCTGCATGATCACTATCCTCCACCCTTCCGAATTCGACTACGTGCCGGCCGGTCTCATCAAGCGCCTCGGTCTGCCCCATCGGACCTTCTCCGACCACGGCGTCACCGAACTCAGCCACGCCACGAAGCGGATGGTCTATCTGGTGCCGCTGCTGGCCATGGACGCGAAGTCGTGGTCGAGGCTCCGCGTCCAGTTCGCGCGGGCGAACCGCCCCTACATCGTGTGGCTCGAGAGAGCCACCACCCACGACGTGGCACGCAGCATGCGTGACGGAGCGCACGATGTGCTCTCCATGGAGGACCCCGGCGGACGCTGGAGGCAGGCGATGCTGGCCGTGGCCGAGGACCAGAAGGTCTGGCTGCAGCTCTATGGCGGCCGGCCGTTGAGCGCCGATGACGTGCTGCTCGGGCGATCCGATGCGATCCAGCGCCTGCAGCAGACCATCGACCGCCTCGGACCGACCGACGTCTGCGTGCTCATCAACGGCGAATCCGGCGTGGGAAAAGAACGCGTCGCGGCGGCATTGCACAAAGCCGGGAAGGACGGACCCTTCATCGCCCTGAACTGCGCGGCGATCCCCAAGGACCTCCTCGAGGCCGAACTGTTCGGCGTGGAGAAGGGCGCCTTCACCGGCGCTCTCCGGTCGCGGCCCGGGCTGGTGGAGCAGGCCAACGGCGGCACTCTGTTCCTCGACGAGATCGGGGAGATGGAGATCGGCGTGCAACCAAAGCTCCTGCGCTTCCTGGAGACCCGCAAGGCGCGCCGCGTCGGCGGCGGGGCCGAGTATCGGGTGAAGGTCCGGGTCGTCTCGGCGACCAACCGCATCCTCGACAACGAGATCGCCGAGGGCCGCTTCCGCGCGGACCTCTTCTACCGGCTCGCCGAGCTCGCCCTGCAGGTGCCGCCCCTGCGCGCGCGCCCGGAGGACATCGCCGAGCTGGCGATGGCGTTCCTGAAGAAGGCGAACGAACGCTTCGGCAAGAACTTCGAGACGCTCGAACCGGCGCTCATCGCCCGCTTCCACCACTACACCTGGCCGGGCAACGTCCGCGAGCTGAAGAGCACCATCGACCGCATGGTCCTGCTGTTCGACGGGCCGATCTTACGCGCGCCATGGTGGGACATGCCCGAAAACCGGCAGTCGAGGTCCGTCGCCCTGCCACAGGGCCCGCAGCCCGCGGAGACCCTGGCCAGCGGCGTATCCCCAGTCGCCCCGGCGGCGCCGGTGAACTTCGGATCGTCGCTGCCCAACACCAAGCAGAAGCTGGCGCTGGCGAAGAAGCTGCTGGCCGAGAGCGACGACAACTTCAGCTGGGTCGCTGGCCAACTCGGCATCAACACCTCCACCCTCTGGCGCTGGCGCAAAGCCGGAAAGCTCGTCTGACCCAGGTCCGCCTCCGTGAAGGAAACCCTCGCCCCACCCTGTCCACAGCGCGCTCGGACCCAGATCACCAGCGACCGGACAAGGTCGCGCCTCCGCGGCTGATCGGTCCGGCGATGCAAAAATCCGGCCGGAACGTCGCCCCCTCATGCCGGGCGGCATGGGCGCCGCCTTCACCGTCGCTGCCGTGCCGGCCCGACACCGGTAGGCCCTCGACGTCGGCATCACCGGGTCCGTCCGTGACGTCGCTCCCGCCCCGCTTGGCGACCTCGCGACGAAAGCGATCGCCAGACGTTGCACGACGGCTGCAGCCAGCATTGGCGTTCGGTCGACCGGCCCGATACCAGCGATGAACACCTGTCACGTCCACGAGCGGCTCGGAGCGCACTTCGTCGCCCCTATCAGCCCTGTCACGGGTTCCCGCACGTTCCGGTCGCGGCCTGAAGCGTGCGGCTCGCAGATTGTTTCTTCGCGCAACGCCAAGCGGGAAAGTTGGGGAGCGGTCGGCCAGGTCTGGCTCGCCGGGATCTCAAGCCAGCCGGTTTATTGGAGCAGGCGGAGGACGGTTTGCGGAGTCTGGTTGGCTTGGGCGAGCATCGCGGTGCCGGACTGCATGAGGATGTTCGCACGGGCGAATTCCGTGCTGGCCTCGGCCATGTCCACGTCCTGGATGCGCGAGCTGGCGGCGGAGAGGTTTTCCTCGCTGATGGTGAGCTGCTCGGCCGTGAGGTCCAGGCGGGACTGATAGGCGCCGATGGTCGCCCGGTCGCTGGAGAGCTGGGTCATGGCGGCCTTCACGTTGGTGAGCGCGGTGGCGGCGGTGGCGGCGGTGCCCACGCCGGAACCGGTGGCGGCGGTGTAGGCGGTGGCGCCGAGGTTGATGGCGGCCATCGCGAAAGAGCTGCCTTCTGAGTCGATCGTCACGTTCAACGTCGCCGCCGTGGCGGAGAAGAGGTCCACGCCGTTGAACTGCTTCGTCGCCGTGCTGGTGACGTAGTTAGCGAGTTGCGTGAACTCGTTGTTGTAGAGCGCGCGGTCGGGGTCGGTCTTGGTCACGTCCTGAGCGAGCACGGCCAGCTCGCCCATGCGGTCGAGGGCCTTGGTGACTTTCTTGAGATAGCCATCCTGGGTCTGCGTGAAGGAGACGGCGTTGCCGACGTTGGACTTGGCGGCGTTGGTGCGATTGATCTGCGCGTCGAGCCGCGAGGCGACGGCCAGGCCGGCGGGGTCGTCCGCGGGCGAGACGAGTTTGGACCCCGAGGACAAGCGCGCGAGGGATTTGCCCAACTGAGCTTGGGAGCTCATGAGGTTGTTGGCGGAGACTTGGGCGGCGATGTTCGAGTTGATGACCATGATGTGCGCGTGTGGTGGATGATTACGTGGCGAGGATCAGGCTGGGGCCACATCGGTCACCGGGGTTTCCGTCCGGACCGAGAGCTTGCGGGGTAGTTTGGGCACGACGGGGTGGACCTTCGTCAGGGCCTCGCGGTTGTTACGCTGGATTTCGTCGTAAACCTCTTGGCGATGCACCGGCACGTCGGCGGGGGCTTCAATGCCGACCTTCACGACGTCCCCATCCAGGCGGACAATCTTGACGATGATGCGGCCGTCAATGACGACGCTTTCACCAAGTTTGCGGGAGAGTATGAGCATGGCAGGCGGGGTGATCAGTCAGCGACAGGCAGCGGATGCTGGAGCGCGTAGTCGGCGGCGTTGGCGAGCACGACCTGCTTGCCGCGCAGCGAATAGCGGTTCAGGACGAGCGGCCCCTTGAGGTTGACGGTGGCGCGCCCATTGGCCCGCAGCGTCACGATGTTGAACAGGAGCGCATCCTCCGGCGAATCGAGTTCCAGGAATGCGGCATCCTCCGGGCTGATGTCCGGCTCGTAGTCTGGCAGCACCTCGAAAGGCGGCACGACGAGGAACGCGAGGCTGGGGTCACCAACCACCTGCAGCCAGCGGAACGGCATTTCACCGGGATTGGCCAGCAAGGTGTAGTGCTTGGTGCGCTCGAAGCCCAGCAGCCCCAGCGGAAGATGGACCTCGCTCTCGGTTGTGACCGTTTCTGACTCGTTTTCGGGTATCACTGGGGTCATCATAAGCAGCTGACGAACAATAAGCAGCGGATGTGCCAAAGGTAGTGGGGCGGGGAAATGCGGGCGAACCGGCCTGATTTCAGCGGTCGAATGATTTTGCCAGCCAACGGCAGGGAAGTTTCCGCCTAGCGAACGGACAATTTTACCGGCTGGACCACCCCGCAGATGGTTACCTGGCAGAATCTGTTCGAGGGTAACGATTCCAACAAGTTTTGTTTAAGCGCCTGTTGGAAAACACCGGACAGCCAGCGATCAAGCCGATCTTCGGATCGGGGTGCGTGACATGGCGAGGAGGACGAAGGCTTCAGCGCTGTCGTTGGAGGTCTCGTGGTCGCGGACGAGGCGTCGGTGGTGCATGAGCCAGCCGAAAGTGCGCTCGACGACCCAGCAGCGCGTTGAGGATGCGCCGCAGATCCGCGCGGGGCCGGCCCAAGGGCCGGGGCGGTGGGAGCATCGGTTCCACCCGCGTCCATCGGTCATCCGTGAGGTCCGTGTCGTAGGCAGCGATCTTCATCGCCTGACAGAGCT